>CAZNGI010000104.1:0-8364 GCA_964572505.1 uncultured Methanotrichaceae archaeon | reverse complement strand
AAATAAAATTGGTGATGACCATAAGCAGAACAGAGAAGCTCGGGGCCTGGATCGCCAAAAACCCCATAATAATTCTGGCCGCAGCGGCCATCCTCACGGTGATGGCCCTCCACTACGCCCAGAACATCTCGATGGAGACGGGAACCGAGGCCTTCGTGGACCCCGACACCAGGCTATACCTGGAGTATGATCATCTCTACCTGGAGAGGTTCGGCACCGACTCGATTGTCGTCCTCGTCGAGGGGGACGACGTCACCAGCCCCGAAGTTTTGAGGGCGATGGATCGATTCGTTCGCCAGATGGAGGGAGCTAACCACGTCCTCGGCTCTGAGAGCATAGCCAAGATGGTGATGGACGAGATGGAGCGCGAGACCGGCGTTCGCACCATCCCGGACCACGAGACGGTGGGCCAGATCCTCGAATCCCTGAACCCCGAGATGGTGAAGGGGATCATGCCCGACGAGAGGCACACCATGGTCTCGATAGACGTACCCCTCTCCATCGAGGACTCGGTTCTGGAGGAGCTTCTCGCCGAGACCGAGAAGGCCGTCGACGTGGCCGAGTTCCCGCCGGGGATGGGCGTCGTCGTCACCGGGAACGTCGCCCTCGGCTACTCCATCAAGGGCGACATGTCCAAGGACACCGGAGTCCTCCTCGTGGTCTCCTCGCTTCTGATGGTCGTCGCCCTTTTGCTCGTCTTCAGGCACGTCCGATTGCCTCTGATGCCTCTTCCCGTAGTTCTCCTCGGGATAGTATGGACCTTCGGCGCCATGGGGTATCTGGGGATATCCCTGTCCTTCGTCTCGATGGCGGCCTTCCCGGTTCTGATCGGCCTTGGGATAGATTACGCCATCCAGCTCCAGAGCAGGATCGAGGAGGAGTTCGACAAAACGGGATCGATGGAGGCTGCGGCCGTAAAAACCGTATCCCACACCGCTCCCGCCGTCATGATCGCTTTGATCATAACCAGCGCCGGGTTCGTCTCTCTTTTCATATCCTCCGTTCCGATGGTGAGGGACTTTGGCCTCCTCTGCCTGATCGGGATCTCCATGTGCTACCTTTCGGCCCTCTTCGTGGGGGTGACGCTCCTCTGCCAGATGCAGAACCGGTGGTCTGCGAAGGGCCCAGAGGGATCCGGACTCGATCCTGAGGGGGCCCGGCCATCGGCCATCGGCCTCCAGATCGAAAAGGTCGCCATATTCTCGCTATGCAATTGGAAAGGGGTCCTGGTCCTCGCCCTCATATTCACCTCCGTCGGATTTTACGCCGACTCCCAGGTCCCGATAGAGACTGACTTCAAAGAGTATATACCCCAGGACCTTCCGCCCCTGGTCCAGTTCCGCCACCTGAAAGACGTATTCGGCGGCGACGACCAGCTCAACCTGATCCTCCAGACAGGAGACGTCACAGATCCTGCGACCCTCAGCTGGATGGACGAGTTCGGGACCTACATCACCAAGTCGAGAGAGCAGGTCCGCGGCGTCACCAGCATCGCCACCTACGTCAAGATCTACAACGGAGGCGAGATCCCCCAGGACAGAACCCAGGTCAGAAAAGTCCTCGACCAGATCCCAGATGGCGCTCTGGATCGGTACATCGACGGCCAGGACTCGGCCCTGATCCAGCTGAACATCGGGAGCGCCGTCCAGGACCTGGGCGAGGAGGGGATCGACAGGTTGATCTCCGAGGTCGAAAAGGACGTCGCCTGGATCGGACCGCGGCCCGGGACCTCGGTGGTCGTGACCGGAGATCTGGTGGTGATGACGACGGTGATCGAGGCTCTGACCACCGGCAGGATCAAGATGACCCTTCTGGGCCTCGTTTTGATATTCAGCGTACTTCTGCTGATTTACCGCGATCCCGTTAAGGCGGCCCTTCCCGTTCTTCCGATGATCGTGGTCATAGGGCTAATGGGGATCGTGATGCGCTTCTCAGGGATGGTCTACACCCCCCTCACCGCCACCCTTGGAGCTTTGATCCTTGGGGTGGGGTCTGAGTATGCGGTCCTCACCCTGGAGCGGTTCTACGAGGAGAAGGAGAAGACGGACAGCTCCATCGAAGCGCTCCGGATCGCCACAAGCCGCATCGGGGCGGCCATCGCGGCCTCCGGCCTCACAACGGTCTTCGGCTTTTCGGCCCTGGCCACCTCATCGTTTCCCATCACCAGCAACTTCGGGGCCGTGACCGTCTTATCGGTGATCTTCGCCCTCTTTGTGACCTTCACGGTATTTCCGGTGCTCCTGATCAGGCTCCAGATGTTCCCGGCTTACATCAGCAAGGCTGAAGACCGATTGAATATGAAGGGGTCCGCTGGAGATGATTAGAACTATGTTCAAGATGATTCATGTTCAAGATGATTCGCGATTCAAGACGACATTTTGGAGGATGACGAGTTGAGAAGAATGATTATCACCCTCGCCCTGGCGATCGCTCTGGCGCTTATACCGCCCGCTTGGGCGGCTGACAACTACATACCCTCGGTATCCCTGGACAACTACTGGACGACGTTTGGATCTCCACAGCTGGACGCAAGCCTCGCCGGGACGAACGAGTTCGAGCGGGGCGACACCGTCACCCTCTACGTAGACCTCACCAACTACGGCAGGATCATGGGCTTTGAGGCCGACAAGAAGGCAGATACCAAGATGGAGCAGATGCTGGCAGACCGGGAGCTGGACTACGAGCGGGAGAGGACGGCGGCCCTCGGCATCACGGGAACCCTCAGATCAAAGAGCGCCCTCATTGAGGTGAAGTCGGGCGACCAGGTGATCGAGGCCTTGAGGTCCGGCGAGAAGGCCAAAGATCCGATGGAGTTCTCCATCAAGATCTCAAGCCGCGCTCCCGCGGGCGGGTATCCCCTGAAGCTCGACCTATCCTACGACTATCAGTACAACGCCGAGGTGGACGCCGACGAGCTGGACCCCGACGTGGGCCTTCGAGGATTTCAGACCGCCTACTGGTACGAGGCCGCCAACGAGACCGTCACCATCCCAGTGACGGTGAAGATCGAGGCGAACTTTGAGATCACCGATGTCAAGGCTGAGCTTTCCGCGGGCGAGAAGGACGGTATCATCGAGGTCACTTACAAGAACACGGGCGAGGAGGCCGCGGGCGACGCCATAGCGAGGCTTTCCGTCTTCAAACCCTTCTCCTCCACCGACGATCAGGCCTACATAGGCGCCCTCGCGCCGGGCGAGGATAGGACCGTCAAGTTCAAGATCGACGTCGATTCGGACGCGACGGCCAAGCCCTACAGCATCAACAGCGAGATCAAGTACACCGACCTTCGGGGCGACACCATAATCTCCGAGAGCATGAAGATCCCGGTGAGCGTGAACCCTGCAGGTCGGTCCTACACCCTTCCGGGGGTCATAGTTTTGATCCTTATTCTGGCCGGGGGAGCGTACCTTTACAGGAGGAGGAAGAGGGCCTGAGGGCCGCTTCCTCCCTCCGGCGGCCCCACGTCTTGAGATCGGTGCCGTTCGTCAGCCCTTCATATAGCGGCTGGCTCCGCGCTTCCTAAGAAGCACCTTTTTGGCGTCGTCGACCTCCAGCAAAGCCCCTTGAAGGGCCCCTTCGTTAAGGCGTGGGAAACAGTTAAATAGTTTTTCAAGACCAATATACATTTATAAGCAATGAAGGGGGGGACCGTGTCACCGTTCGATCAGAGTAGAGGATCGACTTGCTGGAGAGATGAGCTGGAGATGAAAGTCCCAGACCATTCGAAGACTCCTATTCTGAAGAGGGTCAGCACCGGCGCCCGATCTGCACGGCCCTGAAATATGAGGGAGAAACATGAAAAAAATTATTTCAGTTTGCCTGATCTGTCTCTTGAGCCTATCTTTGAGCTTGACGATCTTTTCATCAGCTCTGGCCCAGGGCGATCCTGGTAGCACGAGCAAGATCACGTTGCAGTACCTTCTCAATGAACCGACCGTCGATAGGGGCGCAGTGACGCTGGCGGGCCCCGATGGGTCTAAGGAGATTTACGACTCGGTGACAATTCCAGGGCTGAATAACCGGATCGTCCCGGGAGAGCCGGTCTTGCCCTTGAGGACGGCCAGAATACTGATACCCTATGGTGAGGAGGTTCAGGAGGTAAAGGTAGTTCCCGGCAACGAGAGGTATCTCGGCAGCGTTTCGATAAGGCCAGGTCAGAACTCCGTTCCCATAGGCTTCACCAAGAACTGTACCGGTTGCAATCCGGAGGATAACTGGACGTATACACCAGAGCTCGCCCTTCTGAACGAGGAGATCTACGAGTCAGAAAGCCCCTATCCTGAGACGGCCTACTCGGTCCTCGGAGTTCAGAAGAAGCACGGCTACAATATTCTTTACGTAAACCTCTATCCGATCAAGTACATCCCGAAGACGGGTGACGCTTACAGCTTCGGGGCCTTCGACGTCGAGGTGACGACGGCTCCCGCAGAGACCCTCGATCGAGGTCTCTTCAGAGGTCTTCCCGAGGACAGGGAGGAGGTCGGCACGATCGTCGACAACCCCGAGAAGGCGACCACATACGTCTCGGACCTGGCTCTGACGAACAAGTCTCTTCTCCTGGACGGGAACTACGATTACGTCATCATCACCAACCAGTACTTGAAAGAGGCCCCCGGTCCCTACAACTTCCAGGCCCTTGCCGCCTGGAAGACCAAAAAAGGAGTAAATGCAGCCATAGTCACGGTTGAGGATATTTACGCCAATTACAAGCGGAGTGTTCGTCAGGATGACCAGGAGGTGATCCGCGAGTTCATCAAGGACGCCTATTTTAATAACCACATAGAATATGTCCTCCTGGGCGGTGACGGAGACGGTGGCAGGATCGGCGGCGAGACTTGGGACGCCATAGTTCCCGCTAGAGGGCTATGGGCTTGGGCTTACGAGCCAAACCCCGGCTGTTGCTGCCCGCCCAAAGAAACGGTGAACTTGCTTTCAGATCTCTACTACGCCTGTCTGGACGGGAATTACGACTACAACGGCAACGGAGTTTACGGTGAAGAAAAGGACGGCGAAAAAGGCGGTTGGGTCGATCTGGAAGCAGAGGTCTATGTCGGGCGAGCTCCGGTGGACAACTATGTCGAGCTTTCAAACTTCGTCAGAAAGACTATAGCCTACGAATCCACAAACATAACCGACCGCTACCTCCCTGGCATTTGGATGGTCGGCGAATATATGGAGCCCATGATCTATCCTAAGGCCGACGAGGACGATCCCGAAGACGAGCCTCAGTGGGGTGTGATTTGGGCATGGGGCGGAGACTACAAAGACAAGATAAAGCCCTTATTTTCGGAGGATGTATTCTACGTTGAGACCCTCTATGACAGGAACACCACCGGAGACGAATGCGACTGCAACCAGTATGACTGGTCCAGGACATCGCTGATAAAGGAGATTAACGCCAACTACATCCACGCCATAAATCACATTGGCACTTCCAACTTCTGTGACATCGTAGCCTACGTGATGAAGATGGGATACAACCACGCTGACGCCCTCAACAACACCAAGTACTTCTTCGGATATTCCCAGGCCGGGTATGCAGCGTCCTTTGACAACAGAGATCCTGCGGGAGTTTACCTGCCTCACGACTGCGTCCTGGAGCACTTCGTGACCGCACCGGCCGGAGCCTTCGCCTTCATAGGAAACACCAGGTACGGCCTGATCGATTTGAACAACATCAACGACAGCCCGTCCCAGCGGTTCGACTACGCCTTCTGGAATGAGATGTTCAATGGGCCGACTAATGCCAAAAACATCGGCAAAGTAAACCAGCTATCAAAGGAGACGTTCATCGGAGAGGTCAACGCAACTGGGGGTGGGGGTAGGAACTTGAGGTACTGTTACTACGGGATCACCCTCCTGGGCGATCCCGAGACGCCCTTCATCATACCCCCCGCCACCCTGGGGATGGCGGCAGATACGCCGGAGGTGGCCGTGGCGAAGGCGCCAGTGACGGAGGCGCCCAAAGCTTCGCCCGACGCCGAGAAGGTGACGCAGATCAGCCCGAGCCTTGATATGCCCGACCTCTTCGAGGACGGGATGAGCTTCGACGCGAATACGTTCAAGTTCGAGGAGATGGAGTTCGACTTCGGTGGTGGTATGGACTTCGGGGATTCCATGAACTTCTGACCGCTGTTTAGATCAGGAGTGGAGAAAGAGTAACTACGGGGTTCGCTGTCTTCTGCGGGCCCCACCTTCATTTTAATCGTACTCGAGATCTAGCCCCACGCCCACCTCTTTCAGGTTAGCGACCCTGGCGAGGGCGACCTTAGAGGCGAGGTCGGTGCAGTGGCAGGCGTGAACCTCGCGGGGCCGGATCCTTCCAAAGTATCTCAAGGTCTCTCTCATCTGCCTTTCCGGTGGGTCCAGGAGATGGAGCCCACCGACGATGTCGAGAACTCCATTCTCGCCAGTGATCCGTTTCGCCTGCTCTGTGATGTTGCAGATTCCGGAATGAGAGCACCCCGAAACGATCACCAGCCCCTCGGGCGACCTGTAGGCGAGAGCTGAGTCGTCCACCAAAAAATCATCCTTCTCGCCCTCTTCGGTCGACGTCTTTCCCAGGGGCGACTTGGCCTCAAAGTCGTTTTCGCGTTCGATCTCCCCGAGGAAGACGAGCCTCTCTGTTAGCCAGACCGGGTCTCGGCTCGATATGATCTCGAAATGGCGGGACAATTCCTTTTCGGAGAGGAGCGGCCCGACCTCTCCGAGGTCGCCGATCTTTCTGCTGAGAAACGCATCCGGATGGGCCACCAGAGTCAGTGTCTTGTGGTCGATCCCCTCGATCTTCGCCTCGGTGATGAGCCTCGCCAGGGGGTCGAGCCCCCAGGTGTGATCGAGATGGCCGTGAGACAGGACCACGAAATCGAGATCCAATAGGTCGATCCTCATCTTACATGCGTTCTCGATGAAGAGGTCTGAGTACCCCACGTCGAAGAGGATCTTCTTCGATCCATCCTCGATGAAGTAAGAAACTCCGGGTTCGCCCCGGAAGTAGCGGTCGATCAGGGTGTTGTTGTCAACAAGAACTTTCAGCTTCATATTTGACCCCCATTTTTTATTCTTGGGGCCATAAGGTATAAGGTTTCAGCCCCTCATGGACATAGATAATCCCGAAGACCCGGCCCCAGGCCAGGCGATCGGTTCCCGAGAGGTCGGGCCCATCGATTGAACGGTCCTGCAATATGCGGTGGGCCGGTGTTGGCCAATCTCGCCTGATATAAGCGAAAGGTGTTGGTTTCGCCCAGAGAAGGGCTCAAGTCAAAATCGGTGGATTCGATGACCTTTGATCTTATGAGCTCGGACGGTATCTCAACGGAGGCCTGATGGACCTTTTCACCCACGTCGCCCTCCCCCTCCTCCTGGGAAGGTGGCTCAAAAGGAGCGCCGAGGAGGTGGCGGCCCTCGCCATTGGAGGGCTTGCTCCGGACCTGGACATCTTCCTCCTACCGATCAACTGGATTCACCCGGACTTCTTTCTTCTGGTGCACCGGGGGATCACCCACTCCCCCTTCTTCGGCTTCTTTGCGGCCCTGCTGACCCTACGTCTCTTCTGCGCCGGGCCCGTTCGGTCTCGGATCTCGCAAAGCTTCGGCCTCGATCCGAAGTTCACAAGAAAGGCAATCCTCTTCGCATACGCCGGCGTTCTGGTCCACCTGGCCCTCGACAGCCTGACCACCCGGGGCATCCCCCTCCTGTACCCCCTCGATCCTGCCAGGTGGTCTGCTGAGATCTTCTTCTACTCCGAGACCCCCCTACTCCTGGCCAGCCTCGGGATTTTGATCTTCGAGGTCAAAAGGCAAGAACTCGTCGATCCTCGAAAGATGCTCCTTCTCCTTCTGCTTCTTCTGGCCCTGACCGGAAGCGTCAGGCTCGCAGAGAAGGATCAGGCAGAGGAGATCTTCGGCGGTGATGCGACGGCCTTTCCGGCCCCCAGCCTCTTCGAGTGGACGGTCCTCGCCGAGGACGATGGGATGGTCAGCGTCTACAGCTACGACGCCCTATCCGGAGAAGTCCTGTTCGGGGGGAATTTTCCGAAGATGGACGTTCTTTCCCCGGATGAAGGATCCCCAGATGAAGGGCTGAAGGCGGCTCTCTACGGGGCGGAAACTCTGCCCCAGGTGAGGACTTTCCGGTGGAGGGCATACGATGTGGTGATCTCTGCGGCCTTCAGGGAAGGCGGATGGAACCTGGAGTACAGGGACCCGGTCATGACCGCCAGGATGAAGGATCTGCCCTCGCCCCTGAAGGGCATTTTCTCCGGCCTCGTCTCCCTCGACGTCAGGGTCGAAGGAGAGAGGGCAGAGGTCAGAAACGGGGCGTATCATATCTAAAAACAATTTGAATATTAAATCTACATTTTTT
>CAZNGI010000103.1:0-8437 GCA_964572505.1 uncultured Methanotrichaceae archaeon | reverse complement strand
CCGGAAAACGCGGATCAAAAGAACCCTGAAAAGCCGAGAGATTGATGTGGTCATGAAGGCACGAATTGCAATGAAGGGAGGGGCAAAAGTCGTGTGTAGGGATTCTAGGGAGGGAGGAAAAATTACGGTCGACTTTTGCCTATCATAACTACGTCATTCGTCGAATATAAGGCTTTCGGTTCGCCCGAGGGTGCAGATCTGCAGCGCCGTCCTCTGAGCGGGGAGTTTTCTGCAAATCAGGTGAATGTGGCGGACAGAAACGAATTTCCGAAGGGACCTCGTAATAGACGGGAGATGATCGGTCCATGACTTCAGAGATCGTACTGATAGGAAGGTCAAACGTAGGCAAATCCACCCTCTTTCGCCAGCTCACAGGCAAGAAGGTGAAGGTGGGAAGAAGGCCCGGAGTTACCGTCGGCCCTGCAAGAGTTCAGGTGGGGAACGTCGTCTACGTCGACATGCCGGGGTACGGCTACATGAAAGGCATCGATAAGAAGGTCCAAGAGGGCACAAAGGACTTCATAGTCCGCTACTTCGAGGATAAGGCCGAAGAGATCCTTCTCGCGATACAGGTGATAGACGCCGCCAGCTTTCTTGAGATAGCCGACCGCTGGGAAAATAGGGGCGAGGTCCCCCTGGAGGCGGAGCTATTCGAGTTTCTGACGGAGTTGGATATGGCGGTGGTCGTGGCCGCAAACAAGATGGACAAGGTTGAAGATCCCGACGCCACCCTGGACGAGATCGGAGAACGGCTTGGGATGCTCCCGCCCTGGAGCCAGTGGCAAGATCGGATCGCTCCCATCTCTGCCAAACGCAAGGCGATCGAGCCCCTGAAGGAGATCATAAGGTCCAGACTCCAAAGCTAAGAGGCCTGATCCTCTCGCATCTCCCCGACCTCTCGCGTCATCGGGTCCTGGCCCTCCGGACTGGACGGCGATCCTGTCGGATTTTGGATTATTAGGTTCCTGTAGGGGTAGGGTATCTCGATCCCCTCTTTGTCGAACCTCTTTTTGATCGCCTCCCTGATCTCGCATCCCGTGGTCCAGGCGACGTCTCTGCTTGGCACGTCCATTCCGAGCCGCAAGTTCACGGCGAAATCGCCAAGCTCTGTAACCCTCACAGTTATGTCGTGATTTTTGAGGACGAGAGGATGCCTCTTCGCCACCTCCAGCATTATATCTCTGGCCTTGTCTATATCTGCGGTGTAGGCGATCCCGACGGTTACGGGCCAGTTTATGACCGGGTCTGTTATCGACCAGTTTACTATCGGCTGGTTGCCTATGATGCTGTTGGGGACGAAGATCCTCCGGCCGTCCCAGGTCCTTATGGTGGTGTGCCTCAGGGTCAGATCCTCTATCTGGCCGTACTCGCCACTGAAGTCGATGAAGTCGCCCACCCTGAAGGGATGGAAGACCGCGAGGAAGATGCCGGAGATGACGTTTGATAAGGAGTCCTGGGCAGCAAAGCCTATGGCAAGGCCAGCTACCCCAGCACCTGCCAACAGTGTTACTGCAAGACTGTTGAGAGTCGGTATCCGGGAGATCACGAGAAGAAAACCGACGATGTAGATCGCCGCCACCAGAAGCCTGCTGATCAGGGTCCGGAAGGTCATCTCGGTCTCTGCGTCAAGGCCAGTTTTTCCGGTCGCAACGACCTTGGGTAGGTGGATGGTGATCGCTCTTTTTACCATCTTGGCGGCGAGATAGGTTGCAACAACGATTACGATTATCTCAAAGAAGATCCTGGCGATCGATACGAGATCTATGCCCAGAGCAGAGTTCAGGTAGTCGATGATCGAACTCAACGTCGACTGGGCCCCCTCGCCCGTAAGCTGGGAGGTCACTTCCGAAGATAGCTCCTTCGGCAGATCAGTCGTGAGGCTAGAGATGTTCGAGACAGAATCAAGACCATCGGGGCCGATGTCAGAAGGGACCGTGTACTCGTAGAAGATGTCCTCTTCCACCGATACGATCTCGTCCTCTTCCATCAGGAAAAAGGAAAACTCAGAAATACTTAACGGTTTCGCTGGCAACCGATATAGGGAAAAGGTCAGTCGGACTTGCGGATCGGACCCATGGATGGTCGTTTATGGGTTTGTGGATACCTAAAAAAGCTTTTAACACATAACCCGGATTATACCGATTCAAAAAAGAGGATGGTCCTATGCTCAGAAACGGCGTCTACAACAGGATATTTGTAATTTCGGCGATAGTCCTCGTTCTCTCATGGGGGCCGGCTCTCGGAGCGACTTTGGTGGTCTCCCCAGATTACGATGACAAATTCATCCAGGCCACCATAAACCGGGCCAGCAACGGAGACAGGATCATCGTGAAAAGCGGAGAATACCGTGAAAACTTAAACGTGACAAAAAAGATCGCTCTCATCGGCCTGGATACCGGCAACGGGAAACCTGTGGTGGACGCCGGGGGGTCTGGAAGCGCCGTCGTCATCTCCGCCGACGAAGTTTTATTTGAAGGTTTTGAGGTCACGAATTCGGGCAGGTTGTGGAAGGACGCCGGGATAAAGGTGACCTCAAAAAACAACGTCGTCAGAAACAACAACGTCGCCGGAAACGAGTATGGGATAGTCCTTGATGGCTCAGCCGATAACAACGTGGTCAAAAATTCAGTCTTCCAGAACGACGTGGGCATCTCCCTTTACTCCTCAGAAAAATGCACAATCATGGACAACAGCGCCTGCAACAACACCTTCGGCGGCATACTGCTCAGCAAGGCGAGTAACAACACCATAAGAAACAACAACGCAAGCCTCAACCAGTGGGCGGGAATAATCCTCGGCGAGGGCAGCAACAACTCCGTAACCAACAACATCGCCCGATACAACGATAATGAAGGGATCTGGCTTCTCCGTTCCAACTCCAACACCATCAGGGGAAACAAGGTGAGGTACAACTACATCTTCGGTATCCGCCTCTTCTACTCCAACAGGAACGCCGTCACCAGCAACACCGTCCGAAACAACCTGGACGGTATCAGCCTTGAGAACTCCAACGGGAACATCCTCGCCGGCAACAACCTGAGCATCAACGACTACGGGATCTATGTCGACAACTCCTTCAACAACAGAATCTACATGAACAACCTGATCGAGAACCTCAACAACGCCCATTCCTGGAACTCGACGAACTTCTGGAATTCGACGGAGCTCGTTAGCTATTCTTATAACGGCGTGGCGTACAAGAGGTACGTCGGCAACTACTGGAGCGGGTACTTCGGACCCGACCCCTTCGGGGACGGTCTTGGGGACAGGCCTCAAACCGTGGTGGACAAGGAGAAAGATTACAACCCCCTGAAGAAACCCTCCGAGAAATACACACTGCAAGCCTGAAGATCGACAAAGAGAATAGCTGGTTGTGGGTTGCGGCCGCCCGATGCCGCAACTCACATCCGTTGGAAAGTTTTCAGTTCAAGAGAACATTCTCATCGACTCGTCCATGTGAGGAAGCATCTCCTCGCCGAGAACCTTGTCCACGGCTTTCTTGAAGTCCTCTGCGGTCACCGAACTGCCGCGACGCCTTATGGCCATCATTCCGGCCTCGACGGCGATAGACTTGAGATCGGCACCGCTCGCGCCTTCGGTCTCCTTCGCGATGGCCTGAAGGTCCACTTCAGGGTTCATCTTCATGTTCTTGGTGTGTATCTGAAGGATGCTCAGACGAGCGTCGAAGTTCGGCATCGGTATCTCGATAATCCGATCGAACCTTCCGGGCCTCAGGAGAGCCGGGTCGAGGATGTCTATCCTGTTGGTGGCGGCGATGACCTTGACGTCGCCTCTCGCCCTGAAGCCGTCCAGCTCTGCCAATAGCTGCATCATCGTCCTGTTCACCTCTGCGCTTCCGGTGGTCCCGTCATGGGTCCTGATGCTTCCGACGGAGTCTATCTCGTCGATGAAGACGATGGCAGGGGCCTTGTCTCTCGCCATCTGGAATATGTCCCTGACGAGCTGGGCGCCCTCGCCGATGAACTTGTGGACGAGCTCGCTTCCCGACATGTGGATGAAGGTGGCCCTGGAGTGGTGGGCTACAGCCTTGGCGATGAGGGTCTTGCCGGTTCCGGGTGGACCGTAAAGGAGGACGCCCTTCGGCGGCTCAACTCCGATCTCGGCGAAGAGCTCGGGTTGGGTGAGGGGAAGCTCGACGGTCTCGCTGACCTCCCTTATCTGGTCCTCAAGTCCGCCCACCTGATCGTAAGAGATGGTGGGTGCCTCTATAAGCTCCATAGTCTTGGCTCTGACGTCGACGGACTTGTCCATCACTCTAACGATCGTAAGGGAGTTGTTTATCGCGACTCTCGTGTTCGGCTCCAGCTCCTCCATCATCTCTGGAGATGTGGTGGTTATGAACTCCTGGTTGTTTCCGTGCTGTCGGAGAAGGACGTAGTCCTCTCCCATCTCAACTACCGTCGCCAGGAAGAGGGGCATCCTGCGGAGAAGCGCGTTCTCTTTCTTGAGCCTCTCCTCTTCCCGCATGTACTTCTTGTTGGATATGAGGGTCTCAACGAGCTTGGCTCTGGTATCCTCTTTCTCCATCCTGAGGGTCTCTATCTCCTCGCTCAGGCGTTTGTTCTCGTTCTCCAGAGCTGTGATCCTCTTTAAGTGTAATTCCTGAATCGACTCCTGATCTGGCGTTATTGCTGACTCAGTCATGTGATCAGTCGAATGCTCTTTCATGAATATAAATTACACCCTCAGGAATAGGTTGAGTATTATAAATCTCCAATGCTCATCGCCGTTTCAGTTTGCTGACAAATTTACAATTATTGATCGCTGTATTATCTGAATTCTGCGATAAGACCGATCGAGGTTTGGTCCCAGATCCTAACGTCAATTAGCGTACTTCATTGACCCTCTTTCGGCGGAACCGATCAAAATATTAATTCGGAGATTCTGTAGATATTCGGGTGTTTTTATGATCGAGTTTCTGAACTACAGACCCCTCCCATTCGAGGCGGTTGAACGAAAGGGCCTGGGCCACCCGGACACCCTGGCGGACGGGATATCCGAGGCGATCTCGGTGGAGCTGTCCAGGTTCTACATCGAGGAGTTCGGAGAGATCCTCCACCACAACGTCGACAAGGTCCTGATAACCGCCGGGAGGGCGGAGGTCCGGTTCGGAGGCGGGAGGGTTCTGGAGCCGCCGACGGTGATCGTCGGCGGCAGGGCGACGGCGCCTGAAGGCCAGGATTTAAACGCCGTAATTCAGCAGGCGGCCTCCGACCATCTCGAAAGGTCGGTCAAAAACCTCGAGGATTACAGGGTGGACTCCAGGGTGAGGGAGGGGTCGCCGGAGCTTAGGAGTCTCATGAAGAGGGGGGCGAACGACACCTCGATAGGGGTCGGGTTTGCGCCTTTAAATCCCACCGAAAGGCTGGTCCTGGATCTGGAGAAGAGGATCAGAGGGGTGAGGGGCGTGGGGGAAGACACCAAGGCCATGGCGATCAGGATCGGCGAGACGCTGAACCTGGTGGCGGCGGCGGCGATCGTCTCAAAGTTCGTCTTCTCCATGGAGGATTACCTGGAGGTGAAGGCGAAGGTTCGCGAGGCGATCCTCGAGGCTGCCGACGCAGAGGTCACCGTGAACGCCGCCGACGGCGAGGAGAACATCTTTCTCACCCTGACGGGAAGCTCCATCGAGATGGGGGACGACGGCGCCACCGGTCGGGGCAATCGTGGGAGCGGCCTCATAACCCCCATGCGGCCGATGTCGATAGAGGCGATCGCAGGAAAGAATCCCGTCAATCACGTCGGCAAGATCTACAACGTCGTCGCCCAGAGGGCCGCTGAGGAGATCGCCGAATTAGAAGGCGTGAAAGAGGCTTACGTAACCCTGGTCAGCAGGATCGGCGCGCCCCTCACCGAGCCCCTCCTCAAGGCCGTGGAGATAAGAGGCGAGCTGCGGCCGGACGAGGGCGAAGAGAAGAGGATCGAGGCCGTCCTCGACCGGCATCTGGAGGGGATCAAAGATCTGGTCGAGGATTTCGTGGCAGGAAGGCTCAGGGTCTGCTAGAGAAGGTCTTGATAAAAGGCGGGAGATGGACGGCTTCGAGCAAAAGCAGGGTGACTGAGGCTGGAAATGAGAGTGGCTCGGGGAAAAACGGGCCCTAGCCCTTGCCCGCTTCTTTTTTCGCCTGCTGGAGCCTCTGCTTTGCGGTGTAGCCGGTGGCCCGCTCCAGGAAGTTTCTGAACCTCTTGTTGGTCTCGAGGATCACCTCGTCGCCAACCTTGCCCGAGGGCTCGGTGGTGACGAGCATCTTCTTTCCCTC
The DNA here is from genome assembly GCA_964572505.1 of uncultured Methanotrichaceae archaeon. Lineage (GTDB taxonomy): Archaea > Halobacteriota > Methanosarcinia > Methanotrichales > Methanotrichaceae > Methanocrinis. The sequence goes on along the minus strand of CAZNGI010000103.1, from coordinate 2,156 downwards.
GACCCGGACCTCAATCGACTTGAGGGCGCCGTAGCTGAGAAGGAGCCTCCCACCCTCCTCCCGGATCTCGGTGGGGAACTCCTCCTCCAGGGCCGCTCTGATCCTCTCAAGCTCGGGCCGAAAGCCCCTCTTGAACGAATATTCCATGTTCCGGCCCAAGGTGCCTTTCGATTATAGACCTTTCGAGCCTGGCCCGCCTAGATCTTTGCGTAGCTGGCCGCGAACCCGAGCTCTTCCTCGATCCGGAGGAGCTGGTTGTACTTGGCGTTCCTCTCGCTTCTGGCGGGAGCTCCCGTCTTCAGCATCTCGGCTCCCAGGGCCACCGTCACGTCGGCGAGGGCCGAGTCCTCGGTCTCGGCGGACCTGTGGCTCGCCATAACCTTGAAGCCGTTTCTGAAGGCCATCCTGGCGGCGTCAAAGGCCTCGGAGACGGACCCGATCTGGTTGAGCTTGAGGAGGAGGGCGTTTGTCGCCTTCATCTCGATACCCTTCGCCAGCCTCTCGACGTTGGTGACGTAGATGTCGTCGCCGATGATGATCGTCTCTGGGAGCCTCGCGGTCAGGGCCGCGAAGTCCTCGAAGCCCTCCTCTTCGAAGGGGTCCTCGATGGCGATTATGGGGTAGGTCGCCACAAGGTCAGCGTAAAAGTCGACCATCTCGCCGCTTGAAAGCTTCTTGCCGTCGACGGCGTAGGAGCCGTTCTTGTAGAAGCTGGAGGCGGCAGCGTCCATCCCGATGCCTATCTCCTTCTCGTAGCCGGTGACGTCCAGAGCGCTCATCAGCGCGTCGAGGGCGTCGACAGTTCTATTCAGGGGCGGGGCGTAGCCTCCCTCAAAGCCGACGTTGGTGGCTCCGGCGCCGTACCTCCCCTGAAGGATTTTGCCCAGGGCGTGGTAGGTCTCGGCAGCCTTCCGCAGGCCCTCAGAGAAACAGCTTGCTCCCTTCGGAAGGATCATGAACTCCTGTATCGCAAGGTCGTTTCCGGCGTGCTGGCCTCCGTTGAGGACGTTCAGGGACGGGACCGGAAGCGTCGTCGTGTTGATGCCGCCCAGGTACCTGTAGAGCGGGACCCCTAACTCATCGGCCGCGGCCTTGGCGACGCCGAGGGATACCCCAAGGATCGCGTTGGCGCCGAGGTTCGACTTGAGGGGGGTTCCGTCCAAATCCTGCATGAAGTTGTCGACGGCCCGCTGCTCAAGGGCACAGATCCCCGATTCGATCAGCTTTGGCCCGATGATCTCGTTGACGTTTTTGACCGCTCTCAGGACGCCCTTTCCATTGTACCTGTCGTCGCCGTCTCTTAGCTCCAGTGCCTCGTGGGTTCCCGTCGACGCGCCCGAGGGGACGGCGGCTCGACCGAAGCCGCAGCATGTCCAGACGTCTACCTCAACGGTGGGGTTACCTCGCGAGTCCAGGATCTCGCGAGCGTGAATGTTCTCGATATCAAATGACATTATCGACCACTGGTCGACTCTTCGAGCCTGATTTATTTAACCTCTTTGGGAGGTCGAGAAGGAATCATAGGGGGTTAACCTAAGATCAATATGATGATACGCCTTAATTCATCTGATCGCAGAAAGGTCGTACGCCTGGAATCAGTTGGCATATCCGATGAGTACGATATTGCCTCTGATTTGTGGACAACCTTTTAGGTCATACCATGTGATCAAATGTGTTATTTTTGTAGTGTCACTAAGAACCCTAAGAGAAACATCAGCCGAGTTAAAGTGCACCGCTGGATAAATAAATCAGATGAAAAATTGCGTCAAATATATATGTCAGCGAAACCTTTTTCCATAGTTGATAACAACATAATCTATTAGCTGGTGTATAGTCGTGTTCAAATATCAATTAACTCAAGTGTGGGACCAATTACGTGGCAGGAAACCACAGCTTGAATATTTCTTAGATGAAGTACGTATTCAGGGGCTTCGAGGCATTAGTGATTTGAATATACGCTTTAACTATCCCGTTAGTGTTTTGTCTGGGCCAAATGCTTGTGGAAAGTCTACAATATTATTTACTTTAGCCTGTGCATATAAAGTACCTTCGAGTGGCATCAAAGATTTTGTGCCGTCAACCATGTTTCCGGATTTTCTTACAAAAAAAGATGATTATCCTACAGATAAGCGCAATCCAGCCACCCTAGAATTTTA
>CAZNGI010000102.1:0-8464 GCA_964572505.1 uncultured Methanotrichaceae archaeon | reverse complement strand
TAGCTCTTCCACTTCGCCTCCAGGTTCGGGTCCTGTAAGGTCTCCATCACGTAGTTGGCAAACTCGGCCCCCGTCGCCCCGTCCGGCCGGCCCGTCAGAACGACCTTCTTCTCGTGCTGGCCGCAGACGTCCAGAGCCATCTCGAGCTTTCTTGCCTTCTCGGCGAAGCCTATGTGGGAAAGGAGCATCACCGCCGCCCTCATCATGCTGGATGGGTCGGCATACTGGGCACGTCCTTCCTCCACCATCCTCGGGGCCGAGCCGTGGATCGCCTCGAACATGGCGTACCTCTTCCCGATGTTGGCAGATCCCGCGGTCCCGACTCCCCCCTGGAACTCCGCGGCCTCGTCGGTGATGATGTCGCCGTAGAGGTTCGGGAGGACTACGACCCGAAACTGAGTCCGGCGCTTCGGATCGACGAGCTTTGCCGCCATGATGTCGATGAACCACTCGTCCAGGCTGATGCCGGGATACTCCTTGGCGACGTTTCTTGCCGTCTCCAGGAACTTGCCGTCTGTCGTCTTGATGACGTTCGCCTTTGTGACGGCCGTGACCCTGTCTATCCCGTTCTTCTTCGCGTGGTCGAAGGCGAGCTTTACGATCCTATCGGCTCCCTGAGTGGTGGTCACCGTGAAGTCGAAGGCGATGTCGTCGGTGACGTTGAACCCCTTGCTTCCCAGGATGTAGGCTCCTTCAGTGTTCTCCCTGAAGAAGATCCAGTCGATCCCCTGGCTCGGGACCTTGACGGGCCGGACGTTGGCGAAGAGGTCCAGCTCCCGGCGCATCGCAACGTTCGCGCTCTCCAGGTTCGGCCAGGGGTCGCCCTTCTTCGGCGTAGTCAATGGCCCCTTGAGGATGGCGTGACACTTCTTCAGCTTGTCGATGACCCCGTCGGGTAACGCCTTCATCGCCCTAGCCCTCTCCTCGATGGATAGCCCCTCGGTCTTTTTGATCTCGACCTTGCCCGACTCGATCTCGCCTTTCAGCATGTATTCGAGAACCCTGCTGGACTCGGCGCTGATGTAGGGTCCGATCCCGTCGCCACCCACCACCCCGATGACGATCGGCTCGATCATGGAGTAATCGATCCAGTCCCCAGCAGCCTTCATCTGCTCCACCCGATCCATCTGCTCTAAGAGCAGCTTCTCGAAATGGGCCTTCGCCCTCTCTATAGCCTCTTTACGCTCGCTCATAATACTCATCCCTCAGTTGGATCTCGATCCCCATTATCCTCCCCGTTTTCTATAATTAACCCTCTGATCCGGAGGCGGCATTTTCCCTTTTGGCCCCCTCCACCCATCAAAAATATAAACTTCAACATCCCATGCGAGAACATGACAACCCAGGAGATAATATTCTACGTCATAATATTCCTGATCGTTTTCATTGTAACCCGGATAATAATCAAGATCAGGCGCGGCTACTGATGCAGATTCAGGGGAGATGAGCAGTAAATGTTTCCACCGGTAATCGCCACCGTCGGCGGCGGAGGCACGCGGCTGTATCCTCTGACCCTCGACCAGCCCAAGCCCCTGGTAGATCTCTGCGACACCGCCATAATCGCGACTTTGTTCAGGGTTCTGGCGACCCAGGGGTGCAGGCGGTTCGTCCTCGGGAGCAAGGGCGCGGAGAACACCCTTCCCCTCAACAACTACTTCAAGGCAGGGGAGGGCTTCTTCAAGAGGCTGGGGCTGAACGACATCGAGGAGTTCGCCTATCAGCCCCAGTACGACGACAAGGGAAGCGCCGACTCTCTGAGATACTGCGCGAACTACTTCGAGATCAAAGAGGACATGCTCGTCGTCTCAGGAGACAACGTCATCGACATCAACCTCAAGAATTTCATCGATTTTCACAGGGAGAAAAAAGCGGTCCTCACCGTAGCCCTGAAAGATCTGGGGGAAGAAGAGGACATATCCCAGTACGGCGTCGCCGAGATCGACGGAGATCATCGGATCAACGGCTTCGTAGAGAAGCCGGCCCCCGGAAAAGAGCCGAGCAGGATGATCAATACCGCCTTTTATTTATTCTCCCCCGAGATCCGGAAGGTTCTCGCTGAGATGGGCGACTCGGCAAGGGACATAGGCGGCGACCTCATCCCCCATCTCACCGAGCATGGATATCCCGTCTACGGCTATCCAGTCGGAGGCTACTGGATCGACATAGGCACTCCTGAAAGGCTCCTCCAGGCGGCGACGGACTTTCTCGGCGGAAAGGTGGAGCACTATTCCTTCAGGAACGAGTACCGCCCAGGCCAGTGGGTCAACCCCAAAACCCTCAACAGGATAGGAAAGTACCTCGACTCCGGAGATATCGAGCTGAGAGGGAACGTCTTCATAGGCAGAAACTGCAACATCGAGAAGGGAGCTGTCATCGAAAACTCTCACATCGGCCACACGAGCCTGATCGAGAGGGATTCGGTGATCAAAAACAGCATGATCATGAGCTTCGCCAACATAAAGAGGGGATCGGTCCTGAACAAAACGATCGTAGGGAGGCACTCCACCATCGGGACGAAATGCGTCCTCGACGCGGACCTGCCCTACAGCAAGCCGGCCAAGATACCGGTGGTGGGAGAGAACGTCATCCTTCCCCAGGAGTCGGTAGTTGGGCCAGGGAGCAGGGTAGCCCCCCTCAAGTACAGCTACAAGATCCTGGCCACGGGTAAGTTCTTACAGCTGGGAACCGACGACGGAAATATATACTTCTGCGAGAAGTGATCCTACCAGTAGCGCTCCCATCCACCAGTCTCCAGAGCCCTGACCCTGTACTTTTTGTCGTTCTCGATCAGGAACTTGTGGAGATCCTCGGCGCTCTTGAAGAAGGATTTGTCTCGCAAGTTGTTGTAGATTTCTTCCGAGGTGAATCCACTGAGCTGGCCCTTCCCATAGACGATCTTCTCGATGGTGTACCACAAGTCGTCGAATTTTCTGAGGGTTCCTGTCCATTCAACCATTCGTACCACCTTGGTGGGCGTTTCTGGCTTAAATGAATAAGAACGTTTCGTTCCGCTAGGTGTGACAGATGAAATCATATCAAAATTCTGAGAGGGAAGGGCGGCCCCCGGAGATTGCAGACTCGCTACGGTCGCTGAATGAAGAGATAAGATCATGCACCCGGTGCCCTCTCGCCAAAGGAAGGACCAAAGCCGTCCCGGGCGAGGGACCGGGCCGGGCCGATATCCTCCTCGTCGGCGAGGCTCCCGGAAGGGACGAGGACCTGGCGGGAAGGCCCTTCGTCGGAAGGGCGGGATCAATCCTAGACCGCTGCCTCATCGATGCGGGGATTGACAGGTCCGAGGTCTTCATAACCAACGTCGTCAAATGCCGCCCGCCTGGGAACAGAAGGCCGAAGAAGGACGAGGTCGAAGCTTGTCGGCCCTACCTGAAATCTCAGATCGAACTGGTTCAGCCGAAGGTCGTATGCCTCATGGGAAACGCGGCGGCCAAGGCCGTCCTGGATGTGGAGGGCGTAACCTCCCTCCGGGGCCAGGTCTTCAGGGACCTGCTCCTCGTCACATTCCATCCCGCGGCCGTCCTCAGAAACGGAAATCTCAAAGAGGCTCTCGTCTCGGACTTGAAGGCCGCAAGAGAAAAGGCAGAAGGGCCGAAGGCCCTCCACCAGAAATGAGGATCGGTCTGCCTGAGCCGACGATCAGGCGCTTCGTTCGGTGGAGAAGAGGGCCTTAACCTTGGAGAGGACCTGCGGCAGGGCCAGGATGAAGACCCGGTCCCCATCCTTGACCTCCGTCTCGGCGGTGGGGATTATAGGCTGGTTGCCTCGCATGATCATGCCGAGGATCGCGCCCTTCGGCATCTTATCGGCCGCGTTCTTACCGATGATCTTCGCCTCCTTCTCGGCCCGGAACTCCAGCACCTCGGCCTCGTCCTTTCCTATGACTATGACCTCTTCTCCGCCCCTTATCAGCCTGAGGACGGCCTCGACGGTCACCATCCCCGGGCTGATGGCGTGGTCGACCCCGACCATCTCGAAGAGGTCGATGTAATCGCTCTTGTCAACCCTCGCGACGATCTTCTCGGCCCCGAGCTGTTTGGCCAATAAAGAGCAGAGCAGATTCTTCTCGTCGAAGCCCGTAACGGAGAAGACGATGTCCATCGACCCGACGTTCTCGGCCTTGATCAGCGAGATGTCGGTGCCGTCTCCGTTCAGGATCAGGGTGTCGGGAAGTTCCTCCGCCAGCACCTGGCAGCGTTCGTTGTCGATCTCCACCAGCTTCAGATCGAAGTCCATCTTCTCCAGCCACTTGGCGAGGTAAAAGCCGACTACCCCACCTCCGACGATCATGACCTTGTGGGAGGCGGTATCCTCGTGGATCAGCCTTCTGAGCTTAGGCACCGACTTAGCATCGCAGGTGAGTATCAGACGGTCGCCGGGCTTGATCGAGTCCTCCTTCTTGGGGATCAGGATCTCTTCACCCCTCTTGATGGCAGCTAGCTTGCAGTTCTCGGGAAGGTCGACGTTCGCGATCGTTCCCGTCAAGGGCATATCCTTGTCGACGGACAGCTCGACCAGCTCGCCCTTGCCTCCCGCCAGCCTGCGACGTTCGATCATCGAGGGGAAGTAGAGGCCTGTGACGATCCTCTCTGCCATCACCAGCTCCGGACAGATCATGAGGCCAATGCCGATCTGTTTTCGATCTTTCATGGGCTGGTCGATGTAGTCGGAGTTGCTGACCCTGGCTATGGTCCTCTCGACGCCCAGATGGCTTGCGGTGATGCAGGTGATTATGTTCACCTCGTCGTTGCCGGTGACAGCGACCACGATGTCTGCGTCCTGTATCCCGGCCTCGATCAGGAGCTGGGCGTTGGCGGCGTTCCCCTGGAGGACCTTCACATCGACGCCCTCCAGACGCTCGCAGGCCTTGCTGCTCTGATCGATTACGGTGACGTCATAGGCGCCGGAGAGCTCGCTCGCCAGGTGAAAACCGACTTCGCCAGCTCCGGTGATCAAGATGTGCATGGAATACCTCCTGTCCCGAGCCTCGCGCCGGGAGTGAATGTAAGCGAACATTACATCATGCCGACGGGAAAAGGCTTTCGCGTGGTTTCTGAGAAGCTCGAGGCGGCGTCAGGCTGAAATGGTCCTAGTAACTGGGGTTTTATAATGCGATCTTTCGATGATCTACGTTGCTGGTTTGATGGTCTTGATGGGGTCATTGTGGCCTTCTCAGGGGGCGTTGACAGCTCAGTTCTGGCTGCCGCTGCCCGCTTTGCCCTGGGTGATTTGGCCATCGCCGCCACTGTGAAGTCGGAGCTGCAGTCCGAGTCGGACCTTGCGAACGCGAGATCGGTCGCCGCCGAGATCGGGATCGGGCACCTGGTCTTGGAGATCGGGGCCCTGGAGCTGGAAGGAATTCGCGAGAACCTGCCCTCGCGATGTTATCTCTGCAAGAGGGCGATGGCCAATAGGCTCCTTTCCGAGGCGAGGTCCAGGGGCATAAAAGTCGTGTTGGACGGGACCAACGCCTCGGACCTGGCCGAAGATCGGCCCGGCATGAGGGCCCTTTCGGAGGCCGGGATCAGGATGCCTCTCCGGGAGCTTGGAATCACAAAAGACGAGGTCAGAGAGCTGGCAAGAGAGCTCGGCCTCTCCAGCGCCGATCGGCCCTCAAAGTCATGTCTTGCCACCAGGATAGAGGGGCACCTAAGCCCTGAGCGGCTCGCGCGGGTCGAGGCCGCCGAGGATCTTTTGCCCCTGGGCTGGAGGGTCTCAGATAAAGGAGATCGGGTCGAGGTGAAGGTCCCCGAGGGCGAGAGGCTCTCCCAAGACTCGGTCGCGAGGTTGAAGCGTCTCGGATATCAAGAGGTAGCGGCGAAGGAATGACGACCTGTCGGCCGCTGCTCGAACGGGACGAAACGCCTCTTCGATTCAAACCATATGCCAAAAACAACTTTTTTCTATCATCAGGGGGATCATGTTGCCGGATGCAGATTCGAGAGGATGAGTTCAAAGACCTGATCAGCGGATACAAAAGGGTCCTTTACCTCTGCCACAGAAACGCCGATCCCGACGCCGTTGGAAGCGGTTTTGCCCTTCGGGAGGCCTTCGGAGGGGACCTGGCCGCGGTGGAGGGTGTGAGCAGGACCGCCGCGAGCCTTCTGAGGGCCATCGGAGCTGAAATTCAGATTGATCCGTCCGTTGAGGGCTACGACCTGGTGGTGGTGGTGGACACGGCCGTCAGGCTTCAGATCGGCGACTTCGATCTGAAAGATTATGCCGTCGTCGACCATCACCAGGACCGGGATCTGATCGAGTCCGCCCTCTTCTCGATACAGAGATCTGCCGACTCCACCGCCGAGATCGTCTGGGAGATCCTCGCGAAGAGCGGAATTCTGCCGAGCCGGGAGGCTGCCCTCGGGCTCGTTGTGGGGATAATTACCGATACCGGAAGGTTCAAGCACGCTCACGCCTCCTCTTTCAGGACGGTGGCCGAGATTCTGGAAAGGTCAACCATCGAGTACGCCGAGGCCCTGGAGGTCCTCTCCAAGGTCCCTACGGAGACCTCCAGGAGGATCGCCGCCCTCAGGGCCGCCTCCAGGGCCGAGATCGAGTGGACCGACGACTGGGTGTTCGTCTCCTCGGAGGTCGGCGCCTTCGAGGGCTCCTCGGCGATGACCCTCGTCGACATCGGTGCCGACGTTGCCCTCGTCGGCGGGATGCACGGCGATCAGTGCAGGATCAGCGGCCGCGCGAGAAGGGACGCGGTCCTTGCTGGCCTCGACCTGGCCGCGATCATGAGAGACGTGGGTAGAGCCCATCAGGGCGACGGGGGCGGCCACCGAGGCGCTGCCGCCCTGGAGGCCCCGGGAAAGCCAAAGGTGCTTCTCGCCGAGTGCAGGAAAAGGGTGATGGTGGCCCTGGAAGGGCGGCGGCCCGTCCAGGGCGATCTCCCGCTTTGAAGAATATTTGAGGAATATTCTATACTTTCAATTACTTTCTGTACCTCTGGGCAGCCTTCTTCAGGGCCTCGATCCCGGGCAGAAGGTCTCCGGAGAGGTAGCTTATGGACGCTCCGCCGCCGGTGCTGACGTGGGAGAACTTGGATTCCAGGCCCAGCTGCTCGATGGCGGCGCTGGTGTGGCCACCGCCAGCGATGGAGAAGCCGGACTCGGTGGCGGCCTTCAGGATCTCGGCGGTCCCGAGGGCGAACTTCTCCTTCTCGAAGATCCCGGCGGTCCCGTTCAGAACGACGATCTTCGCCTCCTTGATCTTCTTAGAAAAGTCGACGATCGTCTCAAGGCCGATATCGGCGATCTGCAGGTCTGAGGGAACCTTCTCCATGGCGACGTCCAGCCTCTCGCCGTCCTTGTCCAGGGCGACGTCCTGGGGGACGACGATCTTGCCGGGGTTCTTCTCCAAAAGGTCTTTGGCGATCGAGGCCAGTTCGGAGTAGTCGAGGCCCGCCACGAACTCTCGGTTCTTCTCGCCGACGTTGATCCCTGCCGCCATCTGGAAGACGGTGGCCACGACACCGGTGACGAGGACCTGGTCGACGCCACCCCTGTTGAAGACGTTCTGTATCACCTTGATCGAGTCGTCGGCCTTCGTCCCGCCGAGGACGAAGATCGAGGGGTGCTCGTTCCCGCGGACGCCCATGTCCAGGGACTCGATCTCTTTCTCCATCAGCCGACCTGCGGCGCTGGGGAGGACCTCGGTGAACCCGACGACGGAGAGGTGAGACCGATGGGAGACGGCGAAGGCGTCGTTGACGAAGAAGTCGAACAGGGGATAGAGCTGTTTGACCATGTGGCTTTTCGCGTGGTCCTCCGGCGGGCGGTTGATGTTCTCTTCGGAGTAGAAGCGGGTGTTCTCGAGGAGGATGACCTCGCCGGGCTTCATCGCCTTGATCGACTCTCGGGCGTGGGAGCCGAAGATGTCGTCGACGTAGGTGACCTCGCGGTGCAAGAGCTGCGTGAACCTTCGGGCGTGGGCCTCCAGGGTCGTGAAGTCCTTCTTTCCTGCGCGGCTCTGGTGGGCCATCAGGACGACACGAGCATCCTCCAGGTCGCGTAAGGTAGGCAGGTGGCCGCGGAACCTCTTGTCGTCGAGGATCTTTCCGTCCGGGTCCATGGGGGAGTTTATGTCGACCCTGACCAGGATCCTCTGGTTATCAATTGGGAAATCGTCTAGCGTGAGATAATCCTTCAACTGACTCTCTCCTTCAGGGGGATTTTTACTTTGACAGGGGTTGACTCAGGATATATATCACCTTTAGCCCCTCCGGGCGGCGCAGGTCCCGGCGGGGCCGGGGCTTGAGGGCGGAGGGCGCGGAAATGGTGATATAACTTGCGCGCGATTTTTGGCAGGGTGAACATGACGGGCGAAAAAGAAGAGCGAAGGGTCGTCAGGGCTGAGGAGATCCTGGGGAAGATCGAGCGGGGCGAGCCGGTCGAGTACGAAGATGTGGTTGTAGAGGGAGATCTGGACCTGAGCAAATTGAATC
>CAZNGI010000101.1:5482-8667 GCA_964572505.1 uncultured Methanotrichaceae archaeon | reverse complement strand
GGTATCTGAATCGAGATTTGCTTAATATCCGAATCACCAGAGCTTACTTGTTTTGAGAATCAGAGGCTTGTTCACGCACGAATTTCTCATCCGGCTCTGAATCGCCGACGCACCGAAGAAGATCTTTGCTGGTTATTATCCCCACCAGAGCACCACACTCGACCACAGGCAACCTCCTTATGTTGTGCTCCCGCATAATCTCGGCCGCTTTTTTGGTGGAGGCATTGGGGCCTATGGTCACCAGTGGTGCCGGGGTCATTATCTCCCAGATCATGATGTTTCTGGGATCGATTCCCTTGGCGAAGACGTGTTTGAACATACCACAGGTGGTGACTATGCCCACAACATGTTTGAGCAGACCCCCCTCAACCACGAGAACGCTTCCCTTATTCTCGCGAACCATCATCTGTATCGCATCGAAGACAGTGGTGTCTATTCCCACCGTGAGTATGGGGTAAGTCATCAGATCCCGGACTTTCATGAAGGCACCCAACCTGCCATTAAAGTTCAAGTTGTTTGGCAGCTTATATTAAACTTGTCAGGGCAAGGCGACCTGACCGGAGAAGGGCCGTGGTCGTGCCCTCTTTAGAGGAGTTTTTGGAACGGACTTCGCGCCCGGATGGCGCGTTATCCGTCCCGCTAGATCGATTTCGCGATGTGTAACCTGCCACCATGCCACAGGTGGCGACGGGCTCAGAACCGGAGAGGAACCGTAAGGCCAGAGGTCACGACTGCCTCTGACCCGACCTCAAAGGTCCGCTACTGCCAGCCAGAGGACCAGAGATGGTCCCATCTCAGCTCCAGGCACACGGCGGGCTGGTCGAGGCCGAAGCTGAGCAGAACCTGGGGGTGGAACTCGCCGAAGGATCCGACCTTCTTTCCATTCACCATCAGGTCGGCCCTCCTACCCTCCAGGAAGGCTCCATCCTCGGACGCGACGATCTCAGGCTCGATGGACAGCTCCCTGAAGAGGGCGTCCACCACAGACCTGATCTCCGCAAAGTCGGCGCCGCTGTGGATCGAGGCTGCGGCAAGGTCCTGCCTCGTCCTGCCCCCCGCAAGAACGTCTCCCAGGGCGAAGATCCTCTGGGGCAGAGGATGATGCTGATTGATGGCGAAGATCTCCAGGAGGCTCGGCAGGATCGACGTCCTGACCATGGTGTGAAGCTCGCTTATGGGGTGGAGAACCCTCGTCACTTCCTGGTCCTGCCAGTGCCGCCTCATCTTCTCGAAGTTTGCCTTCTCGGATGTTAAGGTGAAGGGCATCGTCTCTAGGTAGCCGAGGCCCACCATGATCTCCCTCAAATCGGACTTTCTGACCTCCAGGGGGTGGGGCTCGCCGACGGTGACGGTCTTTGGAAGCTCCGGGACCAGCTTATCGTAGCCGTATCCCTTGGCAGCGTCCTCGAAGATGTCCCAGGTGTGCATTATGTCGGCCCTGTAGGGGGGAACCAAGATTTCCAGCTCTCGACCCTGAACCTGGGCCCCAAACCTCATCCTCTCAAGGCAAGAGGCCAGCCCCTCGGGAGAGAGCTTGAAGCCTATGAGCCTGTTGGCGTCCTCGACTTTGACCTTCCACCGGGCAGGAGAGAGGTCTGGAAGGGTGAGATCGCCCTCGGGCCTCTTCACCTGGACCGACTCGACGCGGCCGCCTCTCTCCGCAAGGGCCGATACCACGATGTTCAGGGCCTTGTAGACTACGGGATCGGTCCCGGTAACGTCTATGAATAGGTCCCTGGTATCGTCCATAACCCTCGTCAGCTCGCCGTTAATTATCGGCGGGAAGGATAGGACGTCCCCGTTGGCGTCCGTTATGAGGGGATAGCGATCGAAGCCCTCCAGGATGTGAGCGTAACCGATCCCTTTTGGGTGACGTTCGAGGATCTCGCGCATCGAGAGGCTCTCCTTGAAGTCCAGGGGCACGAACTCGAAGGAGGGATCAGCGGCGAAGTATGTGAACGGGGGCACGACCCTGGACATGTCGTGGACTCCTATCGCCACCTTCCGCCTGTTTCTCCCAAGGCCCCAGTGGAGGTCCTCTTGAAGGTCCATCAGGGACTCTATGGCAGGACCGCTGAACTTTAGATCCTTCACCACAGCGCAGCCTATGAGGGGCCTGACGCTCTCGACGGAGGGGTCGACCTTCAGTATGACCTCGCCGGGGTGGACCTGATACTCGGGAAGTCCGACCTTTATGTCCAGGAAACCCTGAAGGGCTCTTGCGACGCCCTCGGAGCTGTAGAGGTCGGGCCTGTCGGGGAAGAACTCAACGTCCACGTAATCCTCTTCGTTGCTCTTTCCGATATCTGCGCCCATCATGGCGATCCTCGCCATGATAACTTCCCTGGAGGCGCCCACCATCTCCTCCAGATCCTCGTAGTATAATCTCACTACCGGCACGATTGATCACATCCTCGTGGAGAGGGGCACATCCCTCAGCCATCCCACGTCCGACTGGTAGAGGAGCCGCAGGTCCTTGAGCCCCAGCCTGAGCATGGCCAGGCGCCCTACGCCAAGCCCCCAGGCGAGGACCGGATGGTCTATCCCGAAGGGGGCTGTGACCTCCCTTCTGAAGACTCCGGCTCCGCCCAGCTCCACCCAGCCGAGCCCCTCGATGTAAACCTCGGGCTCTACGCTCGGCTCGGTGTAGGGGAAGTAGCCGGGCCGAAACCGCACCTCATCAAAGCCCATCTTGGCGTAGAACTCCTTGAGGACGCCGAGAAGGTTGCTGAAGGATAGATCCTCGTCCATGATCACGCCCTCGAGCTGCTCGAACTCTGGCGTGTGGGTTGGGTCTATCGCCTCCCGCCGATAGACCCGGTCTATCGAGAAGGCCTTGACCGGCGGGTTCGGGTGATCTGCCAGGTACTTTATGGTGACCGAGGTGGTGTGGGTTCTGAGAACCTCCTTTCGGGCAACCTCCGGATCCCAGGTCCCGCCCCAGCCGGTGGAGCCGACCTGTCCGCCATGCTCGTGCATATCCTTGACCGTGGAGTAATCGGGGATCTCGGCCTTGGAATCGAGGTAGAAGGTGTCCTGCATCTCCCTTGCCGGATGATCCTGGGGCTGGAAGAGGGCGTCGAAGTTCCAGTAGCTGGACTGGACGATCTCGCCCTTGATCTCTGTGAAGCCCATCTCCAGCATGATCTCCCTCATCCTCTGGAGGAGGCGCTGGTAGGGGTGCA
>CAZNGI010000101.1:0-5382 GCA_964572505.1 uncultured Methanotrichaceae archaeon | reverse complement strand
CTCCAGCTCCTCCAGAGCCTTCAGCACCCCCAGAACGGACATCTCCATGAACCTTTTTCCCTTCTCCTTGGAGGCCTTGGAGGGGTCGCCCATGATCCCGTTTCCCATCAGGTGCCTCACGTCCCTCATGATCAGGAATCTCGGCCTGGGAGGAAAGTGCTTTTCGGGAAGGCCCTTCACCAGGTCTTCCCGGATGACCAGCATCCTCGAGGTCTCGATCTCCCCGGCGTGACCGTCTCCGGGAGTCTCGACATCATTCGTATCGATCAGGTCGAAGTCGGAGACGAGGCTCACCCGAAGGTCTCTCGCGGCGACCGCCTTCTCCGAGGCCTCCTTGAGGGCGGCGAGGTGCTGGCTTCCAGCGTGGCCGGTGAGGATTAGAACCCTCTCGAACCCTGAGTCGTGGAAAGCGAAAAGAAGGTCGAGGACGAGGGTCCTCAGAGCCTCGGGGCTGATGGAGATCGTCCCCGGAAAGCCGCGGGTCGACCTGCAGACCCCATAGTGGACGGGAGGCGCGACGAATACGGGACTTCTTCTGGCCACCTCTTTTGCCACCTCCAGGGCCTGGATCGTATCGGTGAAGGTGGGAAGGTGGGGGCCGTGCTCCTCGGTTGCGCCCACCGGCAGGATCACGGTCCTGGTCTTTTCAAGGCCCGCCTCGATCTCAGTCCAGGTCATCTCCTCAAGAAGCATCATATATTGATCGAACTCCCGGTGATTACGGCTCCTTCGGGGACACGAACGTCGTACTGGACGCTTCCCACCCTCAAAGTGTAGGGACCGAGGGGTACTGTGTCGAAGTTGGTGCTCCAGTCGACGGGACCTTCGGTGGAGTAGGGCACCACCAAAGAGAAATTGCCTTCAGAATCGGCGACTGTGGACTGCTTGTAGAGGAAGTTCCTCCCGCGATTGGTCGTGATCGGAACGGATATGACGACCTCTGTGCCGGGGGATGCCTCGCCGGTGATCGTCGCTCCCGGAACGTGCTCGAAGATCTTGACGTACTTCTGGCCGTTGGAGGTCACCGAGCTCTCAGACTCGTGGACCAGCCGATAATGGCCCAGGGCCTCCAGGGGAACCGAGGCCATGACCGGGCTCTGAGAGACGACCTCCGCCGCAGCGTAGCCACGTTCGAGGCTCTCGTTCACGCTCTCGAGAAGCTCCTGGTAGTTTCTAGACCGCTTCTGAGGCTCGACCGAGACGCCGCCCTGACCGTCAGAGCGGAAGGCCATAGTCCAGCCCTCCTGAACCTCAGCCTCGGTCCCGTCGAAGAAGTGGAGCCTTGCGACCATCGTCCTGAAGTAGGTCGTCCTGTAGATGCTGATCGATTGGCCGTCCTGCCAGTAGTTGAACTGGTACTCGCCGGGATAGATGTTGCTCCAGGCGGCTATCGCGTGGAACTTGCCCATCGCCATCTCGATGTCGGTGATGACGTACCTGGTGTTGGAGTAGGCAGACCTGTTCTCGTCGAGGCCTGCCAGGACCGCCTCGGCCTCAGCCTCACTCTGGGCCAGGAAGAAGGGCGACGATCCAGGTATTCCGGTCTCTCTGCTCCCGATCCCCTGCTGGAATGGGTTGGCGTTCGGGAGCCTGTGGCCTATCGTCTCGATCCAGGTGCCGTAGTCCCACCAGGACATTATCCCGTAGGCAGAATCAGGGTAAGAGAACTTCTCGCCCTCGGGCGGGTGCTCGTAAATGGTGTAGATGTCCATGCCCGGGTCGGGGGTATTATCCTGAAGCCAGGCCACCGAGTCGTACCAATCAGACCCAACTGGGCCGACGTGACGCTCCGAGTGGTAGCTTCCGATATAAGCGCCTTGGACCGTCCCGAACATGGCGGGATAGACGAAGAGCATCGCGAGGATGACGACGGCCGCGACGTTAGTGAGGAGACGATTTTGGTCCAGCGTCTCTTTGGAAGAACCCTTGGCCATCCTGACGAAGGCATCCTCGACCTCCAGGAACCGGGTCTTTTCCAGAAGAAACGATCCCAAGTATCCAGAGAGGAAGGCGACGTTGACTGCGTAGTAGTAAGCGAACCTGTTCTGGGCGAGGGTGAGGGCGAGCATCATCAGCGTCCAGACCACGACCAGCATCTCCCCATTTCGACTATCGTCTCGATAATACCGGTGGAGGATGAGGGGCAGGGCCAGGAAGGTCAGCCAGAAGGGCGAAAGGAGGGGTATCAGGCCCGGGAAATTCCTCTGAATGCCATACCTCTCCAGGATCGTGGAGGCCTCCGATACAGTGGCTGCCCCGCCGGTCCTGGGCTGGAATATGTTCAAACCGCCCATGAGAGAACCCACGAACTGGGGTGACGCCACCGCTAGTATCACAAAAACAATGGCTATCGACCCGAATACGGCCAAGGGGAAGTAGCGCCTCTCCATCCCCCGCTGAATGAGGAGGGTCGAGATGAAAGAGAGGAAGAGTATGAAGACGATCCCGATGATCAGCATCGTGGGCTGGAACATGGAGTAGTAAGTGGAACTGAAGCCGTTGTAGACTCTGACGAAGGGCAAGATCAAAAGGAGCGTGGTCAAGAAGGTGATCGTCCCCGCGATCCCCAGATACTCCACGTTTCTTCCTCTCAAGTGATCGACTATGCTCTGGACAGTCACGAAGGCAAGCAGTATCCCCACGAAAAGGTGGCCGGCTGCCCAGGCGTCTATGTAGAGGCCGAGGAAGAGGCCAGCGAACAGGGAATATATGAGAGGCCTCTTCAAAGATGCGAGATCTCCTCCGCGAAGAGAGGCGAAGGTGAGCTTGCCCTGACCCGACCGAACCGCGAGGATAAAGAAGAGCATCGCTGTGGTGCTGAGGAGGACCTCGGCAGCGTGGTGGTCGGTGAACCCGATCACCGACCGCGACAGGAACTGGCCCGGCAAAACGGCGATCATGACCGCGCCCATTAAGCCCGCTGCACGCCCTCCGAGTTCCCGCCCTATGAAGTAGACGGGAAAGACGAGAAGGGCTCCAATGACGGCCGGGAAGATCGCTCCCACTACATCGATGGTGTGCATGCTGGGGTTTCCAAGACCTGCGATGTAAGAAAGGATGGCGATAGCCCAGCTGTTGAAGGGCCCATAGGTTATCTCCGTCCCGCCGGGGAAGAGGATCATGGGATCAAACCATGGACGCTGGTGGTTGAGGATCGTGCTCTTGGCCAGCATCATGTGGTACCAGGGATCGTTACCATCGAAGAATACGGAGTCTCCGACAAGGACACGAGACATGGGTCTGTAGACCCTCAGGTAGAGCGAGAAGAGGAACACCAGAACCAGACCCGCGTAGACGTAAAGATCGGGGATGCGTTCCCTCACCCGCCTCTTCGGCGCGGGCCGATCTTTCCTCTCTGCGCTCTTCTTCTTCTCCTTCACCGATTTCTTGGTCATCGTGCCGGAAGAAACTTGTTCAATCCAGATAAACATTTTGAAGCCGGTGATGGGGATGCTTGGGGATACGAAGAAGATGGCCCGAAGGCCAGAACGGGTCAGATGAATAAATATCCCTTTTTCATCCGAAGCTGAAAGGGAACGCCTTTATCCAGTTCTGATTTTTCGTCGTCATCACCTTATCGATCCTCAACCAAACGACCCGGCCGCCGACAAAACCGTGGAGGCTTGATAGGCGAGACCGCGAAGAGGGATCGCCACGACCAATTCCTGGACGAAACCGAGGCAGGATATTACCATCGTCCGTAGACTATGAAGGAGCTGGTCATGCCTAAGAGCTTTTCGTCGCGTATTTTTCCGTCAGGAAAGAGATCTGCAACCTCTCGTCTCCGAAGCAGCCGGACCGATTTCGCAGCCTTTGTTGCCTCTTCTTTGTCAGAAATTCTCGGATACCATCCCAGACTGAAGCGGCGGATCATGAAGACCCTGAGACCGACGGGAAGGAACTGAAAGAAGGGGAAGAGAAAATGGGGCTCGAAGGGAAAGCCGCAGTTTGGGGTCTGGACGAAGTACCTTTTCCCCACTCGCATCACCTCTTCCGCCATCTGGCGCTGCTCAGCGGGTCCTCCCACGTGCTCAATAACGGAGTTTGAGAAGGCGACGTCGAACGCTCCATCCCCAAACTCGCTCATATCCCTGGCGTCCCCAATGACGAGGCTGATGTTGGAGTGGTGGCTCTCCGTTTTGGACAGGTTCAGAATGGTTATCTGATAGTTCTCATCATCTGCAAAGCCCATCCTTTCCCAGAAGAGCTCTGTTCCGCCGACGTCGAGGATCTTCACCGGCCTTGGAAGGGGCGATATCAGATCCTTGAAAAAGGCGATCCTACTGAGCCTGATCTTTGTTATGACCGAACCATCTTTACGAAAGTCAACCATGTCCATTAAAAGGTCTCTTATCAACCGCACCACCCACTATTCCCATCGCCGCCATTTATGCCTTACACGTGCTAGCTTTTCGTTATATAGGTCATGTATTTATCAGCTCTTCTCAAATATATCCTTCTCATCCACCCGGCAATCCGGGCGAGGACCGCCCAAAAGGTCAAAGGTTAAAGCTTAAAACCTTTGGGGCGTTCTTAGGGTATCGGAGGGATTTTGTGAAGAAAATGACCGAAATAAAGGGACTTGGCGGAATGCTGAACGGATTTCGAGATCTTGTGAAGGACGACAAGAGCGTAACCTTCGTCGGGACTCCGGGGTTCTGCACGCCTTTCGCCGAGTTTCTGGGCTTTCCCATCAGGGACAAGAAGCTCGCTTTCGTCCTGAACTTGAATATCGAGAAGACGAGAAAGATGGTGGCCACAGAGTACGGTATGGAGCTTGGCGATGCCACCAGCCCAGACGCCGACGTGGTGGTGATCCTGGGGGGGATGGCGATGCCAAAGATCGGGGTTAGCATCGAGGAGATGGCCGCTCTTCTCGGGAAGATCGAGCACAAGAAGCTCATAGGGGTCTGTTTCATGGGGATCCTTGAGCAGGCGGGATGGTGCGGGACCCCAGCCCTGGGATTCGATTACGTGATGAACACCACTCTCATGGGCGACATAGCTGGAGAGTAATTCCAGAACCACCAGGACCGTCTTCTGAGAAAGGGCAGATCTGATTTAAACAAAAACGAGTTCAAAGTTTCGAAAGAAGGAAAAATTAGTTTCTGGTGGGCCCGACGCGATTCGAACGCGTGACCTCACGGTTATCAGCCGTGCGCTCCAACCATGCTAAGCTACGGGCCCGGCAGCTTTTCTGATTGAGCCACCCCTTAATAACAGTTTCCCTAGATGGGCTCAGATCTTATAGCTAAAGTGAGCCGCCCCATGCTCATCTTTGAAAGAGAAGGTCGTTTGGACCGAGGGGAAAAGCTCGCCGCCGCCGGATTCGGTCGTGTACTTTCTTGACTGAATAATTTATATATAACCTCTCCAATTCAT
>CAZNGI010000100.1:0-8763 GCA_964572505.1 uncultured Methanotrichaceae archaeon | reverse complement strand
TTTGCGGTCTATCGGCTTAACAGGGCGGCGGCGCCTTGCATGCCCCGCAGCTTGCAGCGGGGTGCGCTGTTTGACTCGCATCGTGCTTTTTTGCCCTTCGAGATATCGTCCACTGATGCAGCAATTTGCGGTGGCAAAGAATAAATTCTATGAAACAGAACCTCCGATCGTTTCATCAGAGACGTTGGTGGTGCTATGAGGCTATCGACAAGGACGCTAAAAACTATGAGACGATCGAGAAAGATGCCAAAACTCTTCGCCTTGACGGTATTGGCTGCAGCCCTGGCCACATTCCTCGTCCCCGCCGCCTTTGCCGAGGACGCGACATCGGAGGAGGGGCCCCTGACCGACTAGGATCTGATGTGGAGCTTCGGCCAGGCAGTGGACTCCGTCAGCGCAAACCTTGCAGAGATAGACCAGGCCCTCCTGGATGCGAGCCTAGCCCTATCCTACGCGGGCATCGAGGGACCAGAGGCGAGGGTGGTGCTCGATGACCTCACGGGCCTGGGGCCCTGGGTGGTGGACTGCATAACCGTCGACCTCAACGGCACCATCGCGGAGGTCAGGCCCGCGGAGTACCAGCACGTCGAGGGCACCAGCATAAGAGACCAGGAGCATATCGAACGGCTCCTCTCCACCAGGCGCCCCGTGGGCCTCGCCTACATAAAGAGCGTCGAGGGATTTTACGTCATGGACTTCGCCTCGCCGATCTTCGATGAGGAGGGAATGTTCGCGGGGGCGGTCGCGGTCCTCGTCAACTCGACGGAGCTCTTCGGCCAGGCTCTCGCACCTTACCAGCCCGACGGGACGGTCATTTACGATTCCGACGCCGAACAGATAGGCAGAAACACCTTCAGCGATCCCCTCTTCCAGCAGTTCCCAGACCTTCTGGTGGTGGGCGAAAGAGTGGAGATGGAGAGGTCGGGCCACGGCACTTACGAGATATTCGGAACGGCGAGAGACGTCTTCTGGACCACGGCTGACTACCAGGGTGGAGAGATAAGGCTCCTTCTCAGCGCGGACGTGTGACCGTCAAGGAGAATGAAAAACGGGGGTGAAGATGCAGCAGGCGGTCAAGCCGCCTGTCGGCGCTCCACCGAAAAAAGATCCAGGGACGAGATCTTCAGATCTGGTCCAGCTTCTCTATCCCCACTTTTTTGACGTTCGGCTTCCAGATCTCCTTCGGCATCCAGTCGGGGGCGTTTGACGGCTTTACCACAAGTTTTCGCTCGCCCTCGAAGATGTGAACTTTCTTTGTGCCCCTCTCCCTCAGCCTGATATCGGTGTATCCCCGGTTTGCAGCCTTCAAAGCCGCCTGTCTGGGCTGTTTTCCCGTGAAAACGCCAATTTCGTCGCCCTTAGCGTCTCTCAACGCGAAGTTTCTTTTATTGGTCATATTTTTATACCTCTCATTATCCCTATGCAGAGGAGGATATGTCCCGTTGCATCTCTATATATCAAGAACACTTATATTAATCTTTTGTTCGATTGAATATTTTCTTCGAAGTACAAGAGATGAAGAAAGCCAAGATTGGGGGCTGAAACCGCCGATATCTACCTCGAAACGCGATCCTCCTGGTAAACTTGTTGAAACCCGGGATATCTCGCACGGGGGAATGATATTTATTCGCCAGAAAGCGTCTCTCCTCTCATGTCTTGGGTTATCTGGTTCACGGGCCTGCCTGGTTGCGGAAAGACCACCATCGCCCAGAGGGTGAAGGCGAGGCTCGAAGAGCGAGGGATCGACGTCAAGGTTCTGGAGCTAGACGAGATCCGCCGGGTCATCACCCCCGAGCCCACGTACACCGACCAGGAAAGGGAGGTGGTCTACGCCAGCCTCGCCTACATGGCCAAGCTCCTCTCGGAGGCCGGGACCAACGTCATCGTGGACGCCACCGCCAACCGGCGGAGATATCGGGATCTCGCAAGAAGACTCGTCCCCAACTTCGCGGAGGTTTACGTCAAGGCCTCCCTCGAGGCCTGCATCGAACGCGAGCGCGGCCGAAAGGCCGTCTACTCCCCCAAGGGGATTTACGAGAAAGCCGGGGGGGAGGATGCGACCGTTCCGGGGGTCAACATCGCCTATGAGGAGCCCACCGATCCTGGTGTGGTGGTGGACGCGGAGAGGCTCGATCCGGATCAGAACGCAGTCGTGGTGGTGGGCTGGATCCTCGAGACCTTCGAAAATCTCGGATAAGGGATTTTAGCAGGAAAGGTTAATATCGCCACACTTCTTTCATCTCGCAAGGAGGAATCAGATTGAAATCGAATGCTGGCTTCGTTGGATTTGATGGAACGGAGAACAAGAGAACTGTTCTCGCCCTGGACATGGCCAAGAAGGCCGCGGGAATCGGGGGCGATCTGAGCGTCCTCTTGCGCCAGCCCCACGGCAGGGCGAAGAGCACCCTGAGCAAGCTGATCAGGATCTGCGACGTTAAAGCCTACGTCTCGGACGATGCGGACAAGGCCAAGTGGGATAAGGCGGGCTTTTCTATCCGGGGCGGTTACGACGACTTCTTCGAGGATTCTGACTTCGTCATGGTCGGAACCCCAGGAGATCAGGAAGCGCCTTATGTCGAGGCGGGACTCGCCCACGGCTGCACCGTCTCCCTGATGGGCGGAGCCCACAGGAACAAGATAATGGCAGCTCTCAAGGAAAAGGGCGTCGAGATATCAGACGATCTGAAGGCGGACTTCGAGCGGGAGTTCTTCTTCGGTCTTGAGAACTACGAGGCATTCCTCAAGGCGAAGCCGAAGGTGATCCAGTGCACCAGCTGCAACACCACAGGGATCTGCAGGGCATCTCTCGCAGCGCGGCCCCTCGGCCTCAAGATGATCCTCGGCAACATCGACAGGAGGCACGGCGACCCCCACACCGTCGTGAGAGCTTCACCCAGCGCCGTCTCCATCGGCAAGGGCGTGGGCCACCAGGGAACCGATGCGGGGACCGTCTTCGAGGAGGTAACCTACAGCATCAGGGCGAGCAAGATCCCGACCACAGTGCCCCACACAAGCTTCCTGGACCTCGTCTTCGAGGGCGAAGTGACCCCTGAGGATCTCGTCGAGAGCATGGCGAATACGAGAGAGGTCGTAGTCGTGCCTTACCAGGACGAGGCCGGACGAAAGCACGAGTGGACCAGCGAGATCATGGAGGCCTTCCTCTCCGGGTTTGAGCGGCCCATCAGCCCCGAGATCTTCGAGCTTCTCGTATCCGATTCGATAATCCACGTCAAGCTCGGCGACTACACCATACTCCAGGTGGCTATGATGGTCGAACAGATGTCGATCGCCGTCCCCAACCACGTTGAGTCCTATCTACTGAGCGCGGGCTACTCGCCAGAGAAGGTTCACAGCACTGTGGATGAGGCCCTCACCTGCGTCCACGGCGTCTGGCCGGACAGGCTCTCCACCTGAGCCCCCAATTTTTATGTCCGAAGACCCGATCGTGGGCGACCTTTCCAAAGAGAAGGTCCTCCTCGGAAAAGAGGCGACAGAGGAGCTTTACGAGCAGGGCTACTTCGGAAGGCCCGTCGGCGGGGGCCTTGAGCTCTCCCTCGTGGAGGCGGCTTACCTTCTGGACCGGGGCAGGATAGGCGTCCGCCACCAGGGGAAGAATCTCGAC
This sequence comes from uncultured Methanotrichaceae archaeon, assembly GCA_964572505.1. Taxonomy (GTDB): domain Archaea; phylum Halobacteriota; class Methanosarcinia; order Methanotrichales; family Methanotrichaceae; genus Methanocrinis. Next base: position 5,141 of record CAZNGI010000100.1, on the reverse strand, counting down.
TTTCGATCCTTCTTCGAGACGGCGACGGCGATAGAGGCGGGCTTCGAGTTCAGGTACGTCGTCTACAAGGACCTTCGGGAGAGGGGCTACTACGTCCAGCCGGGGGTCACCGACTTTCGGGTCTATCCCAGGGGCGGAAGGCCCGGCAAAACCCCTGCCGAGTTCTACGTCCAGGTGATCTCCGAGAGGCTCCCGGTATCTCTCAAGGAGCTGGTGGAGCCGACGAAGGTCGCAAGACAAATGAGAAAGAGGCTCATGCTGGCGGTCGTCGACGAGGAGAGCGACATAACCTTCTACGAGGCAAGGGAGAGGGGCCTGAAGGGCGATATGAAGATCGAGGCCCAAGGCGGCATCGCCACCCTCCTCGAGGACAGGGTGATGCTCTGGGACCCGGAGTCCTCGGAACTTCTTCACGAGCGGGGCTTCTACGGAAAGCCCGTGGGTGGAAGGCTCCAGCTCTCCCTGGTGGAGTCGGCATACCTTCTCGAGAAGGGTGTCCTCGATATAGTCGATCGGTCCGGCACGCCCCTCAGCCTCGAGGAGTTCGTAAAACGGGTGAAGCTCGTCGAGAACGACTTTGATATGAAGCACCGGGTCTACCGGGACCTTCGGGACCGAAACCTGGTGGTCAAGACCGGGTTCAAGTTTGGAAGCCACTTTCGGGTCTACAAGAGGGTGGAGGGATCAAAGAAGGTGCCCCATTCCGAGTACCTGGTCCACTCCGTGCCCGACGACTACGTATTTCACCTGCCCGTGGTCTCCCGGGCCGTCCGGCTCGCCCACAGCGTGAGAAAGCAGATGATCTTCGCCTACCAGGACGACGGCGAAGTGAGGTATCTGGAGATCAAGCGGCTCAAGCCCTGATTTCGGATATGACCCCCAACGGCCGCGGCCTTCGCCGCCTTTTTTCATCCCTCTGCCCCCCTTTGCCCTCGGTGGGTTCATCGGCCGATCTTCGAGATCTGATCATCGAGGGCGATCGCCGCCTGAAAGAGGGAAAACTCGATCCCGCCCTGAAGTCTTACCGGAAGGCCACCAGGATCGATCCCGGGAACTCGGCGGAGAAGAAGTCCGCCCTCGTCTTTGGGATGATGGGAAGGTATATGGAGGCGATCGCCTCCCTCGACCAGGCGACGAAGATCGATCCCTTCGATCACCAGGTCTGGATGCACCGGGGCTTTCTTCTCTGGCGGCTGGAGAGGTGGCGGGAAGCTCTTGCCAGTTTCGAGCGGGCCGCAGCTCTCGATCCTGAAGACGGGTACGCTCGCCACTGCTGGATTGTGACGGCTGAGGAGATGAAAAGAAGACGAGGCCGATCCAGAAAAAAAGCATCCGAATAAGCATCCTATTCAAGGGGCGAAAGGCCTTGGAGAACAGTCTGATGGACTCGGCGGGATTCGAACCCGCGGCCTTTACCTTGCGAAGGTAACGATCTACCCCTGATCTACGAGCCCTCAATTAAAACGGTAAAAAGAGGTGTTCAGAGAAGTCCTACCTCTTCAACCTCTACCGACTGGACGCCCTCCACCCCGGCGATGGCGGCTTCCAGCCCCTCGGTCCCGGTGACGCCCTCCGCCAGGATCACGGCCACCATCAGCGCCTTCAGGCCGAAGGCGATCGGCTCTTCGGCGAAACCGTGAAGCCTCGCTCCTTCTGGAAGGACGGACTTTACGGCCTCCTTCAGCTTTTCCATGTCAACGTCAGCGCCCTCGGGCATTATCTTCAGCTTAGCAGCAACTTCCCCCATATTATCACCTCAGGGCCCCAAAAACCCGCAGCTGGGGCACGTATAGGGGTTGCTCTGCTTTCTGCACCTGTTACACCTCATAATTATCTCCCCACAGTTGGGGCAGGGGAACCTGGCGCCACCCGGCCCGATCAGCGTTACTCCGCATGACATGCATCTTTCTGATTTTTCCGTCATGTTACTCTCTCTAAGTGCTTTGATCGATCCCAGGGTATAAACTTTCCCTTACGTCAGGACCGCTCCGATCAACACCCCTCCCTCTTATAAGGGTTCCGCCCTTCCCCGTCTTCAAGTTCGCGATGAACCGGTCCGGGCGGGTCCCGTTCAGGACAAGGCAGCTATTGCCTGATCTTCTCAAAATCCGAAGAGCGCCCTGGTCTATGCAGGTACCCGTTCCCAGGAGGGCCTCTGCCGAGATCTCGCCCACTACCTCGCCCTCCAGGATCACGCCGTCGACGTTCGTCGCCTTGACGAAATCGGCCGCAAGCCTCCAGGCGATGAGGGCGGCGACGGAGTCGGAGGTATAATCCCAGGTATGCTCCAGCCCTTTGTCATCTCGCATTAGAGGGTGGTAGGGGAGGAGGATTTGAACCCCGGCGACGGGCCTTGAGATCTCATCGGTCAGGGCCGTGCCCGTGCCGTCTGCCAAAAAGTGGGCGTATTCTTCCATCGCCAATATCGCCATCCAGTGAGCCGTCTCCTCAGATAGACGATATCTTCGATGGATCTCTCTCACCAGATCCGCCATGGGGCCGCCGCCAGGAACTACGAGAAAGGCGCCGCCTTCCTGCGAGAGGCTCACAAGGCCCTTCATGATCTCTCTGGAGACGTCGATCAGACTTCCGCCAATCTTAATTACGCAGAAGGTCATGCCAAGTCCAGGGCTTACAAGGTATATCTGATGTGCGGAATGAACAGTTTGAAAACGCGTTGAACGGACGATTGTAAAGAGAAAAGAGCGCAAAAGTCGATATTGGATGTAGGGTAAAGGAGGGAGACTAAGTCCATCGACTTTTGCTATTCGGCTATACGACATTTGTCGAATATAAGCCTTTCGGTGGGCCACTGCCTTTAAGTCTATATAAAAGTTGTGGTTTTCATGAAGACGCCGATGCTGGCCGCTGACGCCCTCATCCTCTTCGGTGGGGGGATCGTGCTGATCAGAAGAGAGAACCCGCCCTACCAGGGCTGCTACGCCCTTCCCGGGGGCTTTGTGGAGGTTGGAGAGACCGTCGAGGAGGCGGCCGAAAGAGAAGCGAAAGAGGAGACGGGCCTGGACATCACCCTCCTGAAGCTGGTGGGGGTGTACTCGAACCCCGATCGGGACCCCAGGGGGCACGTCGTCTCGATCTGCTACCTCGCCTGGGGGAGGGGAGAGCTTGTCGCTGGGTCCGATGCGAGGTCCGCAGAGGTCTTCGACCTGAAAGGCCTTCCGCCCCTAGCCTTCGACCACGCCCAGATCGTTCGGGACGGGCTGGAGAAGCTTTAAGATCTCTTCATGCAGGAGATGGATCTTGCATGGCCGACGATATCAGGGAGATCATAGAGAAGTACGCCCTTCAGAACGCGGTGAAGTACAGGGCCGCGCCCCAGGTAGGCGCGGTGATGGGAAAGCTGATGGGTGAGCACCCCGAGTTCAGGGCGAGGGCGAAGGAGGTCTCGCCCCTCGTCGCTTCGGTCCTCTCGGAGGTGGCGAGGACCAGCCCCGAGGAGTGGGAGAAGAGGCTCGCCGAGATCGCGCCGGAGCTCTTGGCGGAGCTTGGCGAAAAGAAGGAGCCTGACAAGGGCCTGCCAGGGCTTGAGGGGGCCGAAGGCGGCGTTGTCATGAGGTTCGCCCCCAACCCCAACGGCCCGCCCACCATCGGGAGCGCCAGGGGGATCATCATCAACTCCGAGTACGTCAAGAGGTACGGAGGAAAGTTCCTCCTCCGCTTCGACGACACCGACCCCGTCAACAAGAGGCCGATGCTGGAGGCTTACGGCTGGTACCTGGAGGACTCAAAGTGGCTTGGGGCCGTACCCGACGAGGTGGTGATCGCCAGCGACCGTCTCCCCGAGTACTACAAGATCGCAGAGGAGCTGATCCGAAGGAACGGGGCCTACGTCTGCCGGTGCGACCAGGCCTCCTTCAAGGCATTGAAGGACGCGGCAAAACCCTGTCCTCACCGGGGCCAGAGCCCCGAGGAGAACATGGCCCTCTGGAAGGATATGATGAACGGCAACCTTGCCCCTGGCGAGGCGGTTCTCAGGATCAAGACGGATATCGTCCACAAGGACCCGGCCCTCCGGGACTGGGCCGCCTTCAGAATTGTGACAGCAGATCACCCGCGGGTCGGCGAGAGGTACAGGGTCTGGCCGCTTTTGGACTTCGAGTCCGGGGTCGAGGACCACCTCCTGGGCGTCACCCACATCATCCGTGGAAAGGACCTGATGGACAGCGAGCGGAGGCAGAGGTACCTCTACGACCACATGGGCTGGGAGTACCCGACGACGATCCACTGGGGCAGGATCAAGATCCACCAGTTCGGCTCCTTCAGCACCAGCGCTCTGCGGCGGTCTCTCGAGGCCGGAGAGTATTCCGGCTGGGACGATGCCAGGATGCCCACCGTCAGGGCGTTGAGGCGGCGCGGAATCCGGGCCGAGGCGCTCCGAAAGTTCATGATCGAGCTCGGGGTCGGCGAGACGGACATCAGCATCAGCATGGACTCGGTCTACGCTGAGAACAGAAAGATCGTCGATCCCGAGGCGAAGAGGCGCTTCTTCGTCAAGGACCCGGTCCCCTTGGAGATCGAGGGGGACGTGCCCAAAGTCGCAAAAGCGCCCTTCCACCCGACCCTGGATCTCGGTTTCCGGGAAATTCCGGCGGGATCGAAGATCCTCGTCTCGGGCGACGATCTGAAGGATCTCAAGGCTGGTGGAAACCTGAGGCTGAAAGACCTCTGCAACATCGAGATTCTCAGCCTCGATCCCCTCCGGGCGCTGGTCATCGGGACCGACCCCCACCAGGCGAGGGAGATGAAGCTTCGGATCATCCACTGGACTCCAACGGACGGCGTCCCCGTGGGGGTGATGCGCCCCGACGGCGTCGACTCCGGCATCGGCGAGGCCGGGATCAAAGAGGACCTGGGCAAGGTCGTCCAGTTCGAGAGGTACGGCTTCGTCCGGATCGACTCCGCTGAGGAGGGTGAGGTCGTCGCCTACTTTGCCCACAGGTGAGGGCGCCTTCGGGATTGAAGACATGCCATTGGGGGAGGCTACCCCCCCTAATATGGAGTGTAATAATATTTATATTTTTTAAATGAGTCAAACAGCGCACCCCGCTGCAAGCAGCGGGGCATGTTCGCGCCGCCGCCCTGTTAAGCCGATAGACCGCAAATAGCATCATTATTAAGCC
>CAZNGI010000099.1:0-8812 GCA_964572505.1 uncultured Methanotrichaceae archaeon | reverse complement strand
GATGACCGGCGCGAACATGCCCCGCTGCTTGCAGCGGGGTGCGCTGTTTGACTATTTTTCGTCTGTTCCGCCATCACTCGACGGTGATCGAGTGGGGCTTCACCACGATCAGCTTGGGCAGGTGGACGACGAGAACCCCGTCCTCGTATTTGGCCTTCACCTGTTCCGGCTTCATCTCGGCGTGAAGCTTGACCCTCCGGCTCGTCTCCGATTCGGGCCTCTCCCTGAGCAGGTACGTTCCCGAAGGGCGTTCGAACTTCGCCTTGACGGTTACGGCGTCCTCCGTCACCCCAAGATCGATCAGCTCCTTCTTCGTCCCCGGAAGGTCGATGAAGATGACGACCTCTTCGGGCGAGTCGATGACGTCCACGTCAGGAGCCTCTCCCCCAGCCTCGGGCAGGTTCTCGAAGACGTCTCCCAACATCTTCTTGAAGACCTCTCTTGCCTGGACTGACCTTTTCATCGACTCCATGACGGCTCTACCCACCATCCTTTCAGCATCCTCTCTCATACGAAACACCTCGACATATCTGATCGTTCCTCTCCATTCGTTTCACTCTTCAGAAGTCGCCCTCACCGCTCGCTTCAGCCCAGGTCCCGGAAGGTTCCTGCCGAAGCCCGGCTTTGCGAAGAGCTCCCCGTCCATGAAGACCACCTCGCCCCGGATCATGGTGATGGCGGGAAAGAGGGCCCGCCTCCCCTCGTAGGGGGTCCACTCGGCCCCGCTGTGAAGCCGGTCTGCCCTGATGTCGGATGCTGACCGAGGATCGATGATGGCGAGGTCCGCATCCATTCCCACGGCGATCCTGCCCTTGGACGCTAGATCCAGGATCTCGGCGGGCCTTCGAGAGAGGGCGTCCACCATCCGATCGAGGGAGAGGAGGTTGGACCTGACGGCCATCAGCATCAATGGCAGCATCGTCTCGACGCCCGGAACCCCCGGCGGCGCATCCCATATCTCGTCCCTCTTCTCCTCGGGGAGGTGGGGGGCGTGGTCCGAGGCGACGACGTCGATATCTCCTTTCCGGAGCCCCTCCCAGAGGGCGTCCTTGTCCTGAAAGTCCCGAAGGGGTGGGTTCATCTTGAGGAAGGTGCCCTGACGTCGCCAGTCCCTTTTCGTGAAGAGGAGGTGGTGGGGCGCGACCTCACAGCTCACCTTCTTCCCACTCATCTTCGCGGCCCGGACCAGGTCCAGCCCCTCGGAGGTGCTGAGGTGGCAGATGTGGGCCCGATCGGTCATGCCTAAGACCTTCTCGATGGCCTTCGCCTCCGCCAGATTTGGTCTCGCCAGGGAGTAGAGCTCGGGCTCTCGCCGATCTCTCAGTGGCTCGGTCTTCTCCTGGATCACCTCCAGGTCCTCGGCGTGGATCGTGGGTAGAAGCCCCGCCTTCGCCGTCTCATCCAGGATCTTCTGCAGCTCGTCTTCATCGTGGTCGTAGGTGAATATCTCGCCGATGGCGGTGGCCCCGAGCTCTGCAAGCTTTTTCACCTGCCCCGGCCCACCGTTGAGGCAGAAGTCGACGGCCGACCGCCTTTCTGCGATCTCAAGCTTCATCCTGTAGGACCGGCCGTCCCAGGTAGGCGGATCGGTGTTCGGCTGGTCGACGACGGTCGTCACGCCCCCGGCGACCGCCGATGTCGAGCCCGTCTCCCAGTCCTCCTTGTGGGTGTAGCCTGGATCGCGGAAGTGGACGTGGATGTCGATCGCTCCCGGAAGGACGATCTTGCCCCGTCCGTCGATCGTCTCCTCGGCGTGATGGTTACCCCCTAAACTTGCGATCTTCCCGTCCCTCGTCCAGAGGTCGACGTTCTGGAGACGACCGTCGAAGTAAACCCTGCCGTTTTTGACGACCCGATCCATCCTGGTCATAGCTTGTATCCGAACTTTCTCAGCATCCCTCTCCTCTCAGCCACGTCCTTCTCCGACTCCGCCCCTTTCGGCATAGAGCCGTCGATGACGCCCATGATCCCTCCGCCCTGCTCGGTCCTAGCCACCACCACCTCCACGGGGTTTGCGGTGGCGCAGAAGATGCTGCAGACCTCCTGGACCGCCTTCACGGCGTTCAGAACGTTTATCGGGAACGCCTCCCGGAGCAGGATGATGAAGGTGTGGCCGCACCCGAGGGCAAGAGAGTTCTCCCTCGCTGCATTGATCAGGTCCGGGTCGTTTCCCTCGCACCGGACGAGACAGGGTCCGCTCGCCTCGGAGAAGGCGATCCCGAACTTGGATCCGGGGGCGGTTCCGGCCATCGCCTCGTAGAGGTCTTCGGCCGTCTTGATGAAGTGGCTCTGGCCCAGAATCAGGTTCGAGTTCTCAGGGATGGTCAGCCTAACGGTCTCAAACTCCATCTTCGAATCCTCCTGATCAAAAACAAGGATTCGAGAGGACTTATATTTATGGCTCGGACGTCGACTTTTTTGCAAGCGAACCCATGGACGTGAGGGTGACGATTTATCAGATGACAAATTACGCCGCCCCGGTTAGGCAGAGGCAAAAGGGGAACGACACTTTTATTTAATCACTAATGGATAGAGAACGAATGGAGAGCGGCATGAGAAAGATCGAATACTGCCCCGTAAGCATGAAAAAACTGCTGGTCAAGATGAAAGACACCAGCGAGCTGATGGTAGATCTGGGATATTCCGCGGTCCTCTACGATGACGACGACCTGGCGATGGAGGTGATCAGGCTTGAGGAGAAGATGGACGTCTACGACTACCACGTCCAGATATCGGCGATGCTCGCCGCAAGAACCGTCGAGGATGCCGAGGCCCTCTCCGGCATCCTCCAGATCGCCTCGGCGGCGGAGATAATCTCCAACGCCGCGGGAGACATCGCCAGCATCGTCCACCTCAAGATGGGGATACCCCACGAGCTCAAAAAGGACCTGAGGCAGGCCGAGGAAACGGTGGCCAGAGCGGTGGTGGGGGCAGGTTCGAAGGTGGCGGGCCGAAACCTCGATGATTTATCCTTCGAGACGGAGGTCGGGATGAGCGTCATCGCCATAAGGCGCGGCGAGAGCTGGATCTATGATCCGGAGCCGGAGACCGAGATCATGACCGGGGACATCCTCTTCGCGAGAGGCCACGACGAGGGCGTCCCCCTATTTCTCGAGATGACGACGGGTAAATCCCAGGTCCCGAAGGTCTACCAGGAGAGCGGTATCGGCCAGCTCGACCGGGCTGTGGACATCATCGTCGAGATGAAGAACAGGTCGGAGCTGGCAGTGGGCCTCGCTTACACCGCCGTCCTCTTCGACAGCGAGGAGGTGGCGATCGAGGTCGAGGTGATCGAGCAGGAGATGGACGAGATGAAGTACGACCTTCAGCGCTGGGTCCTTCAGGCCGCAAAGCACGTCGACGACATCGAGAACCTCCGGGGCCTCCTCCACCTCGCGGTCTCGACGGAGATCATCAGCGATGCGGCCCTCAAGATAGCGAACGTCGTCCTGCACGACATCGAGCCCCACCCGATCCTTGCCATGGCCATGAGGGAGTCTGACGAGGTGATAACCAGGGTCGAGATCGCTCCGGGTGCCGAGATGGACGGAAAGACCCTGGGCGACCTGGACCTCGAGACCGAGACCGGGATGTACGTCCTCGCCGTAAAACGGGGTGGGAGGTGGACCTACAACCCCAAATCCAAGGTGACCCTGGGCGCAGGAGACCTGATCTTCGCCCGGGGCAGCAAGAGCGGCGAGGAGCTGCTCTTGAAAATGAGCGGCGCCCGGCCTTGATAAGTTCCACCATTCCATAACATCGCGGCTCAGAATTTGGCGTGCCACAGAAGGGGGCGATTTTCATCTTCGATCGACCCCTCCCGGTCCGATAAAGGTGGCGTCTAGGTCAATCTCGGCGAGTCAATTTCAGCTACTTTCTTTTCTGGACCTTTTTGCGCAGGACGATCGTCGAGGTCACGAAGTAGCTGGAGGCGAAGATCGCCGCGGCGAAGACCGACTCACCGAGGCTTGGGCTTCCGATGTAGTCGAGGTAGAGGGTGTAGACCAAAACGAAGATCAAACCCGCCACCAGGGTCTGGTAGGCTACGCTTCGACTTTTGAAGTTCGTCAGCATGCTCATGCCGGTGACTCAGTCCCTACAGGTACTTCACCTCTTCGTCTTGCACAGCCTCATGCACAGCCTCAACCTCTGAGATCTTCCCGGCCCTGGTCATGTAGAGCCTCGTCCACCAGACCGTGGTGAGGGGCGATATCACCAAGACGCTCACGACCACGCTCACCATCGAGAAGATGGCGCTTGCGGTCTGTGATCCTGAAAAGGGAACTCCAACGAACTGGATCGCCATCGAGACCGCCAGGACCACGAGCCATATCAGAAAGACGTCCATCTTGTTCGACGAGAAGAAACCGATCCCTACTTTTATCGCGCCGATTGGCCCGAGCCCCTCGACCACCAGGGCGTAGGGAACCATCGCTAAGGCGATGGATATCAGAAGGCCGTAGGCTATGAGCAGGATTACCCAGAGGACCAGCGGCCCGAATTCGGGATCGCCCGTCTCGAATCCGGCCGCAAGATCCGAGAGGAAGGGAAGGGAGAGGAGAACGAGTCCAGCGAAAACGACGATCATCATCAGAACCTCAGCCAGAAAGAGGCTCAGATAATGACGTCTTCCCGAAGCTCGCATCTCTTTCAGAGTGGTTCTTCCAGTCTCGGTCGCCTCTTTTGCCATCCCGATCGCCCCGGCGGTGAAAAAGGAGGCCGTAAGGGACATTATCAGGATGCCGACGAGAACGACCGCCACCAGGAGCCCGATGTTCGTCAAACCCTGGAGCAGGTCGATGAGCTGCTGCGGGTCTTCGACGTCGCCTGCGGTGGAGAAGACGTCAGGCGATGTGGTGATCAGAGGATACAAAACAATAAACGCCATGACGACGGCCAGAAGCATGATCGCCACGATCATGAGCACGAAGGGTATGGCCAGGTTCAGGTTGCGCTTCCAGGTCTCAAAACCCTTCCTTATCAGGGTCCCTATATCTTCGTACATGCATATCGCCTTTGATCTCGGATGTATAACATTCTTTCGAGAGGCCTTCCGGCAAGTGGCTCGCGCATTCCTCTGAATTATTTTTAGCGACAGCGGTCATCCGCTCATATCCCACAGGTCGTCGCCGACGTGATGGACTGATTTGATCGCTTTCCCCGATCCCCGCATCTCGGTGCCGGGAAGGAGGGCAACGCCGATGGCGAGAGGCTTTCTGTGCCTTTCCTCAACGATCACCACGGGATCTCCGGGCGCGATCTCGGGGTCTGCCTCCACGATCCCGGGAGCCATCACGTCCGCGCCGTTCACGATGTAGCTCACGGCTCCAGAGTCCACGATCACCATGTTCCTCTTTGGCGCGAACTCGAGAGCGCCACGAACCGTGAAGAAGGGACTGCCCTCCAGCATCATGAAGACGGGCCTTCCCTTCAAAAGGATCAGGTTGAAGTCGTGATCGGTTTCGGCTACCTCCAGAGACAGTCCTCTCAGGGCTTGAGGGTCTTCCAGGAACGGCTCAATCATCTTGAGGATCTTCTTCGACTCGCTCCCCTTGAGGTGGTGCCTGGATTTGATTTTCATAACACCCATATTTCCCGACAAGTTTAAATACGCAACGTGCAAGTCTCGCAATAGCTTTTGTCTTTACGACTGGAGAGAGGCCGATGGCTCAGAGACCACTTGATATTTTAAATGAATCGCTGAACGGGCCCGTAATAGTCAAGCTCAAGGACGGAAGGGCGTTTCGGGGAGAGCTTCAGGGTTATGACATCCACATGAACCTGGTGCTCGACAACACCGAAGAGATCATAGAGGGAGAAGATTCGCAGAAGCTCGGAACGGTCGTCGTCCGAGGAGATAACGTAGTTTACATTTCACCGTGAGGTTCTATAAATGACAAAAGGCACCCCATCGATGGGAAAGCGCCAGAAGAAGACGCACGTCATGTGTCGTCGCTGTGGCAAGGTATCCTTCAACTTCCATAACAAGACCTGCGCATCCTGCGGCTTCGGCAAGTCCAAGAGGCTCCGGGGCTACGGCTGGCAGAAATACAGCAGCAACTACTGCAGCAACTGAGTGGAGGTCCGGGTTGCAGGACAAGTGCGGTGTGGTAGGGATCTCCTCAGAAGATCCGTGTCGCAACGTGGCAAAGTCGATCTACTATGCCCTCTACGCGCTGCAACATCGGGGCCAGGAGTCGGCCGGCATCTCCGTCTACGACGGTAAGGTTGTCCGAACCCACAAGGCCATGGGCCTCGTCGCCGAGGTTTTCAACAACGCCCGTATAGACGCCCTGGAAGGGCCCACGGGCATAGGTCACGTGCGATATTCCACCATGGGCGAATCGGCCCTCAAGAACAGCCAGCCTATTTTAGTGAAGTACAAGGACAGCTCGGTGGCCATCGCCCACAACGGCAATCTCGTCAACGCCGGGAAGCTCAAGGAGGAGCTGGAGGCCGAGGGGGAGGTCTTTCACTCCACCTCCGACACCGAGGTGATGGCCCGTCTTTTCGTCAGAGCGATGCTGGAACATGAGGATCCGGCGGAGGCGGTTCGGACCATCATGCGAAAGGCCGTCGGGTCTTACTCCGTCGTTCTTCTGATGGGGAACACGGTCATAGCGGTCAGGGACCCTCTGGGGATAAAGCCCCTCTGCGTCGGGAAGACCGATACCGACGTGATCATAACCTCCGAGAGCGCCGCCATCGACACCCTGAACGGGAAGCTCGTAAGAGACGTTCGGCCCGGCGAGATGGTGATCGCAAGGGACGGGGACGTCCGGTTTTATCAGTTATCTCACCACCAGTGCCCGGCCCACTGCGTCTTTGAGTATATCTACTTCGCCCGGCCCGACAGCATCATGGATGGAAGGCTCGTCTACGATGTGAGGGTCAAGATCGGGGCCACACTGGCCGAAGAGCATCCATTGGACGCGGATACCGTAACGCCGATACCCGATTCCGGAATCACCTTCGCGATCGGGTACCACCAGCGATCCAACATCAAGTACCGGGAGTGTCTGATGAAGAACCGGTACATCGGCAGAACGTTCATCATGCCGGACCAGGAGCTGAGGGAGATCGCGGTCAGGCTGAAGATGAACACCATCCGGCCCAACATCGAGGGGAACAGGATCATCATGGTCGACGACAGCATCGTGCGGGGGACGACCAGCAGACGGATTGTGGACATGGTGAGGAGCACCGGCGCCGAAGAGGTTCACGTGAGAATCGGGAGCCCTCCGATCATGGCGCCCTGCTACATGGGGATAGACATGGCCACAAGAGATGAGCTGATCGCGGCCCACAAGACCGTGGCCGGTGTTGAAGCGGTGATCAACGCCGACTCCCTGGGCTACATAAGCCACGAGGGCCTGGTGAAGGCGGTAGGAATCCCCAAGGAAAACCTCTGCATGGGATGTCTCACAGGGATCTACCCCATCGAGATACCCGGCGAGGTCTGCCGTCTCGCCCAGACGAAGATCACGGAGTACATCTCCGAGTGAGCCCATCGGTTCCGGCCGGGCTCAGACGTTTTTAGACCTTTAACGACGCATCGCAGTTTGATGCGAGATGTGCCGCTGCAAATTTACGCCTCCCGACTAATTTTACTGCCTTTTTCACCAAAGCCCCCAGGAGAGCGCCGGTGGTCGCGGGGCGGCTCGCCGAGAGGGGAATGCCCGGGCGGCGCGGGAAAATCTCCGGCTGGCTCGAAGAGGGCGGGTGATGGGCGCGAAGGGGTTGCGGGCGCAGGTCGGCTGCGGTGGTGGGTGTCGGTGAGGTCTGAGGCGGGTGGTGGGATGGGTGATAGACCGCACCAGATTTATTTTTGAATTAAACATCAAATATCCTGCTTATAGAAGCAATGCAGTACTTTTAGATAGTTTATCTAGTAATCCTCAAATATCATATTAACGTCAGAGCGTTCGACAGACAGACTGGCCAGGAAGGAGGATGAATTTACATGAAAGCGGCTGAAACAAATCTTCGCGGTTTGCTGGAGGGTGGCAAGCAGTACATTATTCCAATTTTCCAGCGCCCTTACTCTTGGGAGAAAAAGAACTGGGAAACACTTTGGGAAGACATCTTAGATCTTTATAGCTCCTACAAAGGGGATGGCCTAGATTCATCTCATTTTCTCGGCCCGATCGTCACTGTAGCTCAAATAGGTACGCCAGATGGTGTTTCTCCCTATATAGTTATTGATGGGCAACAACGTTTAGTAACACTTTCGGTGCTACTTGCAGCACTAAGAGATCAGATGAAAGAAAACGGTGTATCCGAAAAATTTGTCGATGCGCTCCACAATCTGTATGTGATTAACCAATACAAAGAAGGAGACCACCAGTTTAAGATTCTGCCAACTAAGACGGATATCGAGACATATCAACAGATCACTCTTAAAAAATCTATCGAATCCGGCCTTTTATTTGACGCATACAACTTCTTTGTGCGTCAACTAAGAAGGGGGGACCCAGAAAGCCAAACTTCCATAGATCTAGCCAAGTTGCAGAGTATACTTCTTGAAAGCTTGGTTGTAGTTCATATTACGTTAGATAAAAAGGATAATCCATATCTCATCTTTGAAAGCCTCAACTATAAGGGGACACCACTTACACAAGCGGACTTAGTTCGGAATTACTTTTTCATGCACATTCCCAACAGGAAAAAGCAAAATGAACTTTATGATGATGTATGGTATCCTGTTCAAAAAAATTTCGAAGAAAGTGCAAGATTGGATGGAAAAAGTGACTATTTAGACGAGCTGACAGACGCTTTCTGGTACTATCTTCGAAAGGATAGGTCGCGAGTG
>CAZNGI010000098.1:0-8855 GCA_964572505.1 uncultured Methanotrichaceae archaeon | reverse complement strand
CACCGTTTATAGGAACGATTCCGGGACTCTCACCGAGGTCAACAATACCAAGACCGATCTTAACGGCGAATGGCTCGTCTGCAACCTTTTGGCCGGCGTCTACGATGTAGAGGAAGAACTCAAACCAGGCTGGAGAGTTATCAGCCCAGCCGACGGCTGGCATCGTGAAGTTGTCCTCGGCGGCAACGAGACCCGTCTTGGTATCGACTTCGAGAACAGCAACAAGTCGTGTCTCGGCGGCAACAAGACGAACGATACGGGCGTGAGGTTGGCCGACTGGAACATCACCGTTTACAGGAACGATTCAGGGACTCTCACCCAGGTCAACAATACCAAGACCGACCTTAATGGCGAATGGCTCATCTGCGACCTGCTTCCGGGAGTCTACGATGTAGCGGAAGAGCTCAAACCGGGCTGGAGAGCTGTCACTCCCTCCGACGGCTGGCATCGCAGCATAACCCTGAACGGCAACGAGACCCGTCTTGGCATCGACTTCGAGAACAGCAACAAGTCGTGTCTCGGCGGCAACAAGACTAACGATACGGGCGTGAGGTTGGCCGACTGGATCATCAACGTTTACAGGAACGATTCCGGGATGCTCACCCAGGTCAACAATACCAAGACCGATCTTAACGGCGAATGGCTCATCTGCAACCTTTTGGCTGGCGTCTACGATGTAGAGGAAGAGCTCATACCAGGCTGGAGAGCTGTCACTCCCTCCGACGGCTGGCATCGCAGCGTCGTGCTCGGAGGCAACGAGGCGAGGCTCGGCATCGACTTTGTGAACAGCAACACGTCCTGTCTCGGTGGCAACAAGACTAACGATACGGGGGTCAGGCTTCCCGACTGGACGATCGAAGTCTATAGGAACGATTCAGGAATTCTGACCAAGGTCGACGATAACAACACCAACGCCAATGGCGAATGGCTCATCTGCGGCCTGTCGCCCGGAACCTACGATGTCAAGGAAATCCTCAAACCAGGCTGGGAAGCTCTCAACCCCTCCGACGGCTGGCATCGCAACATAACCCTGAACGGCAACGAGACGAAGCTCGGGATCGACTTCCAGAACAACTATTCCGCCATCTACTGCATCGATGGTCACAAGTACGATGACACCAACCAGGAGCCGCTCAGCAACTGGACGATAATCGTCACGAACAGCACCGGCGAGGAGGTCGGACGCAACACGACCGACAATAACGGTTACTGGAAGATCTGCGGCTTGATTCCAGGCGAAAATTACACCGTCTGCGAAGAGCTGCAGCCCGGCTGGACTCCGATTAATCCTCCCGACGGTTGTTACCACAACGTCACCATGGTGCCCGGTCAGAACCTGACCCGGGACTTCTACAACGATCCGAGGAACCTCACCATAACCAAGGTGGCTGACAAGTACGAGGTCAAGAGCGGCGAGGAGGTAACCTACACCATCACCGTCTGCAACAATGGCGGCAAACCGGTCCACAACGTCACCGTCTGGGACGTCTTCGACAAGTACGTGGAGATCCTGTGGGCAACGCCAGCACTCGGTCCCGATGGACGCTGGCACTTCGACGTCATACCGGCAGGCGAGTGCAGGACGATCACGATAAAGATCAGAGTCCCGGAGAGACAGGACTTCGAGTTCGGCATGGAGCAGGGGGTGGCGGGTGAAGGCTTCGTCAACGTCGCCAACGACTACAGCACCACCTTCGAGGCGTACATCATCACCAACTGCGCCTACGCCACATCCGACTGGAACAAAGAACCGATCTCCGCCTGCGTGACCGTGACCGTGGGTGAGGAGCTTGGAACCGAGCTGGAGACGAGAGAGTACGGCAGCGGCCGCTTCGATAGCGAAGAGAGGGTGACGATCTTCACCGAGAACAAGTCGATAGAGTGGGAGGAGGACTTATCTGCGACCTACAAGCCGACCACGATAGGGCTCTACAACAACAGAACCGTCACCTACGACTCCGCCTGGGTCAAGAAGGCTCGAGCCAAAAACTATCTTACCGGCACCACGATTACCGAGACCTATCACGATGCCGTCTCGCTCGACCGCGAATCGAGGATGTTCCTGGACAAGAATCAGTCTGTGATGGAGGTCAATTCCGAGTTCGATGGCAGGGGACACGTTGGATTCTTGAAGATGCCTTCGAGTTCATCCACGCTTCAGACGACCCCCATCTTCGAGGCTCGTGAGGACTACACTGGCAGCTTCAAGATCCTGGAGAGGGTCGACGAGTACGGCTCGAGCGTATCCTCTGACAAGTCGGCATCGGGTTCGGGCTTCGTCGTCGTGGACAAGCGCGTCAAGGACAGCCAGAGAAGCTACGAGTCCGGTACGGGCGCCTACGACTCCGAGGAGCTGATCAGAACCTACACCAACTACATCGCCAAGGACATAAGCCTCGTTCACGCGCCGATGAACCAGAGCCTCACCGACGATGTCTCCATCGACGCCTCCATGAAGTGGAAGGAGGGGATGTATTCCAAGACTCCAGAAACCAGCTACATCGGCGAGGAGTACACCGGTGTGACCGAGCTCGACAAGGAGACGGTGGCCCTCGGACTCAACGAGATGGACACCGAGGCCAACTTCTCTGGCCGCGCTCGTTACAGGGCAGTTCTCAGAGACGAGGTCGACTTCGACGAGCAGTATGAGGGCGACTACTCCATCGAGAGGATGGTACTCTTTACTGGAGTTCCCAAGTACGACAGGCCTCATCTGAACGTCACCAAGAAGCTCGAAAACATCACCGATGAGACGATAATTGGCGCCAAAGAGACTGTACTGGTGGGCGAAAGCCGAAACAAGGTCATCAAGGTGGCGACCTACACCATCAGAATCGAGAACGACGGCAACAGGGCTCTTGGACCGATATACGTCAGGGACATCTTCCCGCCAGTATCGATCTTCATCAACGCATCGGTCCGGCCATCGGAGCTGACTGACACGTACGCCAACTGGACTCTGACGCATCTGGCAATCGGCGACGTTGTGGTCATAACCCTGAACCTGGACGTGCTGGACGTGACCAAGTATCATCCAGAAGAGCTGGTCAACAGGGTCGAGGTCTGCGGCGGTTACAACGGAGACGAGCAGGTCTGTGCCTCCAACTTCAGCGCTCTGGAGGATAAGTGGCTATCATGCTGCCTCGACGAGACCGTCTCCGCAACGAAGACCGCAGAGATCGACCAGGTGAACCCGAACGTCGTCTGGTACAGGGTCGACATCAAGAACTGGGCTGACGTGACGCGGGTCGCTACGGTGACCGATTCGTTGCCTGCAGGCATGGTCCTCCTCGACTCGATGGTGCCCTTCGCATCCTACGAGAACAATACCGTCGTCTGGAATGTGGTTGAGATCGGGCCGTTCGAGACGGTGACGATCGCCTACAGGGTCGAGGTCCAAATGGCCGGAAGGTTCGTAAACAGCGTCGAGGTCGATCCGAGGTCCGTCGACGGACCCGTGGTCCAGCCGGTATACGCCAACTCGGTCATCGACGTCGGTGTGGTCGAGGAGTGTGGTACTTCTCCATGCACAGGATGGCAGCCCCCGAACTGGGACTTCGAGTACGTCGGCTACCCTGCAGAATTGAGCTGCGAAGAGCTGACATGTGACGAAAACTGCGGACTGGCGCCTTAATGGGCGCCAGTTATCTCCCTTCTTTTTTGCCCGAATTTTAAAAGTCGAAGAGCGATCTCTGATCGTCGTTTTTTGTGGCGTTCTGGCGGCCCGCAAGCTTCACACGGCCGTACTTTCCTCCACCGCCCGGCTCCACCACCACGTCTCCTGATCTGAAGGCCCGGATCGCATCTATGATCCCATCTTCCCCCTCCATCTCCGAGAGGTCCGCCTCCACTAGGACTTCGATCTCGCTCTTTCCCCTGATAAGCTCGTTCCAGATCTTCTGGACCTTTGCGGAATAAACGCCCTTGACGTCGAGAGCCATGGCGATTATCTCTGCGAGGGGTATCAGATGGAGGTAGGGCGGCCGGTGATCGGGATGGATTGGTTTTTGGCTATCTGCCAGCATTTCAACTCTGTCTCTGACGCCCAGCTTTATGAGACCCCCACATTCGCACCTTCCCCTTCTATCTCTCATCTCATCGGACGAGTAGAATCTGTAGCATCGGGTGCATGCGGTCCTGTTGTACTTTCCCTCGTCTGGGTAGAAGCCGACGTTCAGAGTGGGGCCGCATCCGCCTTTGCGCAAGATAGCATCTCTCAGATCCTCGAAGCAGAGGTCCGTCATCTCCATCTGGTTGAACTCTCTACCCAGCTTGTTGGGCCACGGCGAGTGGGCGTCGGAGTTCGTAAGAAATGTCTTCTCTTTCAGTTCGGATATCCTGTCTGCGTAATCGGAGTCGGCGCTCAGTCCCAGCTCGACGTAGGGGATCTGATCAGACCTGTCTTTGTAGCACTCATCGAGGGACGGATAGTGGGCGTACATCCCGGTCCAGGGGGTGAAGGCGTGGCTCGGACCTATCAGGCAACCGGCTTCCAGGGCCGCATCGGCTATCTCAGGTGGGCTCATCTGGAGGGTGGGCCTGCCGTCCGAGTCGAGGCTCGCGGCCCTGCCCGAGAACGCCTCCACGAGCTCCGACGCCTTGGAAGGGTCGGAAACGATTATGAGATGATGGACTCTCGAGGAGTCCTCCACCTCTGTGGTCAGGACAAAGGCCGTCTCCCCGTGCCAAAATAGCCCGTCCCTCTCGGGAAGCTCCCTAACCTCTGCCATCCATTTGGAATGGAGACAGTCCCCGGTGGCCACTATCCTGATGCCTTTCTTGGCGGCCTCTCTGGCGATGGTGGATAGGTCCATCTTGTTGGAGGTGGCCGCAGAGTATCGTGAATGAATGTGAAGATCGAGGTTAACCTTCATCGTCCGCTACAACGAACGGTTCAGGATAAACCATTTATCCCCCGGAATACAAGACTTCGGCGGTGACGTCGAACCTCAAAGAGATCCTGGAGAGATTCGCCAGGGGCGAGATCTCGCTGGAGGGTGCAGCCCGCCAGGTCAACTTAATTTCCTACAGAGAGGTGGGGAAGATGGCCAAGGTAGATCCCAACCGAATCGACAGGATTGGGATTCCCGAGGCGATCCTGGCTGAGGGGAAAAGTCCCTCGGACCTGGTGGAGATTGCCCTCTCCTTCCTGGAGGCGTCCAATGCGATCCTCATAACCAGGGTCTCCTCAGAACAGCTCGCTGCCCTGAGAGAGGTCCATCTCCCTGAAGGGGCAGACCTGAGATGGGAGGAGAGGGCGAAAGCCGCGGTCATCACGAAGGAGACTGACCAGAAATTTTCCGGAGGAAAGGTCGGCATCCTCTCCGCAGGCACTGCTGACATCCCCGTCGCCGAGGAGGCGAGGGTGACCGCCGAGCTTATGGGATGCGAGACGGTGTCGGAGTACGACGTCGGAGTCGCCGGGATTCACAGGCTATTTCCGTCCCTGGAGAAGATGATGGACGCAGACGCCCTGGTGGTGGCCGCAGGCCGGGAGGGGACGCTTCCTGTGGTGGTGGCGGGCCTCATGGACGCTCCCGTCGTGGGGCTTCCGGTTTCGACGGGCTACGGCGCCGGTGGCAGGGGCGAGGCTGCCCTCCTATCCATGCTCCAGTCCTGTTCTGTGATGGTCGTAGTCAACATCGACGCTGGGTTTGTGGCTGGCGCTTTTGCGGCAAAAATCGCCAATCGGGCTGCAAAGAGGCGAAATATGTAATGTATGTTTTGAATTATTAATCAGAAAACTATTTATACAATCAAACAGAGGGATATACACGAGCGGGTAAACTAATTTTTCACTAACCCCCACTCCCCTACCCGCTCACACCTACTTTTCACAACGTTGTAATCACAGCAGGGCTCATCAGCCCTCACGGTAGTCATATCTGCATTTTTATCAATTGGATTCTATTCACCTCTCCGGGCGGCACAACATATGCACAATATCGCTGAAGATAACTGTCTTCGCCGCTCAATTATCTGTCTCAAAAGAGGGTAAGGGGCCCTATCAAGTCGGACCAGCGAAGCGATCTTGAACCGTCAGGTGCTCTTTCCGGCATCGGCATGAACCGGCTCTGTGAGTTTCGCTTTGCTCTGGGGCTTTCCGTTGAAGACGACGACTTCGATCTTAATCCCGCTCTGGCTGCCGTAATCCTCTATGCGCCTTTTGGCGTGCTCCACCATGCCGCCGTTTGTGAGGATTAGAACCTCATCTCCGCAGAGCGCCCGCAGTATCGTCTTGTCTATCACGTTCGATGCTATATCCGCAAAGATCCCGTGCTTTTCGGCGAAGGCCCTGCTCCTGGTTCCCATGACTCCCACAAGATCGATTCCCCTCTCCTCCATCAGCCTCTTCAGGTTGTCATGGTCCTGGTGGTCTGTGTTGCAGACTATGACGAGCCCGAGCCTGATCGATCTCTGCAGAGTCTCCACCACGGCCCGGCCCCCCTCCTGGAGATGGATCACCCTCACCTGCTCGGATCGGGCCGACTTCGACTTTGCGTTCTCGATCCCCTCCAGAGAGATCGTCTCACCCACCTCGGTCCCGGGAGGAACCTTCATCCATCGAAGGTCTGGCGGGGTGAGGTGGTTGACCAGCTCCGGCACGCTCCTCGGCCTTTTCCCAAGAGCTGCAAGCTCTCTTCGGGAAATCTCGTCGTACACCTCCATTATGAGGGGCTGCCTCAGCCCCGATCCGGAGAGTAGCTTCGAATCCCCGAAGATCTCCTCAGGCCTTCCCTGATCCGCGATTCTCCCATCGGCGAGGAGGTATACTCGGTCAGACCACCGATATGCGAGGTCGACATCGTGGGTGGATATGATTATAGTCGTCCCCCTTTCGTTCAGCTCTTCGAGAAGCTCCATCACCTCTTCTGAGCCCGCGGGGTCCAGGTTGGATAGGGGCTCGTCGAGGATCATGATCTCCGGGTCCATCGCCATCACCCCGGCGATGGCCGCCCTCTTCTTCTGGCCGCTGCTGAGATGGTGAGGTGGCCGATTTTTCAGCTTCTCGATCCCCACGTACTCGAGGGCCCTCTCGACCCTTTTTTCCACCTCGTCCTTCGGAAGGCCGAGGTTGGTGGGGCCGAAGCCCACGTCCTGGCGGACGGTGGGGGCGAAGAGCTGGTCGTCGGAGTTCTGGAAGACTATCCCCACCTTCTTTCTCGTCTCCCGAAGGGAGCGGGCGTCGTATCGCAGGGGATGGCCGCAGAAGAGGACCTCGCCCTCTGTGGGGCGGAGCGTCCCGTTCAATAGCAAAAAGAGGGTGGACTTTCCTGAGCCGTTCGGTCCGACGAAGGCTATCCTCTCGCCCTTATCGATTCTGAGATCGACCCCTTGAATGGCGCGGGTTCCGTCGGGATAAATGTAACTGAGATTTTTCGTCTCCAGCAAGGTCATTATTTGCGCCTCAGAATATGGAAGCCCCTCGAGAGATGTAGGCTAGGGCCGCTATGAAGGTGACGTAGCCCGAGGCGGCCAAGAGCTCTTGGACCTTTACGGGCCTATTCTCCTCGAAGAGGGAGAGCTTTCCGTCGTAGCATCTTGCGTCCATGGCGGTGTAGAGCTTTTCGCCCTGCTCCATGGTTCGCAGAAATAGGGTGCCCGCCATCATCGAGAAGGACTGAATGGAGCATCGAAATCCGTCGTATCCAAGTCTCATGACCTGGGCGTGCCTCATCCTGATCGCCACCTCGAGAAATACGAAGATGTACCGATAAATCATCATCGAAAGCTCGACGAAGGAGTCCGGCATCCTCAACGCTTTCAGGACTGCGAAGAGCTCCACCATCGGCGTCGTCAGAGCCAAAAAGAAGAGGCAGCACATGCCGCTGAGGGTTCTGGAGACGACCAGGACCGCAAGGTCCGCGCCCTCGGCGCTTGCCCCGATCCGGTGGCCCAAAATCTCCAGGGAGAATATCTCGGGGCCGAACCCGAAGAAGAAGAGGATGATCACGGCCCCGAAGAGGGCGAAGCTCAGGGGCGCGATGGCCAGCTCTGCGTAAAATTTGGCAGGGATCTTTCCGAGGCGGATTGTGGCCAGGCTCATGGAGAGGGCGATGAAGAGCGGGGCCACCGGCGAAGTGGAGGAGACGCCTACGAGAAGGGCGGCGGCCACAAGAGAGAGCTTGAGCTTGTTGTTTTTGTCCCGGAGGGGGCTATTGAGGGCGTACTCGTCCAGGAGGGCGTGATGCAAGGTTTACTCCTCAGATCGACTGTTCGATTGTTTTCCCCGGTAGTAGCCGAAGAAGTATCCGATGATGATCGCTCCGATCGCAGCCTGGAGGCTGAAGAGGAGGCTCTCTATCTCGCCGCTTGGCGGCTCCCAGAGGGGCTGGAACCAGGGTTCGTAGGTGCCCCCGGTCAGCTCTTCGACGACGCCTTCCGCCTCGCCGTCGGCCCCGCCCCATTCGGCCCCGGTGTTTGTTGCGGCGACGTAGAGGAAGAGGGCCGCAAAGACCACGATCACCGTTCCAGCTATCATCTCCCCTTTCATGCCGAGATCACCTCCTTCAGCTTTCTGAGCTTCTTCTCGTCGATCACCTTCAACCTCACCATGACCTCACCTTTCACCTGGATTATGTACTTGAATATCAGGGCAGTGATGACACCCTCCACGATGGCGAGCGGCACCTGGGTCACGGCGAAGACCGTTCCGAAGGCGTAAAAGGACTGGACGACCCCGCCGGTCGCCGACGGGAAGGCAAGAGCCAGCTGGAGGGAGGTGACCAGGTAAGTCGCCCAGTCTGCAAGAGACGCTGCGAGGAAGATCGATACGTAAAAGTTCAGATTGGACCTCGTGCACCCTTTGTACACCAAGTAGGCGACCGCAGGGCCCGCGATCCCCATGGAAAAGA
>CAZNGI010000097.1:0-8938 GCA_964572505.1 uncultured Methanotrichaceae archaeon | reverse complement strand
GATATTCGGACGTACTCGAGGATGAGGCCCGTATGCGCCATTCCTCCGAAGGCCGCAAAGGGAAAATAGATTGGTTATCATCGTCGACACGCCGAATATCGCCGCGTAATAAGGTCTATTTATAATCGCGATTTTCAAGCTCCGTCGAATTGCCCGATCCATCAAGTCAGGTTCGACCTGCCAATGTAGACAGCGATCGCAACCCGGCGGAGGTGAAGCTCGGACCCCAAAGATCCGACTCTTCGAAGATGGTTCAAAGATCTGTATGGCTCGATCCCCAAAGAGACCGGCTCAATGGAGCTTCCGAAGCCGATCGCCATCCACTGATCGGGATCTGGTTAGCCGACGACCTCAAAGAAAAATTGTCAATTTATATCATATTGTGGTTTGAAAATCCGCGGATGTCCTCCATTGAAGGGATTAACAATTCAAAAGATGATCTTTTTGAAGGTTTGGAGGCTGTAAAAATAATCTTTCAAAATCTATACGTTAGCATACACCACAAGTGTCTATTAATATCTTGATAACATCTGTAGAAATGTAAAATGGCGACGAGATTGGATCGGAATCTCTTCGACCTAGTTCACCAAAAGAGGATGGTATAATATGAAGACTGAGCCCAGAGCAACTATATCCGGGCTGAAGGTAGCTGGCGTGATCGCCCTGTTGGCATCGCTCCTTCTCCTTCTGCCCGCGGCATCGGCAGGGAGTTATTCAATCCAAATAGGTGCGTCTGTGGATGATAACACCGTCATAGAGAACCAAGTTGTAACCTTCACGTACGTAGTCACAAATGTAGGCGACTACACCCTTGACCCTATCGAGATCGGCGGAATTGCCCCCACGTCTAACGGCCCCCTAGGACCAGGCGAATCCGAAACGCTTGAAGCGGACTACAATGTGGGGGATTTTGGCGACTTCATAGTGTATAAAAACCGCTACTACTTGCCGAACGATGCCACTGCTGTTGCCTATTGCGACGGACAGAGTGTAGCAAGTGCCAATTCCCGGATTACGCTGATCGGTCCAAGAATCTGATTCAAGCCGGGCGGGATGAGTTGACGTGCCTCGGCACGCCAACGCCGTAATTTTATTTTTTTTATATAGGATTTTTTGTGGCGGGACTTCGGGCTTTCAAGGCTGCAGACCGTCATCACATCCACATCAAAATGACAAAGCCGTAAGTATTCTATCTATATAATTAAAATAACATAAACCCCTCGCCCTCGGAGAGAAAGATCAAGCCTCGGGTGGGATTTGAACCCACGGCCTCGTCCTTACCAAGGACGCGCTATGCCAGCTAAGCCACCGAGGCACGAAAAGATGCGATTTCCACCCACGTGCTTCCTGTTTTTGAACCTTTCGGTCAATCCATTTCCGCCTTCGACGCCCCGATCATCACCGCATCCACATCATGATCATGCGATCTGGGAAGGGACGTAGTCGTGCAAGGCTCCTTGCGACCTGGCCGACTCTTTCTACCACCTCTCCGGAACCTCGACCTTCACGACAGAATGGTTATTTATCCGATCAGCCTCAAAATCAGGTGCGTGTCACCCAAGCTCCAGAAAGGCGAAGAGCTGATACGGGCCCTTCGGCCGCACCCGCTGGCCTTTTACCGGCTCTATGGGATCTGGGTCTACCTCGCCTTGGTGGGGGTCTATTTCGCCTCCGGCCCCAGAATCGAGATATTGGACATGGGCCCCGAGACCTCGGCCCGGGTACTCTGGTGGCTCTCCATCCTCGTGCCGGCGGTTCTGATCGCCCTCTTCAGGATCAACTGGAGGTGGCTCTTCGCCCTGGCGATTCCGGGGCTTCTCGCCTTCTACCTTCCGGGCCAGTTGGAGTACATGGCTTTTCTGGAGGCGAGGGGCCTTCTCTGGTTTGCGGACCAAAATAACATCCTTACAGCCTTCGGCGTCCTCGGGGTCCTGGGGACGGAGGAGCACCGCAGGTCTCACCGATACTACATCACCAACTGGAGGCTGATAATGGAATCGGGCAATCTCGGGGTCCACCGTAGAACCCTCCTCTACAAGAACATAAACGACCTGGTGGTGGAGCAGTCCTTCCCGGGAAAGATCTTCAACTTCGGAACGATAATCCCCATCACCGCCTCGGGCCTGGGCCTCGGCGACGACTTCAGCATGGCGGGCGCAGCCGTGGGAACGAGGGCGATGATCGGTGCCGGGGGCGGCAAGACCGTATCGACGCCTCGGGGAAGGTCCCACCACCTTCTCGAGGGGATCGCCCGTCCGGAGCAGGTTCACGACCTGATAATATCCCTGATGCACGCTCAAGGGTAGAAAGGTGCAAAAAGGGCAAAAAAGCGAAGTTTTGATCTGGTCTGTTATTTCTTTTTCAAAACCTTCTTGTAGACCTCTTCGGTCTCCCTTGCGATCTCGTCCCAGGTGAACTCCCTTTCGAGGCGCTCTTTTCCGGCCCGGCCGAGCCGCTCCATCTCCTCGGGGTTGTCGAGGAGCCTGTTGATGCACCAGGCTATCGACTCGGGCTGGATGTAGGCGAGGAGGCCGTCCTCGAAGTTCTTGATTATGCTGATGGCGTCGGTGGCGACGACGGGCTTTCCGACATCCCACCCCTCCAGGACCACGATCCCGAAGGGCTCGTTTCTGCTGGGTAGGCAGATCATGTCGCAGGCGTTCATCCACTCCTCTTTGACGTTGCTGGGGGTGTACCCCAGAAATACGCAGGACCTCTCGACGCCCAGTTCTCGGGCCCGCCGCTCGCATTCCTGTCTCATGTCACCGTCGCCGATGAAGACGAACTTTGCATCCCAGTGGCGGGCGAGGACGTGGGGGACGGCCTCCACCAGGATGCAGGGTCCCTTCTGGTAGTTCATCCTGCCACAGAAGAGGACCACCGGGGCGAGTGGATGGATGCCGTGCCTCTCCTTGACCCTTCCAGGGTCCAGGGACCGCCTGAAGCTACCGATGACCAGGCCGTTGGGCACGATCTCGATCTTTTCTCCTGGGATCTGGTAGAGCATCATCAATTCGTCTTTCATCCTCTGGGTGGTGGTGATCACCATGGCCGACTCATAGCCGCTCAGCCATTCGCGGTGCGCGACCTCTCTTGGCACGCCCTCGTAGCTGAAGTTGTTCCCGTTTCTGCCCCATTCGGTGCTGTGGAGCGTGATCACGTAGGGGATGCCCCAGGTGGCCTTTATCCTGTTGAGGGCCGTGACCGGGTGCCAGTCGTGGCCGTGCATCAGGTCGAAGTTGCCAAAGAGCTTCTGGACGTGCCCGAACCGATGGAAGATGGCGTTACACATCCGGTCCATCTGGGCGAGTATGTCTCCATACTGGTCGAAGTCCACCCTCTGGTAGTGAACGCCGTTGATCTCGTCGTAGGAGCCGAAGTCCCCCCGACGGGTGAAGACGTGCACCTCGATCCCCCTCCTGGCGAGAGCTTCGGAGAGTTCTGAGACGTGAGGGGCGACGCCCCCGACCTTTATGGAGTACAGGCTCTCCCAGGAGAGCATCCCTATTCGCATTTCATCCACCACATCAAGATCAAATCGCTTTTCGTCCATTTCGTCATTGTCGTAATCAGGAGAGATGCGGCGTCAACAGGCGGCATCAACGGGGCTGAAAGCCGCCAGATCGAGGCATCAGCATCAATCTCGTGCTCCAATAGGCTTCGCTCGCCAATTTTTGCTACAATTTCTTATGCTGTCGTCTCATTAACCTTTCGGTTTTCCCGATCCTCATCGATGCCTTGATGAAAATATCAGGCGGCACTTCGAAGGGATTGCCAAAGAACTACGACCACAAGACAAACCGCGAGAGATCCTGATGAGATCCCGGGATCTACAAAAAGATCGATCCCCATCAGACCTCTCGGAGCTCTTTGGCGGCCTCCTCGGGCGGCACGGTGTTGATAAAGATCCCGGTATTCTTCTCAAATCCCGCCATCGTCGATATCGCGGGCTGAATTCTGATGTTGAGGTGGTAGCGACGATCGGGAAGCTGGCGGATCATGTAGTTGTAGGGAGGACCCGATAGGAGCCGATCTAGCCTTCTGAGCGCCTCACCCAGAACCTGGGCCAGACCTCCCGAATCTAGACCCTCCAGGTCCGAGGCGTGCTTTTTCGGAAGGATCCAGGTCTCGTAGGGGACCTCTGAGCTGAAGGGGGCGATGAGGACGAAGCCCTCGTTCTCAAAGATCAACCTATCCGAGGACGCCTCCCGCTCGACGAGGCTGCAGTAGGGGCAGCGCGGCTCGGAGGATATCGCCTCCATCTCCCGGATCAAAGCCGGGGGAACGAGGGGAAGGGCGACGAGCTGGGAATGGGTGTGGCTTAGGGAAGCTCCTGCCACCCGGCCCCAGTTCTTGAAGATCGATACGTACTCGACCCCGGTCTCTGAGATGCGACGAACGTACCGATCTTTGTAGACCGAAACGAGCCTTTCGAGATCCCGGCGGCTGAAGCGAGATGGGTCGCTCTCGTGATCCGGGGACTCGACGATCACCTCGTGAAAGCCGCGAGCAGAATCAGCCACCCACTCTCTCGTGGGCGGTTTTGGGTTCGGGGCCATGGCCGGGTAGAGGTTGAGAAAGGACCGCGCCCACCAGTTTTTGACCCTCTCCTCACCGTCGGCATAGATGCCGTCTTCGGTGTAGACCGCGACCGCCGGCGGGGTGCGCTCCTCGTTTCCCGGGCAGAAGGGGCAGGTCTTGGGGTCGGACCGCTCCCCGGTCCCGCCGTGCTTGAAGTCGGAGGGCCTCTTGCCCCTCTCAGCGGCGATGATGCAGTACTCGTCGAGGAAGTAGTGACGCCTCATCTCCGGGATGAGATCACCTTCTCGTAGATCTCCAGGGTCTCTTTGGCCGCCCGTGGCCAGTTGAATATATCGAGGCACTTGGCCCTGCCGTTCTTGCCCCATTCCCTCATCCTTTCGGGGTCTTCGAGGACCAGGTTGATCCCCCAGGCGATGTCGCCGGGATCGCTGGGGTTCACGTGAACTCCGGTGGGCCGCTCCGAGGAGGGGCTGTCCACGATCTCCCGCAGGCCGGAGACGCCGCTGGCTCCGACGACCGCCGGCTTCTCCATGGCAGCGGCCTCGACCCCCACGATCCCGAAGGGCTCGTAGAGGCTCGGAAAGACGCAGAGGTCGGCGAGGGCGTAGTGGTGGATCTTCGTCTCCAGGTCCAAAAAGTCGGTGACGACCTTCACCGATTCTCCCAGAGGCTCTGCCATCGACCTCACCCGCTCTTCGAGGGTCCCCTTGCCGACGACGAGGAGCTTCGCCCTCGGATGCTCTTTCAGGACTTTGGGCATCGCCTCGAGGAGCGGGATTACCCCCTTGACAGGTTCGAGCCTTCCGACGAAGAGGATCACCTCGCCTCCGTCCTCGATTCCGTACTTTTCCCGAAGCTCCTCGATCTTCTTCGGCTTGACCGACGAGGGGCTGAATACGCCCGTATCGACGCCGTGGTAGCAGACTTGAATCTTCTCTTTGGGGATGCCTAGATTCGCCAGCTGCTCTCTCATCGCCAAAGATACGGTGATCACCCCGTCGGCGATGTGGGCTCCTTTCACCTCCAGGTCGACGATCTGCTGGTTTGGGGCCGATTCCCTTCCCACCTCGAGGCTGTGGACGTGGTAGATCAGGGGCAGATCTTCGCTTCTCTTCGCTGCCATGGCGCCGGGTAGGCCCAGCCAGTCGTGGGCGACGCAGAGGTCGAAGGGACCGTTCTCCCTCAAAGAAGCTGCAGCAAGCTGGTTGTAGCTCATGAGGTCGAAGAGGAAGTTCACGCCGTCGCCCCAGGCCAAAGTCCGGGCTGAGAGGAACGGCTCCCAGCCGTCTCTCATCGGTTCTGGCGTCTCTCTGAAAATGGATATACCGCGCCTCGTCTGCCTTCGTTTCAGATCCCCGTCGCCCAGGGTGAAGACGGAGATTTTTTGACCAAGGGCTGCTATCTCTTTCGAGATGGAGTCAGCGTAAACGCCGAGCCCCCCGAAGACCCTGGGAGGAAACTCCAGGCTGAAGTAAGCTATCTTCATATCATTCGCCACCATCGTCAAAACTTCTTATCTCGGGAGGCATGCACTTGTCCAGCTCCGAGCTGACCATGAGGTTCTTGTAGTATTCCAGGACCGGCTCGGTCCAGTTCATCAGCTTTGCAAGGGCGAAGGACTCCTCGCAGAGGAGCCGGTACTTCACCTGGTCTTCAAGGTACGTCCAGGTGAAGTAGTCCAAGGCCAGGGCGTAATCGAGGATCATCTCCTGGTGGGCGGCCTCGATGTTGTCGACGACGACGACCCCGCCAAGGCCGGTCACCAGCCGTTCCACCTTCTTCAGGGCGTCGCTGAAGCCGCAGGCCCGGCTCACTATGCTGGGGGTACCCTCCCGTCCCGCCTCAAGGCCCGTGAGAAGGAAGGGCTCGTACTGGGAGGGGAATATCCCTGCAACGCACCCCGCCATGATCTCGTCCACCTTCATGTTGAGGCCGCCGTCGTCGGCCCCCACCCACTGAGGGTAGAGGACGGCCGAGGCGTGCCTCTTGCCCGCGGCCATGTTCCCGGCGTTGATCCCGAGATCGTGGATCATGTTGTTGAGCCTGATCTCCTCACCCACCGGGACCTCCGAGGGCAGGTTGATGGGAAAGCCGTCGGGAAGCTTGTCCTTCGACTTCGGCCCGTGAGATGTGATGAGGAGACATACCACCCTCATGTTCTCTGCGAACCTCTGCTCGAGCATACGGTGTTTTATCAAGTGGTCCTGGAGGAGGAGGGAGTCGAGGAGCTGGGGGTAGCCCTTGTTCTCAAGCTCCAGACGGGATATCGTGAAGACGGGAAGGATGTCTTCGGGGTCGATCTTCTCCCCGCCGAAGACCTTGTGAAGGTTCTCGGAGAGGAACTTTTGGATTTTCTTTCTGCAGAGGTTCTTTTTCTTCCAGTCGATGTAGTCGACGCCGAGGTCGATCCCGTTTCTGATCACGATCCCGTTCAAGTTTTGAAAGAGCATGGCTTCTCTCATCGTCGAGTCCCCGACGAAGGAGACGACGTCGGCGTACCTGGCGAGAGATTCGAGGGTGGCCATGCCGACGGGGACGTTGGGCTCCCAGGCGGCGTCGTGATGGGCGACCTTATCCAGGGATCGATAGCCTGAAGACCTTCCCGGCACGGTGGCGTGGAGGGTGGCCATCGTCCTGACGGGGACCCCGAGACACTTCAGCCTCGCGAGAGCGTAGAAGGTGGGAAACTCGTGGCAGTGGAGGGAGACTCGCATCTTCGGCATCACCGACATGGCAAACTCCGATATCGCCTCGTCCCCATACTTCTTGGCCTGCTCCTCGCCGAGGGATACGAGATACCGAACGAACTGGGAGACGGCGTAGGAGAGGCCGAGATAGTGGGTGTACTCCGGGCCGTAAGGGGCTCGTTCAAACTGCATCGAGTCGAGCCTTGACATCTGCCAGGCCTCGGTCTTGATGGCGTTGGCGAGCGTCATCTTCTGGCCGTACCTGCTCGTGATTATCGAGTCGTAGTAGGCGGTGTTGAAGAGGAGGTAGCCGACGGGCACCCCATCGACCTCGGTCTCGGCGGTTACGACGTCGATCCCTTCGGACTTCAGGTGATCGAGGGCGGAGGTGAGCTCGTCGTTCATATCGAGAGGTTCGAGGCCGCTCACGTCTGTGACCCTGGACTTGCCCTTGTTCCAGTCCGCCCCCTGGGTGGGGTAGTAGGGGCCCGCCACCAGGATCTTTAGGTCGCATTCGATCTCCTTTTTTGCGGCAAGCTTTGCCAGCATCCTGGCCTCGGCGTTGATGACGTTCCATATCCCGCCCATCTTGTTGCAGACCGGACCGCCCTCCTCCCCTGCCAGAACTACCCAGCGTTTGATCATAACGGATCAGACCTCCAAAGAATTTACGGGTAGGGCGACAGGGTCGAGATCGCCAACCCGTCGTCGGAGATGTCGAGGACCCTTATGCTGTTGGCGATCCTGGAACCCCTCATCTTCATGATGTAGATAGATCTTACCATGTTGTTTCCGATCCTCTCCCTGTTCAGTATGGTGCAAGAATCCGCCCCGTACTCCATGATCTGGGTCATACCGAAAGCCGCGCCTATGGTGATTATCGCCGTAACTCCTAGAGACCTCAAGTTTCCGAAGAGGTCATCGGCAAGAGACCTCATCACAAAAGGCGACTCGACGGCGGTGAAGAAGGCCATAAGGTCGTCGATCAAAATCCGCTGGGGCTTTTCCTCCTGCACCTTCTTGTCCACAAGCTTTCTGAAGTTTATCAGGAAATCGGTGGGGTCGGTCTCTATGCTCTTCTGGAGCCTGAGAACGGGGTCGGTGACGTCCACCATAACGAGCTTTCCCTCCTCCTCCAGCTTCCAGAAGTCCCACTTGAAAGAGGAGTACATCTCTTTTTTCAGAAATTCAGAGCTCTCCGAGGGCATGATTATCATCCCCTTCTCGCCGTTCTTGATCCCCTCGTATATGAACTGGGAGGCGAAGACGGTCTTGCCAGACCCCGATGCCCCAGTCACTGTGTTGACTGTTCCCCTGTGAAATCCTCCGTTCACCAGGTCGTCAAACCCCGGTATCCCCGAAGGAACCTTCTCATACGATTTTGATGACTCGTCCACTTTTTGCCCTCCAAACCATCTCTATTCTCCCGAGAGTAATTATTTTTATCGGTGAAGACCAAAAGATTTTCGTCTCAAAGTTCGTCCTCAAACTCTGAATCGCCATCCATCGGAACGTAGTCTGCGATATGCTGGAAGGGCCGGAATGTACTTTTCGAAGACCTGAAATATCCTGCACGAAGGTCTGGAATGCCCTCCTCGGAGGTCTGCGAGATCATCCTCGAAGATCCTGGCGATCGCTAGATGCCTTAAGATTCGAGGAACATGCTCAATAAAGTGTTGCGATTTGCCAGAATGGTCGACGGGCAGATA
>CAZNGI010000096.1:3158-9014 GCA_964572505.1 uncultured Methanotrichaceae archaeon | reverse complement strand
TCCTCTTCATCCTGGGCCTCTCCGCCATCGTGGGAAAGAAGCTGGTGACCGGCTACGAGCTCGCCAACGTCGATCTGCCCCTCTTTGTCGGCTCTCGGCGGTCCTCCTCACCCTGATGGTCATGGACAGGGTCTATAGCCTCTCTGAGGCGCTCCTCTGCCTCGCCTGCTTTCTCGTCTACCTCCTCTACGCCATCAGCGTCGAGAGGACGGCTGACGAGGCAAAAGCGAGAGCGCTGGAGGCGGGAGGAGGAGGCCACCCGACGAAGAGAAGGCTCGATCCTTTGGTCTACCTGAAGCTAGTTTTGAGCGTCTTCTTCCTCTACATTGGAGCCAACTACACAGTCGTCTCGGTGGTGAAGCTCTCGGAGATCGCGAACATCGGGACCGATATCATCGCCGCCAGCGCCGTCGCCCTCGGTACCTCGCTTCCGGAGTTGTAGGTGAGCGTCAAGGCCGCCGCCATGAACAAGCCGGAGCTTGCGATAGGAAACATCCTCGGTTCGAAAATCTTCAACGCCCTCGGCATCATGGGGATATCGGCCCTCTTCGGAACTCTCGTGATCCCCGAGACGATTACCAGCTTCGCCATGCCGATGATGCTAGTCGCCATCCTCCTCTACTTCGTGATAATAT
Organism: uncultured Methanotrichaceae archaeon; assembly: GCA_964572505.1. GTDB lineage: Archaea > Halobacteriota > Methanosarcinia > Methanotrichales > Methanotrichaceae > Methanocrinis. Next base: position 8,379 of record CAZNGI010000096.1, on the reverse strand, counting down.
GGGAGAAGGAGATCACCCTATGGGAGGGGTGGATGCTGGTGATATTTTACATATTCTTCCTCGGAAAGCTCTTTTGCCTCTTCTGAGACGGCGATCGATAGAGAGGATAAAATATTTAATGTTTTGAAGAAGATAATCCCGTATGCTCAAGCGGTTTCTGACCCTCTTCTCGCTCATCGCTTTGGCGGCTGCACTGTGGGCGGTGAACTACGCCTACCCGAGCATAGATCTCCAGAAGGCATTTTACACCGCCGCGGCGATAGCCATCATCCACTTCCTCTTCAAGCACCTCTTCCAGGACGTCCTCATCAAGAGAATAAAGGTCTCCAAGACCAGATACTCCTTCAAAAAGACGGTCTCGATAGTCTACATGGTGGTACTCGTGGCGGTCGTGATCAACATCTGGGTGGACAGCACTCAGAGCCTCCTCGTCTCCTACGGGATCATCGCCGCAGGCCTGGCCGTCGCCCTCCAGGACCTCTTCAAGAACTTCGTCGGGGGGATCATCATCTTCGTGACCGGGATATACCGGGTCGGCGACAGGATCGAGATAAACTCGAGAAAGGGAGACGTCATCGACATCGATATCCTCTACACAACCCTGATGGAGATGGGAGAGTGGATGTCGGGAGATCAGGCCACCGGCAGGCTGACGATAATCCCGAACGGGTACATCCTCGCGGGCAGCGTCAACAACTACACGAAAGATCACGACTTCATCTGGGACGACATCAGCGTCCCCATAACCTACGACAGCGACTGGAAAGAGGCCGTCACCAAAATTCTGTCCGTCGTCCGAAGAGAGACCGACCACGTCGCCTTCCAGGCAAATAAGGAGCTATCCACCCTGGAGGAGAAGTACTACCTTCCGAAGAGGGTGATGGAACCAGCAGTCTTCATAACCCTGACAGACAACTGGATAAACTTCAACATAAGATATGTGACCGTGGTGAGGGAGCGGAGGATGGTCAGAAACAAGCTGAGCCGACTGATCCTGGACGAGATCGAAAAGTCCGACAAAATAAAGGTCGCCTCCACCACCATCGACATCGTCGGATTTCCGGAAAAGATGCTCGGCGGGCGCGAGACCGACTTAGGGAAAATCAGCCAAGAGACGAGCTGAGGCGAGAAAAGTGAGAGCAGACCGCTCGGGCGAGATCGATCATGAGAATTCCAGGAATGCTTCACGAAAAGCCAGGAAGGTGAAAGGCGTATGGCCCGGGTTTTCAAGATAAGGACGAAGAAGGTGGGCCTGCCCCCGGGCACCCTGGTTCACGTGGGCGAAGCGAGGACCGAGCCCGTCAGGGTCACCATCCTGGACTACGACCAGGATCAGCTTCAGGAGTTCTGTGTGACCTCCATCGATCAGTGCCTCGACTTCAAGGCGAAACCATCCGTCACCTGGATAGACGTGGTGGGAGTTCACCGGCCCGAGGTGATAGAGAAGATCGGGGATTGCTTCGATATACACCCCCTGGTCCTCGAGGACATCCTCAACACGGAGCAGCGGCCCAAGATGGAGGACTTCGACGATTACATCTTCATCGTCCTGAAGATGCTCGCAAGCTTAGAGACCGATGATGGGGAGGAGATAAGGTCGGAGCAGGTGAGCCTGATAGTCGGCCACGGTTTCGTCATATCCTTCCAGGAGACAGAAGGAGACGTCTTCGATCCGGTGAGAGATCGGATCAGGAAGTACAAGGGGAAGATCAGGAGAAAGGGGGCGGACTACCTCGCCTACTCCCTGATAGATGCCGTCGTTGACAACTACTTTTTGATCCTGGAGGACGTGGGCGAAGACCTCGAGGTCCTGGAGGACGAGCTGGTGGCGAGCCCCAGCCCCGATACCTCGCAGCAGATCCACGATATGAAGAGGGACATGATCTTTCTGCGAAAGTCGGTATGGCCCCTTCGAGAGGTGATAAGCCGCCTTTCCAGGGGCGAGTCCGAGATCTTCGAGGAGTCGACGGAGATCTACCTCCGGGACGTCTACGACCACACCGTCCAGGTGATCGACGCCATCGAGACCTTCAGGGACATCCTCTCTGGGATGCTGGACATCTACCTCTCCTCCATCAGCAACAGGATGAACGAGGTGATGAAGGTCCTGACGATCATCGCCACCATCTTCATACCCCTCACCCTCGTCGCAGGGATCTACGGTATGAACTTCGACTACATGCCCGAGCTTCGCTGGCACTGGGGCTATCCTGCCGTCCTTCTCTTCATGCTCATCACCGGATCTCTCATGGTTCTCTACTTCAGGAGGAGGGGATGGCTGTGAAGCTCGCAATTTTGACGTCCAAAAATTCCAGGTCGGTGAAAAGATGGTGCTCCGGTTAATCGAGATCGTCCTCCCCGAGGAGGAGAAAGAAGACCTGGAGAGGCTATTGACCAGAGACGACCTCCCCGTCCTCGGCGTCTGGATAGAGCCGATGCTGGGAATCTGGGAGCGGCCCGTGGGAGGCGTCTGGCTGAAGACCTTCACAGAAAAGCAGATTCTGGTGAAGATCCTCGTCTCCACGACGGAGTCGGAAGCCGTCATCGACCGCCTTGAAAAAAGGTTCCGCCGGGCGGAGGGATGCAGGCTGGTCGTCCTCCCGGTGGCCGCTTCATTGCCAAGGCCCGGGCTTGTAGAGGAAGAGCCCGAGGCTAAAACCCCACTAGAAGAAAAGCAAAAAAAGAAGAAGGGAAGGCGGATCGGCAGGGAGGAACTCTACGCAGACATCGCCTACACCACGGGACTGTCCAGGATCTACGTCTTCATGGTGATTCTATCTTCCATCGTGGCTGCCATTGGAGTTTTGAGGGACAACGTCGCCGTCATTATCGGGGCGATGGTGATCGCGCCCCTCCTGGGACCGAACGTCTCCTTCTCCCTTGCCACCATCCTCGGGGACGGGAGCCTCGCTCGAAGGGCTCTCAAGGCGAACCTGGTGGGGATAGTGACCGCCATCGCCATCTCTTACCTTTTGGGCTCGGTCCTTTCCGTAGACCCCACGACGCCCGAGATCGCCTCTCGGACCGTGGTGGGCCTTGGAGAGGTCGCCCTCGCCCTCGCCTCGGGAAGCGCGGGAGCTCTCGCCTTCACCACGGGCGTATCCGCAACCCTCATCGGTGTGATGGTGGCCGTCGCCCTACTCCCGCCTCTTGTCACCTTCGGCCTTCTGATGGGTTCAGGTCACGAGAGCCTCGCCTGGGGCGCGATGCTCCTCTTCGTTGCCAACTTCATCTCCGTCAACCTCTCGGGCGTTGCAACCTTCCTCGCCCAGGGGATCAGGCCCCTAAGCTGGCTTGAGGCTAAGAGGGCAAAGAGGGCGTCTATCGTGGCGATAGCTCTGTGGCTTCTGATGCTGGCCGTCCTCGTGGTAATAATTCTCCGGTCGCAACCCATCTCGATTTGAAGGAAGACAGGGGATGGACCGCAATTCTAATACCGGAGGGGCACCATTTGAGCATTTCCCGAGGAGGAGATCCGGATGACTGAGACGAAGACTTGTGCTTCCTCGACTGCGGGGCCCGATTTCGAGAACAAACGCCAGGTCTCGGAGGTAAGGCGGGTGACCCTGGTCGGCCTGGTCATAAACGTGGCCCTCTCCGCCCTGAAGTTTGCGGCGGGAATTCTTGGAAATAGCCAGGCCGTGGTGGCGGACGCTGTCCACAGCCTCTCGGACACCGCCACCGACGTCGCGGTCCTGGTGGGGGTCAAGTTCTGGTCGAAGCCTCCGGACGAGTGTCACCCCTACGGCCACCGGAGGATCGAGTTTTTGGTGACGATCTTCATAGGCCTCCTCCTGGCAGCCGTCGCCCTGGGGCTCAGCTACAACGCCCTTTCGACCCTCCACGAAGTCCAAACAAGGCCCCCGGGAGCCATCGCCTTCTTCGCCGCCGTCGTTTCTATCATCACAAAAGAGATCCTCTACCGCTGGACACTCTCGGTGGGAAGAGAGATCAAGTCCACGGCCCTGATCGCCAACGCCTGGCACCATCGATCCGACGGCTTAAGCTCCATTCCGGCGGCGGTGGCCGTAGCCGGGGCAGCCCTCGTTCCAGGCCTCTCCTTCCTCGACCACCTGGGGGCGATCGTCGTCTCTATGTTCATACTTCAGGCGGCCTGGAAGATAGTCTGGCCCTCGGTGGAGCAGCTCATCGACCGGGGGGCTCCCGAAGAGATCTGTCGCGGGATCGAGCAGTTGGCGTTCGCCACCCCCGGCGTCCAGGAGGTCCACGCCATCAGGACCCGAAACATAGGATCCGGTATCGAGGTCGACCTCCACGTCCTGGTCGATCCCGCCCTCACCGTCGAGGAGGGGCACGAGATCTCTGAGGAGGTGAAGCGCAGGCTTATCGAGTACGTCTCGGACGTGGTGGACGTGGTGGTGCACCTGGAGCCTTACGAAAAGGGCAAAAAAAGAGGCAGGGGCTGAGGGCAAGTCCGCAAACCCTGCCCGATCCGCCCCGCCTGGGATGCTTTGTTTCCGTCGGGGGCGGCGCGGGAGCCGCCGGGATCGTCGCCGCGTTCCATAGCTCAACGGAACGAAATCACTCAGAACACAAAAATAAAAACAAAAAACGACTTTCAGATTATATGGAACAATCATACCTTATTCTGCCAAAAACTGAACGGTTTTAGATGGCTGAAACGGCTTTCGAACGGTCGTCGTTCGGTCTTGTTCGGCTCTAATTTTAACTATCGTTCGGGCTTAGGATGAGTTTGGTGAGGACGGCGCTGCCGAAGCTGCAGCAAAGCCGTCCTCGAGTGAGGTATAGGAAATGAGACACGCGAAATCGTTGATAACTTTGGCGGTGGTCTGCCTTCTGGCGGTGCCGGCCCTCTCGATGCCCTATTCAGGCGGGAAGGCTGACAGAACCGGATCTATGAACAACAGTCAGATGGACCAGTGCCAGATGGGCAGAGGTTGCGGTGGGGCATTCCTTCTCATGAATGACCTGACCGAAGAAGAGATGCAGAGCATGACCCTCGCCGAGCTGAAAGAGCTCAGACAGCAGAAGATGAACGAATTCCGCAACATGACCGCAGAAGAGATCGAGGCTCTGAAAGAAGAGAAGAGGGCCGAGATGGAGAACATGACCCTCGCCGAGCTGAAGGAGCAGAGGCAGGAGAGGTCTGACCGTCCCTTCCTCGGTGGCGGAGCTTGCCTGCTCATAACCGATCTGACCGCTGAAGATCTGGAAGGCATGACCCTGGCAGAGATCGAGG
>CAZNGI010000096.1:0-3058 GCA_964572505.1 uncultured Methanotrichaceae archaeon | reverse complement strand
CATGACCCTGGCAGAGATCGAGGAGCTGAACGAGCAGAGGAAGGCCGAGATGGAGAACATGACCCTCGCCGAGCTGAAAGAGCAGATGGAGGTCTGCAGAACCCTCGGTCTAGGTGGTCTCGGCAAAGACCGCATGGGAGGCCCTCATGGCTGTCAGGCTGGCCAGTTCGGAATGGCTGGAGCCGCCAATTGCAACGCGAAGGGGGCGCTAGGATTCCAGCAAAACCAGTGTGGAATGGCTGGAGCTGGCATAGAGCAGCAGGGTAGGGGAGCGTTTCAAAATCAGATGACCGGGCCCGGCTTCGGTGGACAGCGGTGAGCTGGAGGATACGCGACAAGCAGAACATTCCCTCATCGGACTCGGGTTTCGGAGGGTTGCTGGCCGCCGGGTCCGCGACCCCTGACCCGACTCGACGGACACCATAGCATCGAACCCCGGCGTCTCGAAGGGTCGTGGGCCAAGAGGCCCACGGCTCCGAGACCTGAGGTGACTCTAGATGATGAAAAACATGACAATTCCTGAATCCCTGATGGACTCATCCGCCGCGCCGATAAAGACCGTCTGCGTCAAGAGTGGCTTTGCCCTGGGACCGGCGGGGTCGTTCTTCAAGTCGGCCCGTCCCCTCAGGATAGAGATCGAAGGGCTGAGGCTTCTGAGCCCCGCCCAGATCAAAGACCTCCTGCAGAACAGAAAGAGCATCGAGGAGATCAAGATGCTGATCGAGGAGGAGGCGAACCCCTCCTTCATATACCAGGGCAAGATGAGGCTTGGCAGGGAGAGCTACAGGCTGGTGGACGTCGACTTCAGATCCTGGGATTCCGAGACCGTCCTCAGGGCAGATCTCGCCGAGATTCGGGGGGGACGTGAGGGGATCTGGTCCTCTGAAGCCGCGGGCGACGTCCTCGGGCGCATAGAGACGAAAGAGACAAAAGAGGGCGTCGGGGATGGCAGGGGGACCCTTATGATAAATCAGGGGACTCTCAGCGGCAGGTACACAGTCCACCTGGACGCTTCCTTTGAGGACTGATCTTCGTGAAGATCGTGAGAACCTCTGTTGTCTTAGCGATGATCGTATCCTTCATGACGACGGCCCTCTCGACCCCATTTGAAGATGTCTCGGCCCCGGATCGACCCTTTTCAGAGCCGGGTATGGAAACTGTTACAGGACCCCTACCGCCAGATCGAATCGGGGCCGTGGGACCTCACCCCGAATACGGGGCTGCGGGAGACGGGCGTTCCTCGGGCGGTCCTTTCCGAGCGGAGGGGGTCGCTCTGAAGAGGGGCGAAACCTACTTCCTCCAGATATGGCTGATCGATACCAAACAGATTCCCCCCGCCTTTGCCAGAGATCTGCTGAAGGAGAACAGGAGCCTCGATGAGATCAGGGAAGAGATATCAAGGTCTGAAGGGACCACAACCACCCGGGGAGGCATGATCCTGGGCGAGAACCGATACATACTGGCGAACATCAACCAGACCTTCGATGGCAATTGCTCCGTCTTGGAAGCCGACTTGCTGGAATTCCACTACATGATGAGGGGCGCTGAGGATCGGATGATGGGTCACATCACCATCAAAACCCGCGAGCTGAGCGGCGTCCAGGTGGGCGAGGGGAACCTGACGCTGAACGACAATGACCAGAGCACGAGCTACAGGCTGACCTTTGTGCCCACACTGCCCGAGACGGATCAAAACGTCCAGCCCGCCGGAATTCCTGGAGGGAACCCGTGTCCCTGGTAGAGATCACGGACCTTGAGAAGAGCTACAAGGTGGGCGAAATGGACGTTCCGGTCCTCAAGGGGATCGACCTCGACATAGACGAGGGCGAGTTTGTGGCGCTGATGGGCCCCTCGGGCTGCGGAAAGAGCACTCTCATGAACATCCTCGGATGTCTCGACCGGCCATCGAAAGGCAGAGTGCTTTTGAACCGCCAGGACCTGAGCCTTCTCTCCGACCATGAGCTGGCCAGGATAAGAAGAGACGAGATCGGGTTTGTCTTCCAGACCTTCAACCTCATAGGCAGAATGTCGAATTTGAAGAACGTGGAGCTGCCGATGACCCTCCAGGAGACGGCAAGGGACGTCAGGAGAGATCGAGCGAAAGAGCTTCTCGAATCTGTGGGGCTCGGACACCGGCTCGACTACAGCCCTTCCAACCTTTCCGGGGGAGAGCGACAGAGGGTGGCGATCGCTAGAGCTCTCGCCAACGATCCATCGATCATCCTCGCCGATGAGCCCACCGGAAACCTCGATCAGAAGAGCACAGAAGAGATCATCGATATCATGAACGAACTGAACAGAGACGGTCGCACCATAATCATGGTGACCCACGATGCCGAGACGACAAAACGATGTAGCCGCGTGGTTTGGATGAGAGACGGTCGAGTGCAGGAGGATGCATCTTGAAGTCGAAGTCAGGTCCGATTTTAATTCTGGCTTTCGTCCTGATGGTTCTGATGCTGATCCAGGCCTTCTCCCTGTGCCTGTCGGCTTCCGCCTACCCCTACGGCTACATGTACCGCTGCCCTGAGCCGACGATCACGATCGAGTCCTCAATCTCGCCAGAGGTTCTGATGCCCGGCGACACCGGGATCGTGTCAATAGTGATCGAGAACTCTGCCGATCAGTACGTCGTATCCTACCAGAGGGAGGACTTCTCATTCACAGTGCCGATATACCGGGTCGAACTCACCGGAGCCGAAGGCCTTGAGGTTTCGACCAATCCTTATGAGAACGTGGGGACGATCGGGCCCGGCGACCAGATCACGATCTACTTCAACATCAAGTCCGACGAGAAGACGACCGACGGAACCCACTTCCTGGACGTCTTGCTCGTCAGCGGATACGCTGAGGCTCCGGAAGAGACCAACCGGAAGATCCCTGTGAAGGTGGACTCCTCTGACGTTCTGCTGATCCAGGCTGAAGTTCCGACCGCCGCGAGCGTAAGCCTGGACGTTGCAAACCCGAGGCAGAACACCCTGAACGCTGTGACGATCGTTCCCGAGGCCAAAGGAGTGGAGTTCTCGCCCGGGGAGTACTACATCGGCACCATGGAGCC
>CAZNGI010000095.1:0-9093 GCA_964572505.1 uncultured Methanotrichaceae archaeon | reverse complement strand
TTCATTTTCTATGCGCGGTTAGATCGATGAGGCCGTCTTTGCAGATCGACATCTATTTCTGGCGCAAAAGAGAGCAAAAAGACCTATGGCGAGGATGACTTACTTTGGGGCCGGTGAGGTTCTTGGATCGTGAGCGCACGTATCTGGTGGCCACACCCTTCAAGAAGCGGGGCAAGAAGAGCCTGAAGATAAGCGACTTCGTCTTCGCTCTATCTTTGGACCTCAAGTGGGGCCCACCCGAGAAGGTGAGAGCGCTTCTGCAGGAGGCGGCTGACGAGGGCCTCGTCCGGATCGAGGGGGACTACGTCCACGCCGCCTTTGACGACGCCCAAGCCGAGGTTCCGGTGGGCTTCAGGCCCTCAAAGGAGGAGGACCTCTTCGAGAAGGGCGTTCGCCTGATCGTCTCCGCGACGGGGATGGGCAGAAAGGAGGTGATCTCGATGGTGAACGAGAGGCAGGATTCCCTCCTGGGGCTGGTGAACCTGAATGCTGTGGCCCTTCTCGTGGCAAGAGAGATGGGGATAGACGTAAGGGACCTCGCGATGGAGGCCTACCAGAACCTGGTGGATGAGGGGCGGCAAGATCTTAAGTAAGGGTTTTATCCTCAGAACGTCTCATAGTTTTGGGGGATAGTCGCGTGACGTCTTCAGGGTCGTCTTTGTTCTTCGGGCCGCATATGGCTCTATATATCCTGATCTCGATCGGCATTTCTTCAGTCGTGGCTGCCGACGAGACAGGAGGCGACGTTGCGCCGGGAGGTCTGTATCGGCTTGAGGATGGGGTTCTCGTGATCGACTGGTCGCCAGAAGTCGGGTTCAGCCTCAACTCCACTGGAGAGAGTGATAACTTTAGTCAGGCAGAAACGGAGAACGACAGTCTCAACGCCAGCCTCGGCGTCCTCCAGGCAGAAAACGTCTCTGCGGATTCGGGATCAAACTCTGCCTCTTTGAGCCTCGTCGAGAGTGCTTCGTACGGCGGTGCGGCGAACGGCTCCCACCTGGGCTGGGCCTCCTGGGACCCCCAGGCTGACGGCAAGGGCCGCCACGCGGAGTACGGCCGAAGGGTCACCGATCTGGTCGGGGTCTTCTCGATCGAGATGAACATCAAGCTCGGATCAAACCTCAGCTCTTGTCCCGGGACCACGGAATGGATCCCCTGCCCCTAGGAGCAGCGATCTTTCGCCCTTTCATCGCGTCTGACGGTTCCGGTATTCTCCCTTTTCCGATCTTCTTTTTCTTCTCCTCCACATCCTCTTCAGACCTATATCCGCCTTCGTTGGCCGATGGCGGCGCTGAGGTGCGCTCCATAAAGGATGATCATCCCGCTCAAATAGACCCAGAGCATCAGGGCCACCACCGTCCCCAGGGAGCCGTAGACCAGCTGGTGTCTTGCCAGCCATATCACCAGGTACCATGAGAAGGCCATCTTGCTGACCATCCAGCTGAAGGTGGCCGCGAGAGCCCCCCATCCGGCCTCAGACCGTCTCACCTCGGTGTTGGGGGCCCACATATACATCACAAAGGAGATCAAAAAGACGAGGAGCACCGGAACCAGATCTGAGAGGGCCTTCAAGAACCAGGCCTCGTAGATGGGCGCGTTCCCTCCCGGAATCCGGGATAGGAGGCCGAAGAGGCCCGCCAAGAATAGAGATATGACCAGCAGTCCCACCATCAAGCCCCCGGCCATGGCGAGACCGAGAAGTCGCCATTTCAAATAGTTTCGCCGGGCCGCTCCCCGCCAGGCCCGATCGATGTTCAGGGCGAGGGCGGTGAAGACGGACGTCGAGGCCCAGAGAAGGCCCAGGGCCGCCACGATCCCCACAGGCACCCTCAGCTTCATGACCTGCTGGACGTTCTCCTTCAGAATCTCCTGAGCAGGTGGGAGACTGCCCAGCTCCAGGATCCTCTGAAGGCTCTCCCGAGCCAGCTCCTCACCTGGCGGCAAAACCTCGCTCACCAGGTTGAGGATCTGAACCTGGACATCCTGGTTCTGCAACAGTGAGCTGCTCACCACCACCAGGATAATCAGCAGCGGAAATAAAGAAAAGAGGGCGTAGTAGGCGATCGCTGCCGCCGCCTCAGTGGCCCGGGCCTCGTTGAAGCTTCGAAGAGCTTGGATCGATACGCTCAGAGAGCCACGGCTGAAGCAGTCGGCCCAAAGGTATAAGGTCCTTGCCAACTTCTTTGTCTCGCGTCCCAGTCTATCGGTCATAGGGTCTGTTTTTTCCAAGCGGTCTCATCTCTATGCAGATCCAACGGGCACTTTCCACCTTTTCGTTGGACGGAAGACCTACAATAACTTAGCCGTGGTTTTCTTTTCGGATCCTCATCCAACCGTTTACTTTAAGGACTTCTTTGACCAACGCCACGGCATGGGGGAATGCCATGAAGGTTATGGCGATTTTATTAAGTCTGATAATTCTGACGCTTTCGGGGGCGTCCGAGGATGCCTCCACCCTGAAGGTCATTGGCGAGGGCAAGGTTGTCGTCCCGGCCGATACGGTCTTCGTCACCATCAGCGTGACGACCGAGGATGAGAACCTCACCCTGGCCTCGATCGAGAACTCCGAGACCCTGAACAGAACGATAGAAGCTCTGGCCGATGCTGGTGTGAAGAGAGAAGACGTCCTGTCCGGCCGCGGCAGAAGCGTCCAGAGCATCCAGACCAGGAGCCGCGTCTGCAACAACTCCACATGTGTGTTCGTCACTGACAAGGCCGTGAGCCGGGTAACTGATCAGGTGACCATCAGGTTTGACGCGGAAGAAGAGGCCTTGATCAATAGAACCATCGAGGCAGCCAGGACCGAGGGCGCAGAGGCTGCCATATCCGGATATGATCTAAATGACGCAATCGAGGCGGTGGCCGAAGCGCGGAGAATGGCCGTCGAAGACGCCGAGGATGAAGCCGAAGATATCGCCTCTGCCGCGGGCCTCGTTCTCGGAAAGAGGCTTGAAATATTAGAGCCTTCGCGGCCACAGATCTATCAGGAACCTGCTGGCTTAGACCCTCTTGAGATCGAGATGATGAACATATTCGATTTCTCCTGGCCCGGGATGTTCGAACCCCATTCGACGGGCGTCTCTGCTGAGCCCGGCATGCTGGAGGTCAGATCCAAGGTCGCGGTGACCTACGAGGTCTCTTATTGAAGGGGCTGCGCTGAAGCTGCAGCCTTTCTTCGATCTCAAAACACTTTTTGTATCGATTCCCGCATATCAATTCTGTATCTTTTTCGGCGCGATGATACTTTTGAAACATAATTTACTTATTCTATAAAGTCTCTTTATATAAGGTGATCCAAATGAGATGCTTATACGTTCTGCTTCTGATATCGGTCCTCGCAACTGCTCCGGCCGCAGAGGCTTTGAAGTTTATGGGTGACGATGTGGTCTCCATAAACTCCCCGGTGGAGGATGACATCTTCGCCGGAGGCAACACTGTGAACGTCAACGCTCCGGTAGATAGCGCCGTCATCGCCGGGGGGAATGTGAACATAGATGCCCCGATAAAGGGCGACCTGATCGTCGCCGGGGGCGAGGTCGACCTGAACTCCAATGTTGGCGGAAAGATCGTGGCCGCTGGCGGCACCATCAACCTCAGAGGCGACGTCGCCAGGAACGTGGTGATGGCCGGCGGCCAGGTTAGGATCCTCTCCACTTCGGATATAGGAAGAGACGCGGCCATCTCCGGCGGCGACGTCTACAACGCCGGAAACATAACGGGGACCCTCTGGGTCAACGCCGGAAACTTCGAGAACACCGGCACCGCGGGCGACGTGAAGTTCCAGCAGTGGCAGGAGGATGAGGCGTACGAGGAGAAGGCAGAGGCTTTCATCTCGACTTTCAGCATCCTTATGATCCTGGGTTTCCTCATCGTCGGCCTTATAATCCTGAGGCTCTTTCCAAGAAGCGTTTTGGCTGTCGATCGGGAGATCAGGGAATCTCCGCCGGTCAAGGCCCTCCTGGGTCTCGGGCTCATCGTCGCTTCGATGATCCTGATCATCATATCGATGATTAGCGTCGTGGGTCTTCCCCTGGGTTTCCTCCTCTTGACGCTCTTTGTCGCTGCCCTGATGCTCGCAAACCTATTCGTCTCCTTCAGCCTGGGAAGATGGATCGTCTCGGCCCTGAACCAGACCCTGGGAGACCTTCCCGCCTTCGTCTTGGGCTACGTGGTTTTGAGCGTCCTCTTCCTCGCACCTTTCGTTGGATCCATAATAGAGCTGATCTCCATCGGCCTGGGGTTCGGGGCTATGGTCTACGCCCTGAACGAAAGCCGAAGGAGGGTTTGACGGGCAAAGTTGCGCATTGAAGAAGTGGCGGAGACGGACCCTGCGTGCGAGGCGAAAGGCGGCCGATGTGAACTCGGTCCGAACGTGCAAACCCGAGTTTGCATAACGTCTTTGGAAACGGAGGCACGGGACGGCGCCGACTCCGCCACCAAATTTTATGAAATCGTATGAGGTTCTAGATGAAATTTAATAAAATCAACTCGGGATGGTAGTTTTCGACAGCTATTTCGAGCTCACTATGAAAAAATCCATATACCAATAAGCTGCTAGATTCAAGAACGAAGAAGCCCAGGTGATGGACGTGAAGTCGATTATAGATGAGGCTCTTAACAGAGCTGAGCTCGAGGGCCGGACAGCTCCGTCGAGGGCCATGGAGAACGACGAAGATTTCGAGGGCCGGACAGCTTCGTCGAGGGCCATGGAGAACGACGAAGATCTCGTCACGGTTCTGGAGCAGCTCACGACGGTTATTAGGGTAATCGGCTGCGGCGGGGGTGGGTCCAACACCATCGAGCGGCTGGCCGAGACCGGGATCGAGGGCGCGGAGCTCTTTGCCATGAACACCGACGCTCAGCACCTTCTCCACATAAACGCGGACCGGCGCGTCCTAATCGGGCGGCGCACGACCCGGGGGCTGGGCGCGGGAAGCCTTCCCTCCATCGGGGAGGAGGCGGCCAGGGAGAGCATCGATGAGATCAGGGCCGCCGTGGAGGGGGCGAACATGGTTTTCATAACCTGTGGCCTTGGAGGTGGGACTGGGACCGGGGCCGCGCCCGTCGTTGCGGAGGTCGCAAGGGAGATGGGCGCTCTCACCATCTCGGTGGTGACTTTGCCCTTCGCCGCGGAAGGGGCCATAAGGATGGCCAACGCCGACGCGGGGCTGAAACGGCTCCGAGAGGTCTCGGACACGGCCATCGTTGTCCCCAACGACCGGCTATTGGAAGTTGTTCCCGATCTGCCCCTCCAGGCGGCCTTCAAGGTGGCGGACGAGGTGCTGATGCGTTCGGTCAAGGGAATAACGGAGCTGATCACAAGGCCGGGGCTGATAAATTTGGACTTCGCCGACGTTAGGACGATAATGTCCAACGGTGGCGTCGCCATGATCGGTCTTGGAGAGGCCGACGGCGAAATGAAGAGCAAAGATTCGGTGATCAAAGCCCTCAGAAGCCCCCTTTTGGACGTGGACATATCGGGCGCGACCTCGGCGCTGGTCAACGTGGTGGGCGGCTCGAGCATGACGATATCCGATGCCGAGACTGTGGTGGAAGAGGTCTACGACAGAATCAATCCAGATGCTCGGATCATCTGGGGGGCCCAGATCGATCCCAGTCTCGACAATACCATCAGGACGATGCTGGTGGTAACCGGCGTATCATCCCCCCAGATCCTGGGCAAAGAGGGCCTAAAGCAGAGCCGGGTCGTCTCCAAGCACGGTATAGACTTCCTCAGGAGAAAGCGAACGGATATCTGACAGAACCGACCTGGTGCTTCTTGTAGTAAAAAGGCCCGCCGCATGAAAAGGGCAGCCCCACGGGGCCTAGGAATATCCAGGTCCTTCGGCTCCGAGGTCAACGGGTGACCATAACGAGCCTGGAAAGGCGAGCGTTGGACGGGGTCTCTTCTTGGTTCTGGGCAGTGTAGTCCCCCTGTTGAGACGAGTTTTTGTGGACGTCACCGTTCACCACCAACTCCACCTTCTGCATGTAAAGGAGGGTCTGGCCCACACAGGGCATCTCCTTGAAGGTATCGGGGTGGATGTAAACGGTTTTCAGCTTGTGACAGGCCTGGAGTATTCTGTAAATGTCGCGGTTTGTGGGCACGAAGGCGATGACCAGCTCTTCGTCGCAGGGCATAAGCCGTGCCAGGTCAAACTCCGAGTTTAAGGTTCGCATCATCTTCAGACCACCACACATCTTCGCGCTGAATAGCTCCCGCGGGGCTGTATCACTGAACTTCCGAATCTCCTTGATTTTATACTTTGAGCAAGGGATCCCTCGTATATGAACCCGTTGATTCAAAATAACTGTGAATTGATGGGATGCAGATTTTATATCATGACGTAATGTGACATGCCAAAAATCGTATTCAGGGGAAATTATGCTGGTGCACGACCTCGCATAAAATAGAGAAAGTCGTTCGGCTCTGATGGGTCTTGAATCTAAATTGCCTGTGAACACTCAAGGCGGTACTTTTCGCGAAGAAGTAGTAGTTCGACCCGGTATCTTTAATTGAGTGCAGCGAGTTTTTTCCCCTCATCTTTTGATCCGGTCGCACCAGGGAGCAAAGGAGGGAGCGAAGGTCCGAGCCGCAAATGATAACATGCACCATGTCAATCGATGGAATTATAAAGCATCGAGATTGCTTAATAAATATTGTTGTGGGTGCTATGATTGGATGTGAAAATATGGTGACAGAGAAGGTGAAAAGAGAGCTTGAGATGCTTAAAAGGCACCTTATCATCCTGAAATACGTCGTGGAGAACGAGCCGATCGGCATCCTCAAGCTGGCCGAAGAGACGGGGATACCCAGCCACAAGGTCCGATACTCACTGCGGGTGCTGGAGCAGGAGGGGCTCATCGCCGCCTCGACGCCGGGCGCCGTCACCACAGAACGCACCGAGACATTTCTGAAAAATCTGGACTTTGCCATCGACCAGCTTCAGGATATGATCAAAGGGCTGAAGGAAGTCAAGATCGAGCGGTAGTATCCAATGCCCCCCTACATAGAGATCGCAAGAACTCTGGAGGCGGTTTCCAGAGAGGAACGGAGAGATGATAAGGCCGAAGTGGTGGCGTCCCTTCTCAAAGGCCTCCCCCCAGAGATGCTCCGACCCATAGTCAGACTTCTGTCGGGCCGGCTTTGGCCCCCCTGGGAATCGCGGGAGATGGGGATCGGACCCGAAAACCTATTGGCGGTTCTGGAAGAGCTCTCAGGCCAGGGTAGACTGCACGAAGCGAAAATGACCGACCTTGGAGATCTGGCTGAAATGATGGTTCAGAAGCGGTCCCAACAGACTCTCACCCCGTCGACGATGGATGCTTTGCAGGTTTACGACATCCTTCGCCAGATCTCGGCTCAAAAGGGCAGAGGGTCCCTTTTCAGAAAGAAATCCCTCCTGACGGGGCTTTTTCTTAACGCGTCCCCCATCGAGGCCAAGTACATAGCAAGGACCGTCTTGGGAAGGATGATGGTGGGACTGGGTCCGTCCCTGATGTCGGCGGCCATCGGGGTGGCCTTCTCCGCCGACGAGGCCCTGGTGAAAAGGGCGTATGCCCTTCTGCCGGATTTTGGGATGGTGGCCCTCAACGCCTTCAGAGGTGAGGTCGCCGAAGTGAGGCTGGCACCCCCAAATCCCGTTGGGCTCATGCTCTTTGGGCGGGAGATGCGGCCCTGGGAAGCGATCCAGCGGGCTGGTCTGGCAGCTTACGTCGTCAGGTACGGCGGGCTGAGGGCGCAGGTTCACAAGTTCAACGACCAGGTTTTCATCTATTCGAGCCAGCTTCGAAACGTCACCGCGTCTCTCCAAGGCCTGGCAGAAGAGGTGATGAGGGTGAAGGGTAACTTCGTCTTGGAGGGAGAGTTTCTCCTGGTCCAGCAGGGCAAGATATTGCCCCGGTCGGAGATGGTCGGAAGGATCAACCTCAAAGGCAGGTCCAGAGACTCGGCGATTCCGTCCTTCGCGGCATCAGATCTTCTCTACCTGAACGGGAAGGAGCTGATCGAGAAGAGCTACGCTGAACGGCGGCAGTTATTGAGCCGGGCGCTGAGAGGCGTGGCAGCAAAGCCCTTCTCTTCCAAGGTATTCCTGGCACAGGAGCGGGTTATTGGCGATCCCGAGAAGGTGAAAGAGCTGCTTCGATGGTCTTTGGATCAGGGTTTCAGAGGGCTGGTGCTGCGTGATCTTGGCGGACCTTATACCCCGGGTTCCAGTAGCCGGTTGGACGTGGCGATATCTCAGATGTCGAGCTCATAAACCTGATCTTGCCGAATCGAGACCCCCCTCTTGGAAAGCTGCGGCCGATTTAGATCTCAAAGACAAAGCGGCCTTTCTTCCCTGGAAGCATCACGAATTATTTATATAATCTTCATTTCAAGCTCAAAATAAAAGTCGACGGAGGCGTTTTCTCAAAGAATACGGCCACGAAAGTCTATATATGTGAAGAATACTCAGTTCCTTGAGAGCCGGTCAGCAGGGCGGTTCTTGTCAGAGGGGAGAATATTTAAGCTCAGTATGTGAATATGTTTAGAGAGGAATCGGAGGAAGGATTACATGACCAGAGGATTTTTGGCGGTTTCGGCGGCGCTTCTGGTGACCGCCATCATGTTATCGCCAGCAATGGGATATACCATTTGCAGTTCAGCAAATCCATCATACACCATCGGCTCGGGAACGCCCTACCAGTACACAATGGGATCAAGCGGCCTTCAACCCTACACCATCGGCTCGGGAACGCCCTACCAGTACACAATGGGATCAAGCGGCCTCCAGACCTATTCCATCGGCTCGGGAACGCCCTACCAGTACAAGATTGATCCAAGCGCGCTCCAGGCCTATTCCATCGGCTCGGGAACGCCCTACCAGTACACGATGGGATCCAGTGGGCTTCAGGCCTATTCCATCGGTTCGGGAAGCCCCTACCAGTACTCTATGGGATCAAGTGTGCTTCAGCCCTACACCATAGGGATGGGGACCCCCGCAGCGAGTACGGGAACCTGTGAAGTGACGGCACCCGTAACCGCTGCAACCAAGGAGCCTGAGGACTTAGCACCTGAGGGAGAGCCTGAGGACTTAGCACCTGAGGGAG
>CAZNGI010000094.1:0-9153 GCA_964572505.1 uncultured Methanotrichaceae archaeon | reverse complement strand
AGCTCCACCCTCTCCTGCATCGGCATCGGCGGGACCAGTATTCGGGCGGGAAGGTCTCCAAGCCATCCGGTCTCGTCTCGCCTGGAGGTGAGAAGGAACTTGGCCTTTGTATCCCGAGCATCCCGGAGGAAGTCGGATAGCTCCTTCTGCTCCTCGGCGCTCCAGTCCGACTTCGTCCCCGACGGGAATCCGGCCACTGATTCCACGTTGTCCCAGACCCAGAGGACGGGAACCTGGCTCAATACTTCCAATGCCACTTTTCGCCGTTCCTTGGGATCTGTCAAAGCGTCCCAGTGGGTCCCTGACCTTGCCAGAGCTTCACCGAAGATCTGGCCGATTTTGTCCAGAACGCGGGCCAACGGGTTGTACTGCTCAAAGGAGGTGAAGAGGACGGGACCGTCAACACCACCGGTCAGCGAGTACCAGCGCCCGAACTCCGCAGCGGTCGCGGTCTTGCCGTTCCCAGCGTAGGCGTGAAGAAGGACGATTCTCTGAGAGTCGAAGGCCCGGTCCAGCGCCAGAAGCGTCTCATCCCTTCCAAAGAAACCAGTGTCGGGTTTTGGCGGAAGGCTGGGGTCGAGCATCCCCCTCTCTGGCATCGCATCCGCACGCCCGATCTCGATCTTCAGCTTCTCTTCAGCTTTAGGCTTCGGGAAGAGGGGGATTGATGCTGCGCCGTAGACTACGGGCACCGGCCAGTCCTGGAGGGGACGTGGCTCGTATGCGATCTCCCTCAGGGGCTGGTCGTGCAGAAGCTTTCTTCCGAAGGTGGCAGCCTCGTCCAGGGTCTGACCCTGGGTGAGGGCGGCGTAGAGGTCTGCGACAAACTGGGCCGCGGTCACCACGTAGACGTTGTAGCGCATGGCCACGACCCCGACGACGCCAGCATCCATCACCTCCTGAGCCAGTGATCCGAAGGCCCTCATCCGAGAATGCTGGTCCAGCACTTCTGCCTCTTCTGCCCCGGTCGCCGAGTCTGGCGCGTTCGGCGATTCGGCATGAGCAGAGCGGCAGGCGTTCAGCACCAGGACCGGGACGTTGGTCTCCACCAGCAGCTTTCCCAGCAACGGACCGCCCACCAGCTGGGCATTCTCTTTCGCGGCAGGATTTTCAAAGAGGAGATAGCCGTGGGGCCCAGGACGACCCGACCCCGCCAGCACCAATCTGCTCAGGCCGCCGACGAGATCCCCCAGTTCGCCGGGCTCCTCCAACTCGGCGTAGGTTCCGTGGCCGTCGAAGTGGACGACGTGATAGGGCTCACCCCTCTCCTTTGCGGCCCTCAGCGTTCGGCCGAGCTGCTCAAAGGTGGGTGGCCGGAGGACGTCCAACCGGAAGTGAGCCCTCGCCTCCTCGCTCAGCCCTTTTACGATCCGACTTGCTACCGATCTGAAGGGGACGTCATCTCTGGCGCCAGGACGGCAGATGACAAGCAAGATGCGGATCGGCCCGGTGGCGGCTTGGGGAAGCTTCGGCCTCTGCGCTGCCTGGCTGTAAGCTCTTACGAAGGATCTTGCCCGCAGGGCCAAAGGCGCGTCCGTTTTTGGGTCTCGAATCAGCTCCCAGGGCATGGCGTTGGCCCCCTCAACCCCCGTTGAGATCTCCACCCGAGTGTCGTTCAGCTGATGGCGCAAAGTGGCCCAGAGATCGCGGGCGTCGTCGTTCGCCTGAAAGACGTCCCTGAAAAGGGCAGCCCCCATCTCGGCCATGCGCCCTTCGATCCGGGCGGCGATCTTGGGCGCTGGATCTTGCGGGTACTGGAGGTAGTCTTCTAGATACCAGCGCAAGTCTTCCTGGTCCCGGACAGAGAGGGCAAAATCGAATTCCGAGACGGCGGTCTGGCGGGGCAGGCCGCCGCCCTCCAGCGCTATCTCGACGCGGTATCTGTCCTCGCCTTCGGAATTCTGAGTTAATCGGAGAGTGGGCGTGGGAGAGTCCTCCTGGTTTCTTTCTCAGAGTTCAGACGCGCCACTCCATCAAAACTCTTCCGTTCGGATCTCGCCTCACTGGATCTGTACTGATTTTAAAAACGCCCAAAATCTGCCGACAGAGCAAACGAAGATCGAGCGTCACGATACCATGCGTGCCAGTTCCTCTTCGATATACGGGTCCATCTCCCCGCAGCGGCCGTGAGTGGCACACTCCGCGATGTGCATCTCTTTTGGCTCAAGCGCCTTTTCGTAGGTGCGGTTCGCGTAAGCGAAGGGGATGACGGTATCGTTGCTCGAATGGATCATCACGAACCTTCTGGGAGGGATATTTTTGAGATACGTGTCCGGATCGATCGATCTGAAGAACTTGACCGCATCCGGGCCTTTCATCCTCAGCAAATCGATCTCTTCCTCCACACCGTAACCGCAGGTGCTGATGGCAATCACGCCCCGAGACTTCGGGTCCAGGGCGGAGGCGATGATGGCAAAGCGCCCGCCATTGCTCTCACCGACGTATACGATGCGGCTTGGGTCGATTTCGGGCTGCATCCTCAAGACCTCGGCTGCTGCCAGTGCATCGTGCACCATCTTGTGTTCGGTCGGCTCTTTGCCGTCCAGAAACTTCTCCAAATCGCCCTGTATATCCACCCCGCCCAAGTTGCGTTGATCGAGGGCGATGCTGGCGTATCCCAGGCCGGAGAGGAACTCTGCCAGTCCCTGTTCCTGCTCTTTGGTGACGGTCGCGCCGGGAAGTAGCACCACGCCTGGAACACCTTCTGGTTGCTCTGCCTCGGGCATTCTGAGGAGGCCTGCCACCTCTGCCCCTCGGCTCGAGAAGCTGACTTCGTACAGATTCGAGTCGCTTGTGGCCTCGGATGAGATCAAATTGTATTCCGGCGCGGCTGGCTGGTACTCCAACGATCCGTCCGCTGAAACGCGCCATTCTTCCCCGATCTCCGAAGAGAAGATAATACCTGCGAACAGGGCAACGATGCCGAGAACGGCGATCGACCGTGCGATTGGACGTCTCTTCCCCATATTTCCCGCCTCCTCCGCCCTTTTTGCGTGAACCGTACTTGATCGTTACGGCGAATCGCAGCTTGCCGGGAGGACAGACTGCGTCATCTATTTATGATAGTTGTTCCCGCTGGGGCTCAGTCCCTTGATGGTCACAAGGTCCACCTCTCTATCGAAGAGGTCTTCGAGAAAGAAGACCAGGCCCATGAAGTTTCTGAAGGTGGGCTCATCGAACTCCGCCAGGACGTCGACGTCGCTCGTCTCTTTCTCTTCGCCTCGGGCATAGGAGCCGAAGATCCCTATCTTCCGGACGCTGAACTTCCTTTTAACCTCGTTCTCGTGCGCTTTCAGAATATTGAGCGCGTCCATATCAAGCCCCAGGCGCCGCTCTCGGCGGCAGTCCGAACTTGGCTTAAATTGAGTCTTTGATCGTGAATATGTTGTTGAACAGGTCCGACATCGATTGAAGGAAGCTGCGATCTGGGCGGCGCTCGAGGCCCCGGCCCCCGGGGCCCCCTGGCCTTCGGCCCCATGCTCCCAACGGCGATGAATTCCCAGCGATCTCGATGACGCCCGTTCACATCCGGCCTGTTCATAAGCGGTGTCCTCTTTGGGATTCCCGGGCACTCCGGTTATGAATACCGATCGGGCCCACTTTTATATACCTCCGCGCCCCATCCACTCGGCCCAGAGAGAATGTTGGTATTACACGCGGTCTGGGACATGAATCGGTTCTACCTATGGGCGGAGTCTTCGGCCCTTCCCGCAACACTTCCGACGGCGCGAGGAAGGCCGCCCAAACGCCCGAAGCCAAAGCCACATCCGTTCTCGGTTCCCGGAGAGATGCTCCGGGACGAGATCGAGACGATCTTCGGTCCGACCCCCACCGGGATCGAGACGAAGACCTTTCTTCTTCCCGGAGCCAAGAGGGGCCCGCTCGCATCGCCCTGGCTCATCAGAGAGGACTCTGCATCTGAAGAGCCACTGGGCCTATCTCCCTGGAACATTGACGCGCTCGCCTTCGATCCTCTTCCCGCCCTCGATCTCCTGCTAGACCTGCCCGCATCCCCGCCGCACGGGATCGTCTTTGGGAACTCCCTTCGGTTCTGGATCGAGGCCGCCAGATTCTCCCTTGAGCTGATCGCACGAGAGCAGTTTGCGCCCACGTTAAGAGATGGACGCGCCCACTGGATGCCTGTGACCGACGAAGAGGATCGGAAAAGGGTCCACATGCTCTCGAAGGCGATGCCTCCAAGCTCTCGCGCCTTCGAGCCTGATCCGGGACGAAAATCAAAGAGGAGATCGAGAGGTGGAGATGCACCATCGCCGTCATCATCGTCATCGCCCCACGGTCTTGTCACGAGCTTTCTCGACCGGACCCTCGACGCCTTCGTGCGCAACTCTCTCAGTGAAGTCCGGCTCGATCCGCCCACGAGGGGCCGCAAGCCCAAGACCGCGCCTCTCTCGTGCCAGTTCCTCCGGGCGCTCGCAAGGGAGGGATGCGCCCTCGATGCCTCAACAGGCGAGCTTAGGGTGTTTTCAAAGGAGATGCAGGCCTGGCTTGCCAGTCTCAAGCCTGCGGCACAGGATGCGCCTTTTCGCACATGTTTCAGGCTCGATGCGCCCTTCGAATTCGATGAAGGTGTATGGCAGGTCAGGATCTTCCTCCAGGCCAAAGACGACCGAAGCCTCCTCGTTCCCGCAGAAGAAGTCTGGAAGGCCCGATCCGATACCGCAACCTTCCTAAAAAGAAAGATCAAAAATCCGCAAGAGCAGATGCTGGCGGATCTCGGCAGAGCCTCGCAGATCTCGCCATTGATCGAAAGTTGCCTCCATAACGCGTGTCCATTGGGCCTTGAGCTGGAGACCGAGGAGGCCTACTCGTTCCTCAGAGAGGAAGCGCCCCTCCTGGAGCAGAACGGCTTTGGCGTTCTACTCCCGTCCTGGTGGGAAAAGCCCGGCGCCCGCCTCGGCCTAAAAGTCAGGCTTAAAGCGCCCGATGATGATGACGCCGACCGACCCACAGGCCAGGGCCTTTTCGGCATGAAATCGATCGTGAACTATGACGTCGAGGCGGCTCTCGGGGACTCGCCCCTCAGCGAGGCTGAGCTTCAGGAGCTGATCAGCCTCAAAGTCCCCCTGGTCCAGGTCCGGGGAGAATGGGTGGAGCTTCCACCCGAGGACATCGAAGCCGCAATAAAATTCTTCGAGAAGATGCGCAGAGAGGACGGCGGAGAGATGGATCTGGCCGAGGCGATACGGCTCGGCCTCGGCGCAGAAGAGCTGATCGAGAGCCCCCTTCCGATTTTGATGATCGAAGCCGAAGGTCGCATCAAGAGCATGCTGGCTGGCCTCTCCGGAAAAGGTGCGATCGAGCAGGTTGATGTGCCATCCGGCTTCAACGGCACCCTCCGTCCCTACCAGCTCACGGGCCTCTCCTGGCTTCGCCGCCTTCACGAGCTGGGCTTTGGTGCCTGCCTTGCAGACGACATGGGCCTTGGGAAGACCATCGAGCTCATAGCCTTCCTTCTCAACGAGCGACAGGCTGAAGCAAAATCAAAATCGAAATCGAAATCAAAAGCCGATACGAAAGCACAGTCGCCAGGTCCCACGCTCCTCATCTGCCCGATGTCGGTGGTGGGAAACTGGATGCGAGAAGCGAAGAAATTCTCACCGTCCCTGAAAGCGATGATCCATCACGGCCCAGACAGGCTCTCAAAGGACGCTTTCGCGAAGGGGGCAGAGATGTGCGACATCGTCATCACCACCTACGCAACAGCTCTGCGGGACCAAGATACGTTATTGAGGGTTCGTTGGGAGCACCTGGTCCTCGACGAGGCCCAGAACATCAAGAACCCAAACACAAAACAGACCCGGGCAATAAAGGGGCTGGATGCCGATCACAGGATCGCCCTCACCGGAACCCCGGTTGAAAATCGGCTCTCTGAGCTCTGGTCGATCATGGATTTCCTCAACCCCGGCTACCTCGGCACCGCGAAGAGCTTCCACGAGAACTTCGCTCTGCCGATCGAAAAGTATCGGAACAGAGATCAGGCTGAAAGGCTCCGACGAATGACTCAGCCCTTCATCCTCCGGCGGCTCAAGACCGATCCCGCCATAATCAGAGACCTGCCCGATAAGGTCGAGGCGAAGGTCTACTACAACCTCACCCCTGAGCAGGCCTCCCTCTACGGAGCCGTGGTCGAAGACATGCTGGACCGGATAGAGCAATCCGAGGGGATCGGGCGAAAAGGGCAGGTCTTGGCGGCACTAACCAAGCTCAAACAGATATGCAACCACCCAGCTCTCTTCCTCCAGGATGGAAGCCTTCTTCCCGGGCGCTCCGGAAAGCTTGCCCGTCTCGAAGAGATGCTGGATGAGGTGCTCGCAGAGGGTGACAAGGCCCTGATCTTCACCCAGTTTGCTGGGATGGGCGCAATGCTCCGCCACCACCTCCAGGAAACGCTTGGGTGCGAGGTTCTCTTCCTCCACGGCAAAACGCCAAAAAAGCAGCGAGACGCCATGATAGAGAGGTTCCAGGCCGACGGGTCTGCATCCGTGTCCGCGTACGAATCTGATGGGCCGTCGATCTTCATCCTCTCCCTCAAAGCAGGCGGCTTTGGCCTCAACCTGACAGCGGCAAACTACGTCTTCCACTTCGACCGCTGGTGGAACCCGGCCGTTGAAGACCAGGCAACCGATCGAGCCTTCCGAATCGGCCAGAAAAAGAACGTCTTCGTAAACAAGTTCGTCTGCATGGGAACGCTCGAAGAGCGGATCGACAATATGATAGAAGATAAGAAAGGGCTTGCGGAGTCGGTCATCGGCGCAGGCGAAGCGTGGCTGACAGAGCTATCTTTAGAGGAGCTGAGAGAAGTCCTCACCCTCAGCCGTGATAGCCTTGGAAGTGATCAATCATGAGCGGCTACTGGGGATACTACCGATCAGGAACACCAAAAGCGGTCAAGAACGGCATAAAAGCGAAGAGCAAACGGGGTGTCATCGGCGAGAAGTGGTGGTCGAAGCGATGGGTTGCCCTGCTGGAATCCTTCGACATAGGAGCAAGACTTGGAAGGGGCCGCTCTTATGCTCGCAAAGGCCAGGTCATCTCCATCGAGGTCCAGAAGGGGCTCGTCAAATCCGAGGTCCAAGGAGTGCGATCGAAGCCCTACAAGATCGACATTCAACTGAAACCCATACCGAACGATGACTGGGAGAAGGTGATAGATGTCATGGCCTCAAAGGCGATCTTTGCGGCAAAGCTGCTCTCTGGAGAGATGCCAACCGATATCGAGGACGCCTTTGCCGAGGCAGGCGTCTCGCTCTTCCCGACCAAAAAAGATCTCAAGACCGACTGCTCCTGCCCCGACTGGTCAAACCCGTGCAAACATATCGCAGCGGTCTATTATCTCCTCGCAGAGCGGTTCGACGAGGATCCCTTCCTCATCTTCACGCTCCGGGGAAGGACGAAGGAGGAGGTCGTCGGTGCTCTTCGGAAAAGGCGCGTTTCGGCCGTAGAACCTGAGGTTGTGCCGCAAGATTCAGCTTTTGCCTCTGAAGATGCTGCGTCCCTGGAAAAATGCCTTGACAACTTCTGGGACCTTGGTGAGGGCCTAGATGCAGTTCGTCCTGCCCCAAGACCCCCGAAAATATCCAAAGCCGTCCTCAAGCGACTGGGGAATGCGCCCATCTTTATAGGCGAGACAAACCTTGCGGCCTGCCTTCCAAAAGCCTACGAGGTCGCAGGACGGGAAGCGCTGCAGAAAGCCGCCGGTTACAGGGCGATCGGACCCGACGATGAAAGAGCGTTTAAACGACACCTCCACAGCGAAAGAGGGCGATGAAAGTTAAAATATAAAAAACAATATCACAGATATTGAACTTATTTTCTTGCCCGCTGATGCTTCATAGTTGAATCGAGATAGAACGTCATTTCACAACAATTTGATCGTTTCA
Source organism: uncultured Methanotrichaceae archaeon (assembly GCA_964572505.1). Taxonomy (GTDB): domain Archaea; phylum Halobacteriota; class Methanosarcinia; order Methanotrichales; family Methanotrichaceae; genus Methanocrinis. The sequence continues at coordinate 1,252 of CAZNGI010000094.1, read as the reverse complement.
CCAAGACCAGGATCAGAATCTAATACCTCAGCAGCGCCCCAACCCCCTCCGACGACGCAAGACAGGCGTCCTCCTCGACGAACTCGACCTCGGCCCCCGTCCTCACCGCAAGCTCGTAGAGCTCCTCGACGACGTTGACTGGCGATGTGGGGCCTCCGCAGGTCGGGCAGGTCTCCGGCGGCCTTTTTCTCGCTTCGAGGATCTGGCACCTCTCGCAGATCCAGCCTGGGATCGAGGCGTTCTTCAATAGGACGAGGACGTTCACCCGCCCCTGGTTGAGGGCGCCCTTCGTCGCCTCGACGCCCTGGACGGCTAGACCCCCTTTAAGGATCTCGGCCCGCAGCTCCTCGGCCCTTTCCTTCGACCTCGCCCTCTCGTCTTCGAGGGCGATCTCGTCTCCCACCTCGACCAGGTCCCTTTGGGACGTGTCGATGGATAGGTCGACGAGGCCCAGAACCTTCTTTCCCATTTCGGAGGGAAGCATCTCGAGGAGCTGGCGTTTGGCGTCGCCAGGTCCCGCAATGACGATCCCCCGGGTCTTGTGGCGGCTGCACGACTCTTGGACGTCCTCGACCACCTCCGAGAGGAAGGACTTTATCGCGCCCTTGCGGAGCCGGTTGAACCTCATCTGGCTCCAGCCCCCCTTCTTGTGCTTGTTCATGAGGTCGGTCGATAGGTGATTCATCTCCTCGGGAACGTCGGACCGGACACAAAAGAGCCTCGCCTCCTTCGAGTCGAGGAGGAGGACGCCGTAGTCCATGTAGTCGTCCCTCATCTTCGCCAGGGGCAGGAGGAAGGGGGAGGTGTCAAGGACCATGGTTTGCTTCGGCTCGATCCCGATCCTGTAGACGGCGAGGAGGGAATGGGGCAATGAAGCGAAGACTATTCGGCCCCTCTCGCCGGGGATGGGCTTCCAGAATAGGAGATCATCGACCATGGCCATCGTCTCCCTGAAGCTCTCCTTAAGGTCCTGGGAAAGGGCCTCCTCGATCGCCCTTCTCCGAGCGTCTACGAAGGACCGGTTGGAGGCCTCGTCCTCTTTGGAGGCGGTCGGGAGGTAGACCGACAGGTAGACGTCCTTCTCGTCTCGGATCTCGGCCAGCTCTCTTATCTCGATCTCCGTCACCGGGGTCAGCACCATCTCCTCGACCCTCTTGAACTCCTCCTTCGGTCCCATGCTATCGGGAAGGCCTCGAAGGTGAAAAGGGTTTCCGGAAACGTAACGACCGTCGGGACTATCAAAAAGGAGGAA
>CAZNGI010000093.1:0-9251 GCA_964572505.1 uncultured Methanotrichaceae archaeon | reverse complement strand
ACATAGATGCAACAATCCTTAAGTCGGTTTTGTGATCATCCCAACCGCAGCAAGCTGCGGGGTATTCATTTTAAAATAAAATGAGGTGCGTCAATTTTGCCTCTCAAGAGCAATAACGCGCGCAATAACTTTTGACTATTTGAAGGTGTCGACCTTCGCGACGGTTCCGATCATGGCAACTCTTTTGGACATTTCTGGGCCCTCACCCGCTCGACGAACCTGCTGAGGCTCTCGACGTCTTTTATCTCGCGCCGGACCATCCGCTTCAGCCGCTCCCTCGTCTCGAGATCGACCCTGGCCCCCGTGCACTGGAGGTGCTGCCCCATCCTTCGGGCCAGCTCCTCCCCGGCCCGGTCCCAGTCGGTGAGGACGACGACCGCTTTGAAGTCCCTAGCAGCCTCCTCGGCCACCTCCAGGGCCGGCCGCCCGGAGGCCCTGACTATCGGCCCCTCGACCCCCAGGTCCCTCAGGGACCGCTCGTCACGGACCCCCTCCACGATTACGGCCGCACCCTCCTCGGAGGCTTCGATGAGGGATGCGATCAGCTCCTCCAGGGACTCGGGATCGAGGCTCGGCTTTCTGGTCCGGGGCTCGCGGCCTTTCCGACCGCCTCCACGTCTTCTGCTCATGGGATCAGGCTTTCCTCTCTCGCCAGCAGCTTCTCGGCCTCGTCTGCATCGATTCCCAAAACCAGGACGATCTTTCGGGAGCTCTTATGGCCGCTCGTCACCTGGACCCTGTCGGCACCGATCCCGAATAGGTCGGCCAGGGCCCTTTCGAGTTGGAGGTTCGCCTTCCCTTTCGTCGGCTTCTCGGTGAGCTTCGCCTCAATGGACTTTCTCCAGGGGCTGAAGCCCGAGGGAACGAGCAGCCTGCTCGACCCCGGCGCCACCTCGAACCTGATGAGAACCCCTCGAGGGTGGGTGGCGATCGCCTCCCGGATCTGGTCAGAGCCATTCATGAAGAGAAAAGCGCCGCCGGGGCAACTTAAAGATTTGCCCCCATTTTAACCCATCAGTCCTTGGATTAGGCAAAAGCTTGAATCTGCGTTTTGAGAACTGTTCAGCGATCTGAAAAACGAGGCGAGAGAAGAGGACGATTGCTTTTCACCCCAAGTCCCAGTAATCCCGATTTTCCGGTCCGATGGGGATCTGACGTAGGATAGGAGATATAGTCAAACATCACCAAAGGATTTCCGGACCGAGAGGGAATGGGTGAACACGCCCGTCCTCTAAATCTGCCACCAGGCTTCTTACAAGTTATGCGTCCTACTAGATGTTAAATGTTACGTTCCAGCGAGCACTGGCCCTTTTGGAGTTTTGGCTCCGGGGCGGACAACCCTCCTCCAAACAGCGGCCGAATAAGCGACCAAATTAACCCCGCGTTCCCTCAAAATCGCAAAAGGGGGCAATGTTAAAATAACCTGAAGACCATGACGGTTAAGGTTTTCATGCAGATTAGGCAAGTTGTCGTCCTGGCTGATGAGTCTTCAGAGGTGAACGATTTTCTTCGCGACCTGGAGCAGAGGGGGCTTGAGATCCATAGATCAAACGCCGCCGAGATCCTGGGCGAGGTCGCCACCACTGAGGGCGGCAGGTGGGGTGGACCTGACCGCCTCATCCTGTGCGATCAAAACTTCGACTCCAAACCGTTCGGATCGGCGATCGTCAGGGAAGCTGCGAAGAACGGTTGCGGAGTCCTGATAGGTTCGGATCGGCTCGGAAGGGTCACCGAGGAGATGGCGGCGGTAGGCGCCCTCTCCGAGGAGACGAGAAGGGAGCTCGCCTCCGAGGCCATATATTGGTGCATATCGAGGGAAGCGGAGAATCTCCGGGCGCTCCAGGGGGATAGTCCTCGCTACCTCGTCCAGACCTACGAGAAGGTGCAGGACCTCAGGTACGGGGAGAACTGGCACCAGAAGGCGTCTTTATATCAGAAGCCCGATGGGCTCGGCCTCCATCGGGCCCCCAAGCTCTGCGGAAAGGAGATGTCCTACAACAACGTCGTCGACGCCGAGGCGACCTTCGAGATGCTGATCGACCTGATGGAGTACGACGGCGCGAGGGAAGATAGGACCCTGGCCGTGATCGTGAAGCACGCCAACCCCTGCGGTGTCGCCTACGGCCAGAACAAGGTGGAGGCCTACAGTAGAGCTCTGGCCACAGACCCCAAGAGCGCTTTTGGCGGCGTGATCGGCTTTTCCGAGCCCGTGGACGCGGACCTGGCAGAGTTGATGTGCGACCACTTCATCGAGGTCTTGCTGGCACCGGGCTACGACCCCGAGGCGCTTGAGATCCTCCGGGAGAAGCCAAACCGGCGCATCCTGGACGTAAGCGAGCTTCTGGAGGGGCGTGACCGGCTTTACGAGGGCCGCCAATCGAAGAGCGTCTTCGGCGGCCTCTTGGTCCAGGACTACGACACCGGAGACATAAAGGAGTGGAAGGTCGTGACGGAGCGGGGGCCCACCCCCTCCGAGACGATGGCCCTCAGGTTCGCCTGGAAGGTGACCAAGTACGTCAAGTCCAACGCCCTCGTCTACGCCACCGCAAACCAGACGATCGGGATCGGCTCGGGCCAGGTTAGCAGGGTGGACTCGGCCCGGTTCGGGGCTGAGAAGGCCGAAGAGCACGGTCTGGAAACGAAAGGCACCGTGGCGGCCACCGACTCCTTCTTCCCCTTCCGGGACGGCCTTGACCGAACCTGCGAGGCAGGGGCCACCGCCGTCGTCCATCCAGGCGGCTCCATCAGGGACGCTGAGGTGATCGAAGCTGCAAACGAACACGGGATGGCCATGGTCTTCACGGGCATGCGCCACTTCAGACACTGAAAAAGAATCGTTGTGCAAAGCCCAGGCCAAAAGAATCGGGGCAACCCCAGCCCGGGCTTTGATATCCCTTTTGATATTGATCCTATCTCTGGCGGGGACGGCCTCTTGCGATGTGATCTTCGCATCCGGCGACATCCAGGAAGCCATCACCAGGGCGGCGCCAGGGGACACTGTGATCGTCTCCGCCGGAGAGTACGAACCGTTCATCGTGGACAAGACCCTCACCATCCAGGGGGTAGGCACCCCTTCAGCCAGGGCCAAGACCCAAGATCCGGCGATCTCCATCAGGGCGGACGGGGTCAAGCTCATCGGCTTCAAGGTGGTGGGGGTTCCGAGGAACCAGGATGACAAGTTCAGGTACTACATGGACCTCTCGGACCGAAAGCCCCAGTACTCCCTCAACCAGCCCAACTCCGGAATCCTGGTGGACGGCGATGGCGTCGTCATCGAGGATGTGGTGGTGGAGGGATCGGAGGCCGGCATCTTGGTCAAAGCCGCCAGGAACTTCACCATAAGAAATTCGTCTTTCATGAGATGCGACAGCGGCTTGAGGCTTCAGGAGTGCGAGGGCGGCAGGATAGAGGGATGCACCTATCAGGAATGCGAGAAATTCGGGGTTTACCTCGAAGGTTGCGAGGGGATCTCCATCGAGAAGAACAAGGCTGCCGACAACTCCGGCGCAGGGATGATGCTGAAGGAGTCCACCGGCTGCGTCGTCGAGGAGAACGAATTCGTCGAAAACTGGCAGGGTCTCTTCCTCTGGAACTCGTCCTTCTGCGACATTCGAGAGAACAACGCGGAACGGAACGTCTACTACGGGATGGTCATCGCCTCGGGGTCCAACAACACGATCTTGGACAACAGGGCAAAAAAGAGCGGTGGTGGCGAGTTCGGCCTCCAGGGGATCGGGATCAGCATTCAGGAGAACAGCACTTACAACCTGGTGGCTGGAAACGTCCTGGAAGAGAACCTCAACGGGCTGGACCTGACGAGAGGCTGCCGGTTCAACCTGATATTTTGCAACGAAATATCCGAGAACAGCAACGGAATCCGGCTTGACAAAAACGAGAACAACCTCGTCTACAGGAACAACTTCAAGCGCAACCTCATCACAGGCTACGACAACGCCAGCCACAACTTCTGGAACGCCACCGTCGGGAACTACTACGACGACTATCGCGGCCGCGACCGGGACGGCGACGGGACGGGGGACGACCCCTACTGGATACCGAAAGGAAGCAGCTGCGTCGTTGACTGGCGACCCCTGATGCAGCCCGCCGAGAAAGAGGTCGACTACGAGGCGGCATGGGAAGACCTCGCCCACTACGCCACCTACAAGCCCAGCGACGATCTTCCTTACAAGGTAGAAAACCAGACGATAGTGATCGGGAAAAAAGAGCCCGGTAAGTGGTGGATCTAAGTTCCGATCTTGACGGGCTCCACAATCGACCGCAGAGTGGCGATGGCCGAGAGGGCGGCGAGATAGCTGGTCTTGGGGTTTCTGGGGAAGGGCACGTTCTCGACCCTGGTGGTGATCCGACCGAAGTTCCCCTCGGCCGTTATCTGGTGGATGTTGACCTCAATGTCGGGATCAGCCACTATTCTGACCATCACCCTCGACCCCCGCGACGTGAGGCTCAAGGTCGCCGCGACGTTGACGTTTGCGGGAAAGGCCTTCACGGCCTCTTCAGCCGGCCCCTCGAATATCACCGTGGGCTCAAAGATCGCGTCCAGATCGATCTGCATATCTTCGATGTAAGGAGCGCCCTTGAACCCCCGCGGGTTCTTGGTGGTGGTGAGGGTTACGAGGTCGATCCGTCCAATGCCGGCAGACTTGAGCCCGTCGAGACCCGATATCGCCCCCGAGGGTAGGTAAACTCTGCACCCGTGCTCCTTTGCGAGATCCTCCACCATCCGGTAGATATATCTGTCGAGAAGGGCGCCGACGCTCATGATCATGAGGTCTCGTCCCCTCTCAAGAGCGGCCTTAGCCACCTCCGGAACCGCTCGTTGAGACGCCGCCTCCACCACGATGTCGGACCTTTCCACCAGATCCTCCAGGTCCGAAAGCATGGGTTGGGCCTTCAGACCCTTCATGAGCTCCCCTGCCCGGTCCACGTTGCGATCGAAAACCGCCACCAGCTCAGCCGCGATATCGCCGCTGTCTATGGCTCTTGCGATCTCGGTCCCGATCGCGCCGCAGCCAACCAGCCCTATTTTCAGAACCATCGCAGCCTATAAATCGATTGAACAACAAAACTTTTGCGGTATGCTATCGTCTGACCTGGAGCGGTTCGTGAGGGAAGACCTGGGAGAGTGGGACGACTCAAGCTCGATAGTTCCAGAAATAAAAGCAGAAGCTTTCATCCTGGCCAAGGAGGAGTGCATCGTTTCAGGCCTTGAAGAGGCAGATCAGATCCTGAAGTATTTCGGGCTTGAAGGGGAGCGTCTCGTCCCGGAGGGGGTTCGCGTCGACGCGGGCTCGAAGGTGATGGCGATCAGGGGGCGGGCGAGAGCCATCCTCCAGGCCGAAAGGCTGGTCTTGAACTTCATGAGCAGGATGAGCGGGATCTCGACCCTGACCCGCGACTGCGCGGGAAGGGCGGGGAACGTCAGGGTCGCGTGCACCCGGAAGACGACGCCAGGCTTTCGATCCTTCGAGAAGAGAGCGGTGGTGGTGGGGGGAGGCGACCCCCACAGGTTCGACCTCTCAAGCTCCGTGATGATCAAGGACAACCATCTGAAGCTGATGAGCCTCGAAGAGGCCCTTCGCGCCGCCAAGCTCCGGGCCAGCTTCACCAAGAAGATCGAGGTGGAGGTTGAGACCCTGGAGGATATGGTGAAGGCGGCATCTCTCGGGGCCGACATAATAATGTTCGACAACATGCGGCCCGAGACGATCCGGGAGGGTGTAGAGCTTCTCAAAAGAGAGGGGAAGAGAGACCGGTTCCTTCTGGAGGCTTCGGGGGGGGTAACGCCCGAGAACGTCTCCGAGTACGCCGCCGCGGGGGTGGACGTGGTCTCCCTGGGCGCCCTCACCAGGTCTGCGAGATGGATCGATTTCAGCCTGGAGATCGAGATATGATTTCGGTCGGAAAGAACAAAAACGTTATATCGATCGTTAAATTACTCAGATCTAACTTCGGTGAGTGGGAATGCGTCTGATCTATCTTGTGATGCTAGCGCTCTTGGCATCACCCATACTCTTTACGTCGATGGCAGCCGCGGCTTCCGGCAATGACGACGAAGAGGATAACGAGATCACCTCTAGAGAGTTCTCTTTCAGGGTGGGTGAAGGCGTCAAGATCGGAGACTACCGGGTGGAGCTGATAAGCGTCGTATCGGTGATGGACGGGCTGATAGAGGTCAAGGTCTGGAAGAGAGTCAGCGACTTCGAAGACTGGAGGGTGATGGAAGACCACAGGGATGCGAACTTCGACGAGGGCTCAGAACGCGGTGGCCTTACCCTCACGGTGATCGACATCTTCGATGAGGAGACGGTCAGGATGAGGGCGGAGTACAGGTCGAATTACGGATACCCCCAAAAGTACGTGACCGAGCGGGCGATGGCTCCCAAGAACCTGCCCAAGCTTGCGGTTCAGACGACCGTGGACAAGACCGACATCAGTGCCGGAGACGAGGTGAAGGTGACCATCACCGTGACCAACACCGGTAACGACACCGCTCGGGATATCGCGATCCAGGATTCGCCGCCTCTGCCCCAGTTCAGGTACCTTGCGGGATATCCTCCCAAGATCAAAAACCAGCTCCAACCCGGCGAGTCCGACATTGCAGTCTACTCGATGGTGGCGGTTACGGAGGGTGAGGCGGTGATGCCGGCGACGGTGGCGAGGTACGCCGACTCCAAGTCGACGATTTCCTCCGCCAGCTCCCCTTCCGTCAGCATCCAGATCAAAACCAAGAGAAAACCGAATTTGGTTCTGAAAGTCGACCCGCCAGGGCCCATCAAGCACGGCGGTGAGGGGACAATAAACGTCACCGTCCAGAACAAGGGCGATGCCAGCGCTTACAGGGTGGAGGTCAGGTCCGAGGTCAAATCCGACGGGGGCGGCCTTGAGATTGTAAAAGGGAGCCTCGATAAGAGCTTCTTTGAGATCCCTCCGGGAGAGTCAGAGACGTACTCTGCAACCATCAAGGGGTCCCGGAGCGGAAGTTACGCGATCGACCTTAAGGCCAGCTACCAGGGCGACGGGGAGATGATGCAGAAGGAGACTGCCTTCGAGGTCGCTGTTCTGGAGAGGGAGTACAAGTACCTTTATTACCTGCTGGTACTGCCCGTCCTGATAATAGGTTTCTGGCTGTTCAGAAGGTACAAAGAATATAAATATTAAGTTGGAGTTTGAGGGTACATCGAATGGAACGAGCTGAAGGGTCCCGAAGAAGAGCGGATAAAACGCCTCTCGAAACGCTGTGTAGCCGCAGTTGAACGCCGTTGCATTTTAATAAGTCAGGACTGAGATCTATGTTGAACGTACTAATGCTGGGGATCGGCCAATGTGGGAACAGGATACTCGACGCGGTCAACAGAGAGTCCTTCGGCGGATCCTCCAAGCTTTCAAAATATTATTCGAGACAGAAGTTTCCCAGCAGGGTTGAGACCCTAGCGATCAACACCGCCGTCAACGACCTGAAGGAGCTGAAGTTCACCGCCGCCAAAGACAGGCTTCACGTCCCCAACCTTCACGGGGTCGGAGCCAATCGGAGCATAGGGAAACAGGGTTTCTGGGACAACCGGGAGATGATCATGGAGGAGATCGAGAGGAGGGGAGACTTCGACATCGCCTTCGTTATGACCTCGGCCTCCGGTGGGACCGGGTCCTCCTTCGCCCCGCTTATAATCCACGAGCTGAGGGAGCGGTACAAGAACATAACCGTCGTCGCCGTCATGGTCCTCCCCTTCAGAGAGGAGGGGTCGATATACCTCCAGAACGCGGCCTTCAGCATGAGGGACATCATGGAGGTCGAGTGTGACGGCATAATCCTGGTGGACAACCAGTACCTGAAGAGGCTGAGCGGAGACATCAAGACCGCCTACGACAAGATCAACGATATGGTGGCAGAGCGGATTTTGTTCCTCATCGAGTCCCTGGACAGCGAGATGCTCTCGGTGACCGACCTTGGCGACTTCAAGACGGTGATGCGAGGGGGTCTTGGGATGGGAACTCTCGGCTTCTACGAGTCGGATAAGAAGACGGCGTCTCTCACATCGGCCATCGAGGGGAGCATCAAGCCCGGAGGCCTCCTTTACCCCGCCAACGTCTACGAGGACGCTGCAAGGGCGATGATCATAATTCAGGGGTCGAGAGAGTCCTTGGACGTCGACGAGATCACAAAGTCCGTCGAAAAGCTCTCAAACAAGATCGGCCAGGTCTTCAAGGGGATCATCATAAAGAAGGGCAGGCCGAAGATCCTCTCGGTCTTCACTCTGGGGCAGGTCCCGGACCTGGAGATGCTCTACGCCCAGGCGGCCCAGGCGATCCAGGACGAGAAGGGCCGCAAGACGAGGGCCAAAAAGCAGCTCGACGACGCCTTCGCCTACATCGAGGACCTCGAGGAGATCTACTGATCTCCTCAACCTAACACATCAATTAATCTTCAGATCCACCATTTCGTTATAACAATTTTTTCCATCCATCTTTTCGCATCATCGCTTCTTCAGCGTTTCTGTTATCCTTTTAACCTGCCTTCTGAATCATACGGACCACCACACTCTTGGGAGTTTTGAATACAGTTGAATTAGAACTTTTGGCTGTAAATCACAAAACTTATATTGTTTGTCGTAGCAGGGATTAGGCAGATATGCGCGGAGGGAGAATTTGTATATTACTAAATATCACAAAAATGCCTTGAGTCTGTTTCTCGCGGCAACGCTTGTCGTTCTGTCCGTGGGAACGGTGCAAGCCCAGATACAAATGACAAACGACGTCCTCGACGTCGAGTTCTACGAAGACCATAGCAATTATTGGGCGTATCAGTACGCTCCAGGTAACTGGGCCGACTGTTGTTTTCGCGAGCACTTCGGCGTGTACACCCAGGACTGGGGTGAGACCGTGGCCTCCGACGGCCGTAACACCCTAAACTCTTTCTCGGTCACCCAGCCATTCCAGGTCAGCCCTGACGGGAGGACGGCAACCGCGAAGCTCGGCTACGACGGCCTGGAGGTGACCCGGAGGATACACCTGGATCCAGGAGGCGTGAAGTACTTCACCATCACCTACATCCTCGAGAACGTGGGACAGAATCTCCTCACGGACGTCAGGTTCTTCCAGGAGGTGGATTACGATGTTGGGGACGCCGGTGGTGATTACGGTTGGTACGAATTGGGGGACGACTCGGTATGGATAAACGACGACGAACATGCTCAATAAAGTGTTGCGATTTGCCAGAATGGTCGACGGGCAGA
>CAZNGI010000092.1:0-9370 GCA_964572505.1 uncultured Methanotrichaceae archaeon | reverse complement strand
TCACCCAGTCTGCACAGGTCTCGATGAACCAATCGTCGTAAAGCCCCTCGATATCCTCTTCCAAAAGCCGCACCTCGCCCTCGATCAGATCCAGGAGAGCTCTCAAGGGCTCACCCTCCTTGGAGTCGCGAGCTCGATAGACTGCGGGCAGAAGGTTGTATAGTCGCTCCTTTGTCGATTCGGTCATGATTTCAGTTCCTTAAACGAAACGCCTTTGGCGGCGGGATTCAACAAAAGCAGTTCTGCAGCCATTATAGAGCCGGTTTCCTCATCAATATGGGCACGTTTGACCTCCAGAATGGTTAAAAGCGATGCTCCGTTTTGTGGGTCATCGTCTCTCTGCAATCGATCCAGGTCAACTGCAATTACACCTTCGACTGCTTGCATCACGGCCAGAACTTCAGCAGCAGTCACGAATTGTCCAAAATCGCGATTTTCAAAGGAAAATTCCCTTCGAAGCTCGATCTCAATCTGAGACCAAACATCTGCTGCTAAATAGCGAGCATCTACCAGAATCCTGGCTTCGAGACTGAAGGTTTTTGGAAGGAAGCTTTCCACTAAAACCCTCTCTTGAATCCTGGCTACAGGGTCGCGCATGGCTCCGATTGCTTTGACCAGGTTCTGCATTAATTCCGAACCCCGCTCAACCTCCCGGCCGCTTGACGAAGCTATAGTGATATGCAGCAACTTGTTTCCTTTCATCGGAAGTGAGACGACCTGAGCTTTGCCTATACCGGCGAAAGATCTGGCAAAGTGCTCAAAGTCGCGCAATGAGACGATCCTGTCCAGGGTGAGAACCGTCAAGGGGGCATTATATCGAGCATCCGAAAGCTCTTCAGGGGGAGCGGCCCCCGAAGCTGGCAGGGGGTTTGTCACCTCACTGATCCCGAGAGGACGGCTCTGCAGAAGAGTTAAGCTTTCGAGATCCACCTCGCCGTCGGGCCCAATCCCGTTCCGGTAAGTTGTGGTAACGTTCTCATCACCAGTGGGAAGACGCGCACCGCTTTTGCCGTCTCCGAAGATGAGGGTTGCCAAGGCATCGTCATCGATGCGGACGACATAGCTCTGGCTCCTTTCGTCCATCCCGTAAAGAGAAGGCAACTCTTTCCAGAGTACGCCGTTGACCCTCACCTCAAGAGTGCTTTTGGTGCCGGTGGAGGTTGGAGCCGAAACGTAAGTCAGATACGGCTTGCCAAGCTCGAACCGCTGGTTGGACTTTGAACCGTCGCCGCTTCCCAGAACCTCCTCCAAGGTCTCGCCATGAGTGGCGCGAGCGATGTTGGCATACACCTGGAAGGTTGCCGGATCGTAACAGCTCTCCATCGGCTCTTTGAGCGACAGGACGGTCCTTCCCCCAGACCTTTCGGTGCCGCTCAGGGTCACGACCTCGCTGACCTTCGAGTCTTCCTCCAGGGCTGGCTGCAGGCTGATCTCTCCCGCCAGAGCCGTCACAAGACCCTCAAAGCCGTCGCCGTCCCTTAAGGTCCATCTAAGCTTCACGTTCTTGGGCGGATCGGAAACATTCAACACCTCGCCCTTGACCAGGTCTCTATGGCCTCCCTCTTCCGAGATCAGCTTCAAGCCGTCGACCTTGACCTGAGCCCTAGACCCCTCCTCGTCAGAATCTGAGCCGGGCTCATATACGATATCGCCGACGGCCGCAACGACCTTGCCCGCAAAGCAGTCTTCGTCCTCGAGAGTCCAGAGAAGCTCAGTGGTGGTCGGCGGTTTCAATACCTGGAGCGAGTCGTCCCTGTACAGAGTTTTTTCGACGTCCTTAGATGAGACGAGCTTCAGACCGTCAGCCCCGACCTGGGCTCGCATCAGCTTTCCGCTGACGATCAGGGTTTTTTCGGGGTTGAGACCGTAAACCGCCCTGTCCAGCTCGATGGTGCCCCCTTCGATCAGACCTTCACGCATCTTCACCGCAAGGCTGAGGGGTTCACTCTGGGCAAAGACAGCGGTTTCAAGTTCGGAAAATTCGGATAAGCCTTCGGCCGCGTCCGGCTCGATACAGGTGATCTTGACTTTTGACTTGAATTCGAGCGGGGGCCCGTCCCCCGGCCGCGGCACCTCTACCGTTCGTTCCCGTGACATCAGGGAGACGGTCATGACTTTGTAAAGCCCTTCGTCGAGGGTCATCGCAACCCAGCTTCCCGGCAGGATCCTGGGATAGGTACCCTCAAGGTCGATCTTGCCCTCGGCGAGGCTGGATCTGTCGAGATCGGGCCGTTCTCGCATGGCGAAGACCTGAGGGTTGACGAAAGATTCGTTTTCTGGGTCTCCAAGCCCCTCCAATGGAATCTCCCAAGTCGCAAAGGTAGAATTTCCCTCAGGGTCCGGCTTCACCGTCGTCAATATGCGCATCTGCCAACGCTGGCATTCAAACCAGATATCGTCGCGGACCTCGATCGTCTCCCCAGTCCCCTTGAAGCGCATTCTCGTATGTTTCCCAAAAAGAGGCGTCTCCCAGGCCACGTAGGTGAAGCTTCCGATCGAATCGGACCCAAATTCGACACAACTTATCTTTCGAACCTGCCAGGCGTATATGCCGAACCCGACTACATTCGTAGGACTTAGTTCGACGCCTTCCACCCTGGCAAGAAGCTGCATCGTCCCGTCCTCGACGGGTCCGTCCAGGGTCACCAGAGTTTCGTCCACACTCTCATTTGCCTCTACAACGGTCCGCACCTGCCACGGGTCGTCTTCGAAGAGAAGAGATCCTACTGATCTGTAATCCCCATCGAGCAGAAGTCCCTTCGACCCGTCGACGAGCGGATCGGTCCAGGTTGCAAGAGATCTGCCGAGAAAAAACTCCACAGGTTTAAGAAGTGAGCGAACTACTTTGTTGGCGTCCATGAAGATCAAAATCTCGCCCGCGTTCAAGCCGACGGAACTCGCAGGCGAAGTTAGCAGAAGGTCCGTCGAACCGTCAAATAAAGGCACCACCCAGGCAACTAGGGTTTTGCCGTCGATCTCATCCACCGAATCAAGAACCCTGGCCTGGCGATATTCGCCGACGAAAACGACGGCATCTCCTTGGTCGAGCATGCTGCTGTAATCGCCATCTATGAGAAGTTTCGTCGATCCATTTTCTGAAGAAAAGGGATCTTCCAAGGCGAGGAGGGTGACGTCGCTCTCGACGTCGCCGACCACACTCCTCAGAGGCGCTGCGCTTTGGATAATGCGAACATCCTGGCCACGAACCGGCCCGAAGAGGATATCGTCACCAGCTTTGATGCCGATCCCAACGCTTTTGATCAGGAGCTGGTTTTGCCCGCCTGTCAACGGCTCATCCCAAACCGCCAGCGTATCTCCGCAGAGATCTCTGACCGCCGCCAGAGTTCGGTCCTCTCCACACTCACTTTCGAAGAGGATGGTATCGCCCTCTTTCAGATTTTCGTGATGACCTTCGAAGAGGAGGCTTTTCGTCCTCTCTTTCAATGGTTTGTCCCACTTGATGGAGACGGTCTGGCGATTGGGGCCGTAGTTCACTTCATTCACGACGCACTTCTGCCAGGATTCGCCCTCAAAGCCGGAACTCTCCTCTGCGGCAACGAAGAGGACAGCATCTCCCGGCTGGAGGAACGTATCAAGCCCCTCCAGCAAAATGTTCGTCGAACCGTTACCCATCCTCTGCTCTTCGGTCAGCTGGGGAGTGAGGCCGTTCCATTCCACCCTCGCCTCAATCTCCTCGGCGGTCTCGAAGGCTTGGGGCAATTTTCCGGGCGGCGGGATGCTCTTGACCGCGAGGCCCTTCGGCACCAGGGTCGTTTTTGGCGAGCCTGGCGAGTCCTCCATGGTGAAAGCGAGATGAACGCTGGCGGAAACTCCAGGTTTCAACTCGTATCCTATGGCCCTTGCCAGCTCCAGGGCCGAACGTCTCTCTCGGAGGGTGCGCAAGAACCCCTCGTTGGCCGCGCGTTCCTGATAGAAGGCGAGAACGTCCGCCACCAGAGCCCAGGCGTCCAGGAAGGCGATGGCAGGATCGTCTCTGGAACGGGTGGTTAGGGCTCGAAGGGGCTGAGATTTGTCTGGAGCCTTCTGGAGGTGGAGCTTGGAGAGGGATCTTCTGAAGAAGCCCGAATGGGTATCCAGCCTGTAATCTATAGACGGCAAGCCGGGCCGGTTGTAACGAGCATTGCGGGGCTCGATCCCTTCACAGCAGTCGCACGTCTCCAGTTTTCCATCGTCGGAAGTCATGGTCACATCCCTCCAGTCATCAGAAATTCGATCTTGCCGTTCTCGGGGAAGCTCGGATCGTTCTCCAGCTGGGCTATCTCCAGCCGATCGACCTTGATCATCCCGGCGTCATTCTCTCCCCCAGGCTCATGGCCCCAACGCTGGAAACGGAGCGTCTCCACCCACAAAACTCCTGGGATTCGCATGGCCGCCGCCACCAGCCTGCTCAGGTAGACCGGCTGGCCGAAGGTGAAATTGTCGGGATGGAAGAATCCGCGCCTATTGTCCGGAAGGGGGACGTTGCTGAAGGTCTCAAGAAGAGTCTGCTTAACATTGTTTTTCATGTAACCTGGTGCAACGCAGACTTTGAAGGCGATATCAAGGGGAACGAATCTCGGTCCTTCGATCTCGATGTCGTGACCTGCCAGACGAAACCGTTCTAGAAAGTTTCGCAGATCTCGTTCGAACTCTGAGTCAACCTTCCGCCCCTCTTTTCGGTCGACGCTGACGAAGATGGTATACCAGCTTCCTGTCCATCGGAGGGTTGCCACGGACTTAAAAACGTCTGGATGACGCTGAGCCACCTCGGCGTAATCGTCTTCCGTCACCGCACGCTCCTGTTTTCGGAAGGCTTGGGGCGCGTAGAGAGATACCTGATAGGTCGGCTCAGGGTCGGTGCCCCCCTGGGCAGGAATCGGGTTTCTCACCTTGACCACTCCTCCAAAGGCTGGGTGGCCACTGGGGAGGACGAGATGACTGATCGCCTCGGCCCCTACATTTCCCGAACTTCCGCTGCCAACCCTGTAAGAGGCCTTAAAACAAGTTCCCGGGGTGGGCCGTCTTCCCATTTCGTCGTCGCCGAACCGCAGCTGCGAGGAGTCGTCGTCCTCCGTCTCCACCACGAACTCAGCTGCGAACCGATCGCTGTTGAGAAGATCGCGCCTTGCACGCCAGGCGTCACCTTCACAAGTCAGTTCCACGGCAGGAAGCGCCTCGTGAGGATCCTGACCTATTGTGCTGGATGCAGACGTTTTCTGGGCTTCGTCATGATCGTAATCGGTGCTGAAGATGAGACCCCCACGCTGGAGCCGAGGCCTGTACCTTCCGCTCGAAGGGACCTCGGTTGGCATCAGGTCTTCGTCCAGGTGGGTGCAGCCGTGGTCCGCCAGAACGACGTTGCCACGGGCGCAGGAGATCACCTTCTCCGTTATGCGAGAGGAGATGCAAACCGGAAAGGTCAGGGCGTCCTCGTGATGCCATTCGATCTCTGCTATTTTCTGTTCGTTCAGGGGATCTATACCGTAAGACACATCGATCAATCTCACGGCTTGCCGATGAGCCGGATCGGCATCCGCCTCCACGTCGGTTCCCGGCCCTCGAAGCTCTTCGAATATCAGCACATCGCCCGCTCGAAGACGCAAACGTCCATCCTGCTCTTCATTATCGCATAAAGTCGCGCGGGTCGCTCCCTTTGGCAAGCAGCATTCTTCATCCCCCCATGTGTAGAAGTGGATCTCGTTATGTCCGAGGTACAAGGTGACATCATGTAGAAGTTCAAAGACCTCTGGACGATTTTCTAAAGCCAGGTTCTTCCAATCGTCCCAATTCACCACAGGCCCTTCGCCGCAACTTGTCAGCAACTTCGCGCGCTGCTTCGTCTTCTCGTCCTCTTTCAGCAGAACCGTCTCCCCACACCCCGATCCCAGCTCAAAACAGACCCACACTCTGGAGTTGCACCCGTCGTGGATCGGATAGTCCAAAAGACGGGCATGGCGCCTGACTGAAACTCTTTTGCGAGCCGTGGTGAGATAAGCCTCGGTCGCCACTGCATCCTGATAGTAGCTAAGATAGTCTCCCACGTAGGCCAAAAGCTCTGTGAGCACAATCCCGAGATCTGCGGGGCTTCTTTCCCTCCAGTTCGGCATGATGACCGACAGACGGTCGAGGATCAGGCTTCGAAAGCTGGCGTAGTCCTTGGCCAGATAATCGATGTGAGGTTCGGGGAGGCTTTCCGTCGGGCAGACCTTGGCCGACTTGCAGTCGAAGTCGCTCGGGCAGTTCACCT
Organism: uncultured Methanotrichaceae archaeon; assembly: GCA_964572505.1. GTDB lineage: Archaea > Halobacteriota > Methanosarcinia > Methanotrichales > Methanotrichaceae > Methanocrinis. The sequence continues at coordinate 3,123 of CAZNGI010000092.1, read as the reverse complement.
TAAAAGAGAACTCGACCTCTGATAGCTGTTTATCGAATTTTTCTGGCGGATCCGGAGATCCGGGCGATTGAACCAGGCGGAGTCTGTACGTCGAAAAGTCGCCGGGGACGTTCACATGGACCGTCAGAACCTTTCCGTCCGATTCGACCGATTTCACGCGGACGTCTCGAACCCGGACGCCCCCCTCAACGACTACATTCTTCGGAGACAGTTGGTCGGAATCTGGTGGAACCCCGTCTTCTTGGCCGGGCAGGATGTGAATGAAGTGGACTTCGAGAGTCGTCTGGTCAGGCATGACCTCCAGGTAATCGATGCCGTTGAGAAGGGGCTTATCGTCCGCCCCCTTGCGATCGCGGACCAGCGTCCGACGTTTTTCGTTTTTGCAGTAATACTGGGTGCCCATCTCATACCTCACGCGAAAACTGTGCCACTTGAAGCTGCTGAGTTCGTCGGATCATGTACTGAACCGTCACGTTCAGGGCGGAATCGACGCTCTCCACCTTCACCGCCTCCACCTGGATCAGGTCGCCCAACCACTGCTGAAGCTGTCCCTGGACCAGAAACTGGGTGGCAGAAGCAAGTTCGCTGCTGTTGGGGGCGAATACGAGCTGCATTATGCCGCAGCCGAAGTCCGGTCTGTTGACCCGCTCTCCGGGCATGGTGAACAAAACCTGCTCTATCAAGTCTCGGATGTGCCGTTCGGCATCGGAAGACGCGGTTCTTCCCCTGCTGTCGATCCGAAAAGGGTAGGCTATATCCATCGTCAGACCCCCTTGACCCTCATCTGGGTCATCATCACGTTCGGAGGACCCTGCGGAATCTGCTCGGCGCTCAGACAGATCCCGGTGCTGCCCTTAAGAAGTACCTGTTTTCCCATCACCTTCACCCGCAAGGCGGGAACGATCCACTGGACTTTGACGCAGGGCTGGGGCTTGGTGGCCGGGCCCACGGGAATCTGAAATGGACAGCTGGCTATGGTGTAGGTGTCACCCATGACCGCAGCGTATTGGCCCATCACCTTCACCCTGGTGTTCGTGGAGACGACGGAGACTTGGCCGCCGTGAGGGCAGATGGCTGTGATCCCCACGTGCTGGAGAAAGTCGGCCAGTCAGATCACCTCCAGAGCGCCGTCGTTGATGGTGACCTTGGACGTCGTCAGCTTGATGCTGAAAGCGTTGTTCTTGATCTCGATCTCGTTCGACTTGACTGATATCTTTGAATCTGTCATTTTGATGGTGGAGTTTCCGTCCTTGATCTCGATCCCCGAGGAGTCGAAGACGACCTTGAGCGGTTTTTTCACGGCCGGCGATCCCAACTCCAGTGTGAGGCTTTTCGACTCGTCCAGAACCAGAGAGAGGGAGTCGGTCTTGAAGACCTTCATCTTTTCTTCGGGCGGATCGGCTGGGACCTCATTGGTTCCCCAGAAACAACCGCTCCAGATTGGGTGGTCCGGATTCCCGGCCTCAAACTCCACCCAGATGTTCGCCCCGACGGGGGGGAGGGCGAAAAACCCCACTCCTTTGCCAGCGTAAGGGACGGAGGGCATCGCCCAGCTGTCGTGGTCTTCTCCGAGAACCGAGGGGACCTGGACTTGGAGTCGGCCAAGTTTCAAGGGATCCTTGTTGTTCTGAACTTTGCCGCGATATTTTCCGAAAAATTGAGGAGTCATGTTTTTACCTTCGAAGTCTTTGGTCCGGTTCCCCCTCTGGTGAGGGTGAAGCTCTGTTTGTACTCGCCCCGCTGGATTTTGTGGGTCACCTTTTTGACGTACCAAGTGCCGTCGTATTCTTGACCTGCGCCCCTGATGTCCACAAGCTTGCGGGGTTTGAGAAGATCGCCGTAACGAATGGTGTTCAGAGTGCCTTCGGCCTTCGCCGCCTCTTCGATGGAGGCGTCAGTCATTCCCTGGGCGAGAGCCATAGCCCCTTTGACATCGAGCCCTGACTGCTGAAGTAGGAGTTTGAGCTTGACTTTGGACTGGCTCTCGATCGCTGATTTTTTCGAGATTTTTTCGAGCTGGCTGGAGCTGGTCTCCACGGGCTTGATTTGGTTTGTCTTTCGGTCCTGGACGTTTCCCTTGACCTTCGTGGGGGAGAGAGAATCGTAAGAGAAGTTGATTGTCTCGACGTTGCTGTTCGGACCCATGTTCGTTGAGAGGGCTTTCTGGCTGGTTCCCTTCCATTTCGGCGGTCCCCAGTAGGCGATGTTCTTCTTTGCTTTGGGTCCGGGAACGATATAGAAGACGAAACCGTACCTATCTGCCATCATCTTGAGGTGTTCGAGGTCTGTGCCTCGCTGCCTTGGAACCCAGTCATTGGCTGCGGGCTGGCTTACACCTTTGGGGGATTTGACCTCGGCCGTTATGCCGTAGCTCGAATATTTTGAGATAATGTCTCTAGCGATGGTGGCCTCGTCCTGGCCTTTGTGGGAGATCGCTTTCTCCTCAAGGTCCATCATGACGCTGACGTCTTCGCCAAAGACGGTAAATATCGACGCGCCAGATCCGTTTCCAGAAGTGAGCTGGTGGTAGGCGATGATGCCGTCCATGAGAACATGTTTAACTGCGTTGATGGTGACAATCAGAATAATTCGGTTGAAGGGTTTGAGGTCGTCCACATTTTGGCCGTGGCCGACCTGGAAGGCCAGCTCAAAGCCCGACCTCTCCTTGTCGTTCAAAGTCACCTCTGCGCTCTGAAGTGACTCGATAAGCTCCTTTTTTGCGGGTTTGGGGTCGGTTTTGCCGATCCAGAGCGTCAGGTAAACTCCTTTCAGATTTATCGCTCCTCGAATATAGCTCCTCGAATTCAGATTACGGTACTGGCACTCTCAGTCTTCGGTTCAGCTCTGCCACCAGATCGAAGGGGTTCATGGCGTCGTTGGCGTCACAAACCCGCCAGAAAATTTCTGGATCGCCCAGGGTCCGGGCCGTGATCAGGTCGAGCCGGTCGCCCTCGGTCACTGCGACCTCCACGAGAAGGTCCATCTCCTCGCCCCGGGGGAGGAATCGGCGGCGCTTGTAGGCCACGATGCTGCCGTCCGGCATGGTGCAGGTGGCCGTCTCCAACGAGTAGTAGCGGCTAGATGATTCGAACATAGTAAAACCTCAAAAGATTAAGATAATTT
>CAZNGI010000091.1:0-9388 GCA_964572505.1 uncultured Methanotrichaceae archaeon | reverse complement strand
AGAAGACCGCTGTTGTAAATCCCGAGAGAATTATGAGTGTCCAAAGGACCATCTGCGTCCTGGAAAGGCTCATCTTGCGTCTATGATCGATGAGCAGACCGCAGTTCCTGCCCAATTTACCGCGTCCTATAACCACGGCTATCGACGTCAGCAGCGCAAACGTAGCGATCCAAGTTGAGACTTTGATCCAAGGGGTATCTGGTTTAACGTTCTCCGGATTAAATACAGCGGGTGTGTTTTCAGTTGCTGGCGTAATTTCAGTTGCGAGCTCCACTACACAATAATGTAGCGCCCAGTAGTTTACCACCAAAATTAAAGCTAGAAAGACACATATCAACATCGTATGCCATCGGCGCCACTCATTCTTCTTATCAGCCATCGAATACCTCCCAACCACCAACATTCTTTAGACGGTCTATATTTATCAGGTTTTCTATGGTGTTCTGAACTTCGATGCCGCGAATTTTAAAACAATTATTTTATATACAATGTATGTTCGAAGAACGGGCGAATAGAAAAAAGAGGGAGAGGTACGTCGGAGCTGAAAATTGAGATGGATCGAGGAAAAAAGCTCCGATCCACCAAAACGATTCGATCTTTTATAGGGGAGGTCACCACTTTCCCGACTTGATTACGTTCAGGTTCTGGATGACCTTGGCTCCGGCCTCCTGGCTGAGGTTGTATTTCTGACAGATGGCAAGCGCCCTCGTAATCTCGTCCTGCTCGTCGGCCCCTGCCCGCTGAGATACGAGAACTTCGGCTGCTGCGTACCCCTTCTCCAGAAGGGTCTTCTGGACCTCTTCCAGGATGGACTCGTTCATGCAGAGCGGCCCAGTCCCGATCTTCTCGACCACCTTGTCCATGTTCTCCATTTCCTTCGTCTTCACGCTTTCACCTCCATGCGATATTCAAACGCCCTGATCCAACTTATTATAATTTTGATCTTTTTGCGCGATCACATTCTAACAGATGAGAGAGATCATTATTACCGGCCTGCCCCTTCCCGGCCTTGGAAAAGGTGAGGACCCCGCTGGTTGGCACCTGACCCCCAGCTTTTCCGCCATTTTGCCGTGATCGTTCGCCTTAGAACATCTTTATTTTGTGACGCTTCTTGGTTATAAGAATATAGGTGATGTCTCATTCAGGGCTCTGCAACATGACTTCCCACATAGACACTGCAGACGCTGCTCACAACGACTTCGCCCTCGTGCTCGGTCCAGGGTCCAGAAGAAGACGTAGCTGTTTTCATCCCAGGGACCCGCCAGCTCCAGATACTCTCCGCTGCTGAAGTTCCCCAGGTTCGTTTAGGTCTGATTGCAGCCCTCACACGTCGATCGGGTCGATACGAGATGGACGTCTCCTGCAGCGTCGCGGGCTGAAACCTTCAAATTTATGGGATCGTCGGGCGCGACCGTCCCTGCGAAGTGAAGCTCTCCCTCGGGGTCGACCACGAAGAGGAAGAACTTGGGCACATCCTCCGCAGGCTCTGGCACCGCAGTCTCCGTCACATCCTCGGAGGAGATGGTACCGACGGCCGCGACAAAAGCGTCCAGAAATGACATACAGGCGAAAATTCGCTTATTCGTCTTTGACTCCTCGGTGCATCAAGATTCGCTTGCTGACCCGGCTGCTCAAATGATTATAATCAAGAAGGATGAACTTATGAAATTTTCGCCAAGATGGGGGGAGGGAACATATCCGGATAAAACCATCGACAACCTCCAAAAGGATTTTCAGCTTGCCGGGCAAATAGGTGCTCATGACGCTCCACGTCAACAAGAGGGGGGTTCGGGTCCTGGGGATAGCCGAGAGCTTTCTGAAGACGAAGCCGCAGTCCAGGCTAGCGGGCGTGGTTATGCGGAAGGATCTGAGGGTCGACGGGTTCGGTTTCGCCAAAATATCCGTCGGAGGGGACGACGCAACCGAGGGGGTTTTGAAGATATTCAGGAGACTTGAGAGAAGCGACATAAACGCCATCGTCCTGAACGGATCGGTCATCAGCTGGTTCAACATCGTCGATCTTGATGAGATCCACGAGGAGACCGGCCTTCCGGTGATTAGCCTCACCTACGAGGAGTCGGAGGGGCTGGAGGGGTACATCAGAGAGTACTTTCCCCATCCCCAAGAGAAGATCGATAGGTACAGAAAGCTCGGGTCCCGCGAGCCCGTCAGGCTCAAAACGGGATTCGAGGTCTACGCCAGGACCCTCGGTGCGACGGCGGAGGAGACGAAGGGCCTCTTAAACTCCTTCACCCTGGAGGGGAAGGTCCCCGAACCCCTCCGCGTGGGCAGGCTTCTTGCAAGGAGCATCCAGAGAGAAGAGATCGAGGGGGGGTCGGGTTGATTGATGTTGGTTGATGGAAGGGCTTAAGTCCGTGAAATTTATGGACGCGAGTCTGGAGAGTAAGCCCCCTTCTGTTCGTGCTTGCTAGCATTGGCGGCATTCAGCTTAGCGCCATACCCGGGCGTTGGCTGGACTCCATCGATCGCCCATATTTTGGCTTGCACCCGCAGGGATTCGCCGTTTCATCTGCTTCCAGCGCGACCTCAGCCTTTCGGCATCATGGCATTGACGCGGTGCAGTGCCGTTTCTGTGCCAGAGCCAGAGCTCTCGCCCTACACCCGAAAAAGGTGTCTGCGTGTCCAGAGGTGGGGGGACTTTCCACACCGGCGAAGGGTTCGCCAGCGGCAGCCGCCCTTCCACTCTCGCGCCCGGGCCGCATAAGGGAGGAAGATATAAAAGCCTTTGTGGGGGGGGCCAGCAATTTTCCCTTTGACGATAGGGGATAAGCCCTCTTGAATCAAATGGCAGAAAAGCGAGGATTCCAGGCCGAAAGGCACACACCTCCACGTCACCGGCAATGAGACCTTCGAGGTCATATTCTACTTTCGCTCCGCCCTTTGATGGCAAAGACAGAATTGACCAAAACCAACACCTTGCAAGCGACTCTGGGGGAACTAAACACATACGTAATATGGTACGTGGTCTGCGTCTTCGCGAGCCAGTTCTCGAAGTTGCTGAATTGACGGGGTCAGCAAAAAACGCTATTTCTATTCCCTCAAAACCACAACCGTCCGGTGCGCAGTCTGTGGGATATCCCCAGGCGGAGACGAAGGCGAGCCCGCGCCGAAATGCAGGATCGCGCCGGGCCCGTCGGTCTGAACCTGGGGCGATCCCTCGATCGACCAGCATATCTGAAAAACTCTTTCTTATAGATCATCAAGTATTTACTCTATTACGCTTCGATTATCTCAACAACTGTGAGCAATAAGATAGAGAGGTTGTAAGATGAGACGAATTGCGACCCTTGGAGGGATCTTGACCCTCCTTCTGCTGACGGGACTGACCGCCATGGGAGATGACTCGGAGAGCGCTGCCAGTGGCGAAGATCTCTGGGCTGCCTTGGACACCGATCTGATCGCCTCGAAGGTTGAGGTAAAGGACATCTCTGGAGAGTATGCCGATCTCACTCAAGGCGTTGCCGTTGGAGTCGAGGAGAACGTCACCATGGTATACCCCTACCAGGAAGAGTGCGTCTGGACGATAGAGCAGCACGGCTCCCTTTTGGTGGCCACCATGGAGTGTCTTGACGGTGGGCCTTACCAGGTCGTGGGTTCCACCACCATGGATGAGGTGCACATATTGTACTCAGGGCCCGAAACGGATGATGGGATGAACTTGACCGTTGAGGGGGTATTGGACGGAGAGATCCTGGAATCTGGCGAGATCATCCTAAATGGTGTGGGCGCTGCCTACGACATGGATCTGAAGAAGGTCTACGACTTTGCAGAGACCACCGTGCTGACGCCAATTGAAGAATAAGCTGGATGACTAATTTCTCGATCTTGGGCTGGGGCCGGACCAATCCTCGGCTCATTTTCTTTTTTGTATCATATGCTCTGGATCTCCCTGGCGACCACATCGATCCAAGCCAACGAGAACCTTCCATGCTACTGCTGTATCCCTGAGGAGAAGATGAGCCGACGCCGAAAGGCCGGATCTCACAAGGCCGTAGGTTGGGACCAGGTGTTATATTGCTTTCTCGAAAGCTATCAGTCGCCTACAGGACCCACGTCCCTTTTTTGGCGCCATCCGGTCAACAAGTTAAACGTTTCTGTTTACCATCGTGCCGTCATGTTTATGTTTGTGGTTGCAAAGATGCTGCCCGATGAACCGCAAAGCTGTATCATTGATGATCGGGCTGATCTTGGCTGCGAACCTCGCAATTTCGGGGTGCGCTGCTGATGATTCGCTTCTCGTTTATAGTGGCGCAGGATTGAGAGTGCCGATGGAGGAGATCTCCGACCTCTTCGAGGAGAAGGAGGGAATACAGATCCAGTACACCTTCGGCGGATCGGCCCAGCTACTCTCCCAGATCGAGCTATACCAGACCGGTGATCTCTACATGCCCGGAGCGAGATCTTACATCGAATCGGCGATAGACAAGGGCTTCGTCGATGAGACCGCAAACGTCGTCTACCACGTCCCCTGCATCATCACCCCGAAGGGAAACCCCGCGGGGATCGATTCCCTTGAGGACCTCGCAGAGACCGGTGTGAGTGTCGTTCTCGGTGATCCCACGGGCCCAGCCATTGGAAAGAACGCGAAGAACATGCTGGAGAGCTTGGGGATCTGGGAAGAGGGCGAAAAGAACGTCATCGCCTTCTCAGGAACTGTAAATGAGCTTCTGGTCTACATATCGATGGAGCAGGCCGACGCTGCGATCGTCTGGGAAGACCTCTACAACCCCGAAACGATGGAGAAGGTCGATATACCTCAGGAAATGAACGGGATCAAAGTCATTCCCATCGGAACTCTAGTTTTCTCCGAAAAGGTGGAGAACGCCGAGAAGTTCATGAACTTCGTCGCCTCTGAAGAGGGAAAGGCGGTCTTTGCCGATTACGGGTTTGCCACTTATCCAGATCCGAAGTACGAGGGATGAAACTGAAGGGGAAGGGGGCAGAGGAAGCTGATCGTCCTTGAACGGCTCTGGCTGAAGGCCGCAACCATCGGGGCGATCCTCGTCCTTGCGGCCTTCATATCGATCGTCCTTATCCTGGTACTGAGCCATTCGCCACCCGAGACCTTCTTCGAATCTCTTCGATCCAAGGAGATCCAGTTTGCCATCGCCTTGAGCCTGAAGACGTCGGTCGCCTCGACGATCCTCTGCCTTTTGGTCGCGGTCCCGGCGGCCTACGCCCTCGCTCGCTACGACTTTCCGGGAAAGAGCGCGGCGAACACCCTTCTCGACATGCCTCTCGCCCTCCCACCGCTGGTGGCGGGGGTCGGCCTTCTCCTCTTCTTCGGCACAAGCCTTCCGGGAAGGGAGCTTGCCGAGGCGGGGCTCGTCTTCGTATTTTCGCCCCTCGGGATCGTGGTCGCCCAGTTCTTCGTGAACATGCCCTTTATGCTGAGGGTGATGAGGTCGACCTTCGAGGGGATCAGCCCCAGATACGAGTACGTCGCCAAAACTCTGGGGTGCACCGACGCCCAGGCCATATGGAGGGTGACCTTGCCAATGGCTTCAAATGGCCTTCTCGCAGGGTCTGTGATCACCTGGTCTAAGGGGATCGGCGAGTTCGGGGCGGCCCTGATGCTTGCGGGAGCGACGAGGATGAAGACCGAGACGCTCCCCATATCCCTCTTCCTGAACATGTCCTGCGGAAAGCTCGACGAGGCCATCTCGGCGGCGACGGTCCTGATACTGATATCGGCAGTCTCCCTCTACATCTTCGAACGGCGGGGTGGGGGCCTCCGCCTTTAAGGGGGTGGCAAAAGATTCTGCGGATAGAGAAGCTCTCCAAAGATCTGGGCGACTTCGTCTTGAGGGACGTCTCCCTGGAGGTGGGATCTGGCGAGTATCTCGTCATAATCGGCCCCACCGGCTCCGGAAAGACGATCCTCATGGAGACAGTGGCAGGAATTTACGCTCCCGACGAGGGGAGGATCTTCCTCGACGGGCGGGAGATCACGAGGGAAGTGCCGAGGAACCGAAAGGTCTGCATGGTCTACCAGGACTACATGCTATTTCCCCACCTCTCGGTCAAGGAGAACATCGGCTTCGGCCTTAAGTCGAGGAAGGCATCTTCTGCCGATATCGAGAAGAAGGTGGCTGCGGCCTCGGAGCTTTTGGGGATCTCGCACCTTCACCACCGGAGGCCTGAGACGTTGAGCGGTGGTGAGCAGCAGAGGGTTGCGATCGCGAGAGCGATCGTCATGGAGCCCGCGGTGATGCTCCTCGACGAGCCCCTGAGCGCCCTCGACGGCCTGACGAGGGAGAGGCTTCGACGAGAGCTGAAGAGGATCCACGAGGTCTACGGGACGACGATAATACACGTCACCCACAACTTCGAGGAGGTCTTCTCCCTGGCCGACAGGGTGGCGGTGATGAACGAGGGCGAGATCATCCAAGTGGGAAGCCCGGAGGAGATATTCAGAAGGCCCAACTGCGAGATGATCGCAAACTTCGTCGGAGTCGAGAACATCTTCAGGGGCGTCGCATCAAAAAGGCGAGGTCTGATGGAGATCGAGGTGGACGGCCTCAAGATCGTCTCGGCGGCGTCTGGGGATCTCGATGGGGATGGAGACGGAAACGGAAGCGATGACAGGTGGGAAAGTAAAAAGTGCCGAGAGGTCTTCGCCTCTGTCCGGCCCGAGGATATACTGATATCAAAGGCGCCTCTCAAATCCAGCGCTCGAAACTCATTTCAGGGCAGGGTCGAGGAGATCGCCAACGGCGGGATAATGGTGAAGGTCTGGGTTGACGTGGGAATCCCCTTCATGGTGATGCTGACCCGGCGCGGATGCCAGGAGATGGACCTCACGGAGGGCGACCACGTTTATCTGACCTTCAAGGCGACGGCAGTGCACGTCTTCTGATAGTCCAGTCCCGAAGGCCCACGAAGTAGCCCAGGCGGCGCGAGAACGCGAGGCGGCCGGGGCCGAGGGGCGCGGAACCTTCCACCGGGCGGGAAAATCGGGCGGCGAAAATGCGCTGAAGCGGCAGGATGAACCAGGACCTAACATCCGATCCAAGTAAAAGATCGTAAGTACGATAAAGGCGAAAGATAGATAACATCAGAGCCTCAAGTTAAGCTAGGTGAGCATTCGAATGGTATCTGCAGAAATCAAAACCACAAAAACTGAAATAAGTCCTCTCAATCAAGATGATGAATTCGTAGCAAGCATAGTTAGGGGCATAGAGGATTACAAGGAGGGGCGTGTGACAGTCTGCCATAATAAAGACGAAGCTTTGAAGCATTTAGACAGCCTGTAAGCGCTTTTAAGGTTGCCGAATGATCACCAAAATAATCTTCACTAAGGAATTCGATAGTAATTATAAAAGATTAACTCAGAAAAATCGAGCTTTGAAAGAAAAGGTAAAAAAGAAGATCGAAAAAATAGCAGAAAATCCTGAAACCGGCGTGCCTAAGAGATATAATTTAAAAGGCGCTCGCGGCGTACATGTCAACCCTTTTGTCATCACTTATGTAATCATCAGAGATGCCATCGTGTTCATAACCATCAACCATCACGACTTGGTGTACGGCGAAACCAGCGCCATTTACTCGCAGTTGATGGAGAGATACTCCGACCTCTGGAGCGAAACCCCAGGCGAGTAGAGGAAAATAAGACCCACCTCTTGTCTGGCAGTGATCTGGCCCAGGCGGCGCGAAAAGGCGGGGCATCCGGGGCCGAGGGGCGCGGGACCTCCGCCGGGCAGGGAAATCGGGCGGCGAAACACATCGAGGCGGAAGGGTGGCAGAGCAGGGCTGGTGGGGAAGAACTCGCGCCGAGGGGGATGCTCTCGTGAGTGGACGGGATGAAATCGACTGCATTCTGCGAGGGCGGAACGATCGTAGGAGGTTCGGCTTCGTGCTGGGGGAGGTGATCGAGGAGATGGAGGAAGAGCAGATTCTATTTCATATTTCATTCACGATCGATTAAAACCGCTTTGAGTGATCTGACGAGGAATTCATCGGCCCCACCTGGTCTGAGGAGAGAAAACCACCTCAGAAAAGTTGGCCACAGCCGTGGGATGAAAGGCGAGGGCGAGGGGTCTGTTCTTCAAAAAATACGGGCTGGTGGATAAGCACAGGATACTTCGTCGGGGCGGAAAAAGAGGACAGAGGCGATATTACCTCTGCGATCTGAAATAGAGGATGTACGTGGTACTTGATCAGGTACCAGCCAGGCTCCGTAATGGCCCGCGGCGTTCGCCGTCGTGCTCCCTGACCAAGGTTTCCCGCGGATCGTAGAGTTCCACCGCGACCCCCCGGGAAGACCCACCTCATCCTCATGTTGCACGCCGTTGCCGTCTGAATCTACCTGATGGTGACCGTGTAGTTCATCGGGTAGCTAGGAGGATCTCCTCCTCCCTGACAGGTGCGAGTGCTATCCACGTCATCGTACTGCCAAGCGTACTGGCCGGGGCACGCAGTTTTGACAGCATCAATGTAATCCAGAGCCCACTGGTCCCAAGCCCTGTCCACACTCGTAGCGTTGCACGATGCAGAATCGTTTTTGAACCACGGACAGCACGCTGAACCAGGGTTAGACTTGCCCGGTTCAGAAAAGGGCGAGCAGCCGAATTCACCAGTACAGTTATGTAAAGCTCCGGGTTTTATCTTAGTTGGATGGTTAGGATCACAATCGCAGCTGGTGTTATCCTTGCCGACACCCGCGCATTTACAACAATACTTTCGGAACTCAGGGTCGCTCACATTTAATTTCATTCTGGTCATATTCTGGCAAGGACTCAGACAGGCACCAGATGCGTTATCCCAAAGATTTCCGGGACATTCGGGAATTCTATTGCATCCGGTGTATCTGCAATCTCCAACACCTCCTGGACCCGGTTTAATCAGGACAACATCCCTGGAGAAGCCGTCGACCATACTCGCGTCGTAAAAGTCATGCGTGTTCTTAATTTTACCAAATTGGTTTATACCGCCATCGAAGGTGATCTCTGCCTTGGTTCTGTTAACAAAAAAACTGCCAGACCAACATGAGGCGACGGTAATACTTTTAGATTTATTAGCATCCACAGTAATTAACTCTATCGACTTGTTGCTGTGCTCCTGCGTTGGCCAACAGTAGTCCCCACCTGCATTTTTGACGAACCACTTCGTACTACTAGTATTGTTTATGGCGGGCGCCGACCCATTATAACAGCCTGAGGAAACTTTAATCGTAACCGGTTTATTGCCCTTGTTGACGAACGTGATGGTGTGGTTCCAGGGAGGGCATCCTGGGTAAGGTTCCTGATCCTGGCTCTCCGAGCCGATGGCTGGCCCGAGATCCGCACCATCGCTCGCCTCCAAGGTGGTGTCCTGTTGATCTGTGGCGATGGCGTTTGAGCCAATGCCAAACAATACAAATAACGCA
>CAZNGI010000090.1:7545-9411 GCA_964572505.1 uncultured Methanotrichaceae archaeon | reverse complement strand
AACCTCGTCACAAACATACCTCAGGAACTGGTCGAGAGGGCCGATCTCTCGCCCGGTGACTGGGTCGAGATATCCGTTGGCGGCGAGAAGGTCGAGGCGGCCTTCGCGACCACCTACGGCGACGTGCCCAGGGGCGAATGGGTCGCCATGATCAGCCTTTTGGGACGGCTCGAGATCGCAAGGAACATGGCGAGCGCCGCCGAAGCCCTCGGAGTCTCCGCAGGCGCAGAGGTTCGGGTCGCCAGGATATGAGACCGTCGTGAAGGACGAAATAGGTGAATACATTGCCATTGTTTGAGCTGATCTTCAGGCAGCTTGTGGAGACCTTCGCCCAGCTCTTCAGCCTCGTCGGGGCGGCTCTGATAATATTCGGTGGCCTGAAGTCCATCCTCCACATAGCGCTTCTGGAGGTGGCAAAGAGGCCCTACACCTACAATCACATAAGGCGAGAGCTGACCGACAAGATAGTCTTCGGCCTTGAGTTCTTCATAGCAGCCGACATCCTCTCAACCCTCGTCGCCCCCACCCACGAGGAGCTTATCCTCCTGGGGGCGGTGGTGGTGATCAGGACGTTGATGGGCTACTTTTTGAGCAAGGAGGCGGAAGAGTACCAGCTTGAGTGATCCCTTCACCGAGCTCAGCTGAAGGCTAGGGATATCACTCCCATCACCGACGCCGTCACGATGGCTCCCGCGATGCAGACGCCGACGGCGATAGCGGGAAAGGCGTGCCTGAACTTGAGGCCGAAGATGAATGCTATGGCTGAACCGGTCCAGGCTCCCGTCACCGGGAGCGGGAGAGCTACGAAGAAGATGAGGGCGAGAAGGCCGTATTTTCGGTGCTTCTCGACGTGATTCCTGTAGGTCCGGGTGAAGAGCCACGTGAAGAACGCCTTTCCGTGCCGGTATCGCATCAGCCAGCGGGAGACCGGCTCAAGGTAGAGGAGGAGAAAGACCACCGGCACCAGGTTTCCGACCACCGAGATCAGGTAGGCCTTCAGGGGAGAAAGGCCGTAGACCCCTATCGCGAGAGGTATGGCGCCCCGAAGCTCGAAGATCGGCGACATCGCCAGAAGGAAGGTGGCAAGCCAGCCCGGTATCGAGCAGAAGAATTCTATCAGAGGGATCGCTCCGATTTACCTTGGATTTCTGATCCAGATACCGTAATGTCTCAAGATCTGGGCGTGATCGGAATCGGTGGTCATTGAAGGACGAAAGCGAATTTCAGTCCCCTATCAAGCCCTTTATGCTGACCGTCAGCACCGACTCGTCTTTGGGGGATGTGACCGAGACGGTCAGGTCCACGGGGATCCGGCCGAGGGCGACCTTCAGGGGGCTATCCTCCTTGCCGGCGACTTCGACCCTGACGCCCTCCGCCATCTTGACTAAAGAGTTGGCTATCTGCTGAAGCTCTGGAACGTTGACGGCCACAGGGCTCTCTCGGTCGCCGCTCACCTTGGCCGATATCGGCGACTCGAATCCCACCTCGACCTTGAGACCCCCATCCTTTCCGGGTCCCTTCACCTCAGCCACGATGGGATACCTCTCAGCATCTTCGCTTCCCTGTACCTTGGCCTTAGCTTCCGCATTCACGTTCAGAGATACCATGAATTTCCACCTGGAACCTATCTACGATATCCTCTCATATAAATGAATGCGAAAGGACTTTTGACATGTCTCGTCCCCCAATACGCGGCATGGCATCAAATCGCGGGCCTCCCTCGTTTTGGTCTGCCTGATCACCGGCTGAAATCGCCGCAGATCGTCCGGAGTTTTGCGTGACCTGTCTGGACGGCCGGGCCGGATGGAGGGCCGCTGTCCCTCAGGTTTCGTAGACGAGCCTGAGAGAATTTTCTGCGCCTGGAGT
>CAZNGI010000090.1:0-7445 GCA_964572505.1 uncultured Methanotrichaceae archaeon | reverse complement strand
AAGATCAGCTTCATGGTTAACCCCCACATGAACTTCAGATCTGAGTCCGGAACTTATCCGTCCCGTGGGGTAAAGACAATCTTCGAATAAATAACCGTATCGATTGGGGCGGAGGGCTGCCGGATGCCTCGCCTCTCAAACCCCTTCGCTACCTTTCGAACCCTGCTACCTCATACGCCTGAAGATTTCGTCGGTCAGGGCCTCAAAGGGCCCAAGGACCAGAGGGGCACCCCGGCCCAGACGTTTTCTGATCTCGAACTGGACCTCGCCCTTGAGGGCGGCAAACCTCATCTTTCTCTTGGAAAATTCGGCATCGAATACCATCACCTCGTCAGACGAGCCGGCATCCGAAGCCATTTTCTCCTTCACCCTCTCGTAAAGAGAAGTTCCTGGCAAGGGGTGAGGGTGGGTGAAGGAGAGGTAGTCTAGGGGCAGGCGGGTTGCAAACCTCAGGGTCTCCAGGACCGTATCGTCGGTCTCGCCGGGGTAGCAGAGGATGAAGAATGCTCCGGTCTTGAGTCCGGCATAGCGAGCCGCCGAGACCGCCCTCTTTGCCTCCTGGACGGTGATCTTCTTTTTCATGAGCCTCAGGACGGAATCGGACCCCGACTCGATCCCGAAGAGGACCCTCTTGCATCCGGCCTCTTTCATGGCCAGGGCGACGGCAGGATCGATGGAGTCGACACGGCCGAGGCACTCCCAGCCGAATAACGCGCCCCGATCCCGGATCCTTTTGCAGATATCGAGGACACGATCCCTGTTGAGGGTGAAGACGTCGTCGGCGAAGTGGACGTGATCGTAACCAAGATCGAGGGCCTCCTCCACCTCGTCCAGGACGTTTTCGGGGGACCGCTCCCGATAAGATATCCCAAAGACAGAACGGCTGCAGAACTCGCAAATGAAAGGACAGCCTCTTGTGGTGATGACGGCGGTGGAGGCCTTGCCAAAACGCCTCCTCCAGTAGCGGATGTAGTCATCGTTGGGAAAGAGGTCTCTTGCGGGAAAGGGGATCTGGTCCAGGTCTTGCTGGTGAGGTCGCGGCTCTGTTGCGACGACCTCATCGCCGCGAGCGTCTTCGAGGGTCCTCTTCCGAGAACTGGGGATCGATCCCCTCATCTTTCGCCGGCGATAGACGATCCCCTTCACCGACTCGAGGTCGGATCCCTCCTCCAGGTGCTGAAGTATCTCCAGGATCGTCTCCTCACCTTCGCCGATCACGGCCAGGTCGAAATCGTCGAGAAAGGGCACGGGGTCGGATGATGGCTGCGGTCCGCCCGCCACCAACAGCTCGGATTGATCGCTAAGCAGCCTTGCAAACCTCAGGGCCTCGTCTCGCATCGACGCCATGGAGTATATTCCCACCATCTCGGCTTTCGAGGCGATGGCCCTGTCGCGAGCCACATCCTTCTCGAGAAATGTGCAGTCCAGAACGTCCACCTCGTGGCCGGCCACCCGAAGGCTGGAGGCGATGTACCCGAGGCCCAGAGGGGGAAAGAGGAAGCTCGATCTCTTGTGGATGGGCTTGAAGTAGGGGTAAATCAGAAGGACGGAGGTCATGGTGGTGCTCCAAGCTCAATTTTGTACTCGAAATCTCTTCTCTCGTGCATGGGAACTACGTGGGCAAGGCCTGCCCAGGCTAGGCGGCCGGGCCTCGTCTCCCGTCCATAAAATAGCTCTGCTCCCTCGGTCTTCCAGAGCTTGAAGGACAGGTCGTGCTCAGAGTCAATGAACTTTGCCCACTCTGCTGACGTTCTCTCCCAGGAGCCGATCTCTTCGCCCGAAAGGTCCAGCCCTTCGGAGTCCCGATAGCGATCAAAGCTGCTCGCCCCCTGCTCGTTCATGACCGCCATCTCGATACAGCCCTCCACCTTCGGCCAGCATCTTACGCGGACGTCGATCTCGCCATTTTGGGATATGGCGTGGACCACCCTAGCTCGTCCAAACGAATCCGCCTCCACGATCCTCGTCTCCACCGAGAGGGCCCGCCTGAAGAGGGCGGAGGCGATGTTGATGGCGGGCCTCAGGGGTGGACGGTCTCTGTGGATACGGTCGATCCTGCCCTTGGCCCGGCAAAGCCGATCCCCCTCGATCAGTCTACTTCCAATCGCGAGCCTGCTCGCGAGGTTGAGGTCGTAGTCGATCTCCACCACCGTATGGTCGCCCACCTTCCAGATCTCCGACCTGGACCTTCCGGGAAATGCCGCCTCGTCCCCGAACTTGAGGACGGGAACCCCGAACCCCACCCCCTCCTCGCACAGGTCTTCTCCCTTCAGGGAGATGACGAGCCCTTTCTGTATTTTTGAGGTGGGATACTCTTGAGGGCGGCTTTGGCCGGCGAGTAGGGTCAGGTCCTTTGAGATCTCGACCTCGACCCCACTGGAAGGTCTGTAGACAGGCGTCCGATTCGGTGAGTTCATGGTTCAATCTCGGTTGCTGGAAAAAGGGATGGACCGATGAATGAGGATCGACCCCGAAATTCATAAGGGATACGTTCTACTTCGCCCTCATCGACCGTCAGGTTAAGAATTATTGGCGTTTTTTGTGGCCCTACCGAATACCCAGTCAGACCTCTGGTCGGTGTCGACCCCGTTGGAATAGCGGGAATAGGTGAAGGCGTTGTCGCTTTTGTCGGTCAGAAGAGGGGGTCTTGTCGACCTTCATCCCGCCTTCTGTCTTCAGGATCACCGTCCCGCTTCCAGATGTGTGGATCCATTGTCTGTCCCCTTCGGCGACGTAGAAGCCGCCGGGGGCGACCACCGTCTCCTGAGGTATCTTTATCACGCCGGTCCAGCTGGGATCGAAGTCGACGATCCAGACGCTCCAGCAGCCCACGTCCTGCTCTTCTGCGCCGTTGTTGTAAAGCTCCACCCACTCGTTGGCGTCGCCGGGCGGGTTGAGCTCCACCTCGTTGATCACGACTGCGCCGAGACCCGCACCAGATATCGTCAAGACGCCAAATAAGGATATCAACAGTCTCATCGAAATTCGATACATGACAAAATCCCCCACCTCAATTTGAGATATGTTCCGGCCGACAGCAACCTGCCGGCGATGTTCGCTGAGACGATCTCCAAATAAATAACCGTATCGATCGGGACGACGGCGGAGTTCAACCAAAGAATTCTGCGGATATATCCAGTTGTTGAGTGGAAAACAATCTTTCGCTTTCTCCCCCTATCTTTAAAGTGTTCGCGAACATTGAGTGGATCTCAATTTATTATTCAACATAGTTTTTCAAGCAAAAGATATTATTCACAGAATTAAATCAGAATTTCGTTACCCTGGATCAAGGAAAGGAGTGAAGATGAAGAACGCTTCAAGTAACGTTTTTTCAGGTATTCCGAACCTGTATTCGGCATACTTGAGAAAGATCTGCCCCAGAGGCTCCAGGGGCGGAGGAAGCCGAGAGCGTGCACGAGGCCATGACCCCCAGCCCTCGCCCCCGCTCCCGCCCTCACCCCAAGGGTCGAGGGTCGCGAAGGGGTGAGGGGCGAAGAGGGAGATGGATCTCGTTTTCCGGGGATTTTGGCCCAAACTCCGCAAACGGGCCGGATTCAAACCCCGTTTCAGAGAAGGCATATATATCAAGTCCACACCAAAAAGCCGCTACGTTCAAGGTGATTTCGAATGGCCAAAATTAGAGCAGGCGTTCTTGGAGCTACAGGCGCGGTAGGGCAGCGTTTCATCGAACAGCTTTGGGACCATCCCTGGTTTGAGCTGACCAGCCTTGCGGCCTCGGAGAGGAGCGCGGGCAAGAAGTACCGCGAGGCGGCACGGTGGCGGCTGGAGCACGAGCTTCCGCCGGAGGTCGGAGAGATGTCGGTGGTTAACGTCGATCCGAAGGAAGTCGAGGCAGACGTCGTCTTCTCCGCCCTTCCCACCGACGAGGCGAAGAAGGTCGAGGCCGATTTCGCCCGGGCGGGTTTTGCCGTGGCCAGCAACGCCAGCGCGTACCGGTTCGACGCGGACGTCCCCCTGATGATCCCCGAGTGCAACCCCGAGCACCTCGGCCTCATCGAGGTCCAGCAGAAGAAGAGAGGCTGGGACGGGTACATCGTCACAAACCCCAACTGCACCACCATCATGTTCGCCCTGACTCTGACGCCCCTCATGCCCATGGAGATCCAGAGGGTGATCCTCGCCTCGATGCAGGCCGTCAGCGGCGCTGGATACGAGGGCGTCCCCTCCATGGCGATCCTGGGCAACATCGTCCCCTTCATCCCCGGTGAGGAGGAGAAGGTCGAAAAGGAGGCCCAGAAGATCCTGGGAACCTTCGACGGCGAGAAGATAGTGGACGCGGGCTTTGACGTCAGCGCCAGCTGCCACAGAGTTCCCATCATGGACGGTCACACCGAGGCGCTCTGGGTGGAGATGGCGGCAAACCCGACCCCCGAAGAGGTCCGGGAGGTCTTCCTCAGCTTCGATCCCGGTCTCGGCGACCTGCCCACTGAGCCAGAAAGGCCCCTCATCGTCAGGGACGAGCCCGACAGGCCCCAGCCTCGGCTTGACAGGAACGCCGGCAAGGGGATGGCCGTCTCCGTCGGTCGGATCAGAAAGGGAATCCGCTACATCGTCATGGGCCACAACACCGTCCGGGGCGCTGCCGGTGCCAGCGTTCTGAACGCGGAGCTCCTTCACAAGAAGGGAATGCTCTAGATGCTGATCATAGCCTGGGAGGTGACGGCGGCCTGTAACCTCTGCTGCCAGTACTGCCGCGCCTCGGCGACGGCCTCCCCAGACGAGGCGGAGCTCTCGACCGAGGAGGCGCTGGCGTTCATAGACCAGGTCGCCCCTCTCAAGCCGATGATAATTCTGAGCGGGGGAGAGCCGCTCCTCCGCTCCGACGTCTTCGATCTGGCGGAATATGCCACCGATCGAGGTGTTCGGGTCTCCCTTGCAACCAACGGGACTCTCCTCTCCCCCGAGATTGTCGAGAGGATCAAAACGGCCGGGATCATGCGAGTCAGCATCAGCCTCGACGGCCCTGATCCTGTGACTCACGACGCCACCCGGGGCTCTGGCTCCTTCGATCTTTCGATGCGGGGGATCAAGAACCTTCGGGGCGAGGTGGACTTTCAGATCAACATGACCATCACAAAGGAGAACCTCGACCAGGTCGGAGCCACGATGGATCTGGCCGAGAGGCTCGGTGCCGTCGCCTTCCATTTATTCTTCCTGGTGCCCACGGGCCGGGGCAGCGAGGATGAGCTTGTGACCCCAGAAGAGCAGGACGAGATCCTCCGTTGGGTGGCCCTGGAGTGCAAGAATAGGAAGATCGAGGTGAAGGTCACTTGCGCCCCCCAGTACGGCAGGGTGATAAGGGAGGTCCTCACCGAGCCCGAGAGAAAGGGCATGATGGGCAGCGCCTGTCTTGCGGGGACGAGCTTCGTCTTCGTGTCGAGGACCGGAGACGTCTGCCCCTGCGGGTACCTGCCGGTGGTCGCTGGAAACGTCAGGAAGGAGAGCTTCCCGGAGATCTGGGAGAATTCGCCCGTCTTGCGGGATCTGCGGAAGAGGGAGCTCCTGGGTAGGTGCGGACGATGCGATTATCGGAAGGTCTGCGGCGGGTGCAGGGCGAGGGCCTATGCGAAGACCGGCGACTATCTTGAATCCGACCCGCTCTGCAGCTATGGGGAGGTTTGATATGGTGAAAGCTGAGCCGATCGAAGATCTGCCGGTCGAAGAGGCGAGGCCCGGCCTGGACGACCTGGACGACCTGGACCGAAGGCTCCTCGCCCTGGTCCAGGAGGAGTTCCCCCTGACCGGAAGGCCCTTTATGGCACTCGGCGAGATCCTCGGGACCGGCGAGGAAGAGGTCATAAGCCGGGCAAAAAGGCTCCAGGATTTGGGCATAATAAGAAGGATAGGGCCGATTTTGGACATGAGGCGGCTTGGCTGCTCCGGGGTTCTTGTCGCCCTTCCCGTATCCGATGGAAGGATGGATGAAGTGGTCGATGTGGTGAACGGCTACCAGGAGATCTCCCACAACTACCTCCGGCCGAACGATACCAAGTTTAACATGTGGTTTACGATATCCGCGTCTCAGGATAGGATCGACGAGATCCTCGCCGAGATCAAAGAGAAGACCGGCCTTGATCAGCTTGTTCTGCCCACCAAGAGGATTTTCAAGATCGGGGTCCGGTTCGAGATCCCCGAATGACGAGGCGATCAAGGTGTCTAAGATCGTTTTGACGGACTTTTACACCAATACCTGTGGCTATTGTCGCGAGGAGGCCCTTATCCTCGAGGAGCTGGCGGAGGCGTTCGCCGGCAAAGTCGAGTTCAGGATGGTCGACGCCGAGAAGGACTGGGAGCTGGCGGAAAAATGCGTCGTATTTTCCGTTCCCACCCTGATCCTCGAGAGGGACGGGGAGATGGTGGAGCGGTGGAACGGCTTTGTCCCCGGCGACGAGCTGGAAAGGGCGCTTAGAGAGGCTTTGAGGCGGCCCTGATCCAAAAAAAGATCAGGGCGAAAGCTTCATCACCGCCATCTCGTGCCCTGAGAGGGGAATGCTTACAGCGTGCCTCTCCCGCCCATCGGCGCCGCCCGCCGATACGACCTTGAACCTCTCCCCCGACCGGAGGAGGTCTTCCATCTCAGACCCCGCGGGCGTGAGGTTTCGGTCAACGGTCACAAAGTCCTCCCTCGATTCGGAGGCGAGGTTCATGGCGACTAGCACCTCGGAATCGTCCAGTATCCTGGAGTAGGCGAGGGTGCACTTGCCGTCGATGGGGTGGCCGAAGTTCTGGCCGTCGCCGGAGATCTCGCGGAAGTACTGCCTTCCGTACCTGAGGGCGGGCTCCCTCTTCCTGAGGTCTGCGATCTCGGATATAGATCTGTAGAGGGGATGCTTCGGGTTGAAGAAGTGGTGGCCGGTCGTCTTGAAGGCGCCCCACTTTCCTCCGAACATGCACTCCCGGAGGTATTTGTCGTGGTCTCCGCCGCCGTCGAAGCCCTGCTCGGTTCCGTAGTAGATGCAGGGAATACCCTGGCTTGTGAGAAGGTAGCCGAGGGCGAGGACGGCCTGCTCCTGGCGGGGGTTGTCGAAGAGGAACCTGCCCTTCGGCGAGCGGCCGATCTGGTCGTGGTTGTCGAGGAAGGTGACGAACCTGCGGCCCGCCTCGCCGTGGTCGGCGTAGAGGTCAGCAAACCTCCCGTACCTCTCCCTCAGGGCCGCCGGGTTTAGGAAGCCCTTGACCACCCACTCCAGCACCCCCCAGAGCGGAAAGTCGAGGGCCGCGTCGAGGGAGGGAAACCGCTCGTTTGTTCCTGGAATTCTGGCGTTTCGGCCTATGTACTGATCGATGAAACGGTCCCCGCCCACGATCTCGCCGAAGAGGAAGAAGTTCTTCTTACCGATGCTCTGGGCGTACTCCCTGACGGCGTTGCAGAATATGGCGGTGCTCGACTCCTCTAAGTGCTTTGCCGCATCCAGACGGTACCC
>CAZNGI010000089.1:0-9459 GCA_964572505.1 uncultured Methanotrichaceae archaeon | reverse complement strand
AAATCAGGATTGAGCGCTGAATATGAGTCCCAAACCTGAAAAACTATATCGGAACTTACAAATATGATAGTTTTGAATGTAAATCCTGCAAGCTTGGAGGTCGGCGGGGGAGGTTCATGATTCGGGTTCTGATGGTGGACGACGACCCCATAATTATGGAGCTGACGAGAACTTTCCTCGAAAAGTCCGGCGATTTGAAGGTCGATACAGTGCCATCGGCGAGAGCGGCGATGGAGCGGCTTTTGTCCGAAGCCTCGCGCTATGACGTTGTGGTTTCCGACTACGCGATGCCGGAGATGGACGGGATAACCTTCCTGAAAGCCGTCCGGGATCGGGATCCGGAGATCCCATTCATCCTTTTCACGGGAAGAAGTCGGGAGGAGGTGGCCATCGAGGCCCTGAACTGCGGCGCCGACTACTACCTCCAGAAGAACGGCGGCCCCGCTTTGATGTTCGCACAGCTCTCTCATCACATCCAATTGGCCGCCGACCGATGCAGGGCCAAAAGGGCCCTTCTGGAGAGCGAGGAGCGCTACCGGACCTTCGTTCAGAACATTCCAGGGATCGACTTTCGAAACCCTCCCGGATCCGTCCCCACCTTCGTTCACGGCCAGGTGGAGGCGATCACCGGATACTCCGAAGAGGATTTTTCCGAGGGAAGGGTTAGATGGGACCGGCTGATCCATCCCGACGACCGCCCTAAATTCGTTGAAATTAACGAGAGGTTGATGGCCGATCCCGGAGGCACAGCCCAACAGATTTACCGAATTTTTCGAAAGGATGGCGAGATCAGGTGGATTTACGAGACGGTCAGGAACGTCTGCGACAGAAGGGGTCGTCCTTCTGAGGTGGAGGGGATCGTCCACGACGTATCGGATCGGAGACGGGCGAGAAGACAGCTTCTGCTGCAGCGGGACATGTCCCTGAAGCTCTCGGAGACGACCTCCCTCGCGGAGGCCCTTAAAATCTGTGTCGACACCGCCATCGAGATATCGGATATGGATTGCGGCACCATCTACCTTTTGGACGAGAACTCCGGCGATCTTTTGCTTGCCCACTCCAGGGGTCTCGGCGAGGATTTTCTGAGTCTGATATCGAACCAGAAGCGAGATTCGAAGAGGGCCCAAAAGGTGATGGAAGGCAGGCCCATCTACATCCGGCTCCAGGATTCGGATCTTCCCCTCCAAAAGGCCAGGGAGTGCGAGGGCATCCGGTCGATCGCCGTCGTGCCCATACTCCACCAGGACCGGGTCATCGGCTGCTACAGCATCGGATCCCACACCCTAGACCGGATTCCCACCGCCAGCAGAACCGCCCTCAAGACGATCGCCGCCATGATAGGAAACGCCATCGTCCGGATACGGGCGACGGAGGCGCTCGAAGCGAGGACGGCAGAGCTTCTGGCGAAGAACGCTGAGATGGAGAGCTTCGTCTATACCGTCTCCCACGACCTACGGTCCCCCCTCATGGCGATGAGGGGCTTTGCCGCCTGCCTTCGAGAAGATGTCGAAAAGGGCGACAGCGAGGGTATCGAGGCTGACCTGACGCGGATGGAGGGGGCAGCATCCAGGATGGACCGGCTTTTGACCGACGCCCTGGAGCTATCCA
The DNA here is from genome assembly GCA_964572505.1 of uncultured Methanotrichaceae archaeon. Lineage (GTDB taxonomy): Archaea > Halobacteriota > Methanosarcinia > Methanotrichales > Methanotrichaceae > Methanocrinis. The sequence goes on along the minus strand of CAZNGI010000089.1, from coordinate 7,851 downwards.
GGATCGGAAAGGCCGTCAACCCACCCGAGGAGGCCTCTTTCGAGGAGATCGTCGCCGAGGCCCTGGACCAGACGGAGGAGACAGTCAGGGCGAAAGGGATCGAGGTCTCTGTGGCAGAGGGGCTGCCTGCGGTTTATGTCGACCGCCTGAGGATGGTGGAGGCTCTCGTCAACCTGATCGAGAACTCTGCGAAGTACGCGGCTGACGGGCCCCGGCCGAGGATCGATATAGGATTTCGGAGAGACGACGATGGCGAGGTCGCGTTCTTCCTCCGGGACAACGGCCCCGGAATCGCCACCGACCAGCAGGAGAAAGTCTTCGGCCTCTTCTACAAGGTCGACAGGGAGAGCAACGGAACCGGGGCGGGGCTTGCCATAGTCAAGAGGATAATAGAGGTTCACGGCGGACGAATCTGGATCGAGTCAGAGCCTGGAGAAGGCTGCGCCATCTGCTTCACCTTGCCACTGGCTGGGGAGAAGGCGGAATCTTAGGCGAGAGGGAACGTCCGATTTTTAAGACCCAATTTTTCAAGCCTCGGAGAAGACGCTGGGGGTGGCGGAAACTTTGTAGAAGGTGCGGGAGAGCCGCTCGGGATAGACGACGGTGAGCTTTGGGACCTGGTAGCTCAGCTGTCTTGAATCGTAGAGATAATACCCGCTCCGAAACTCGCCGGCACCTTTCGAGACGAGGACGGCCCTGTGAGGCTCGGTTTTCGTCACCGTCACGTTATCGAAATCGGAGATTAGAGATATCAGCTCGGGCTCGATGTACTTTGTTCCCAGGGCGAGGACATAGAGCTTCGCGAAGGGGTCGAGGTCGAAGGACACGTCAAAGACGGCGTCGCCGTCCAGAAGGGACATCGTCACCTCCTGGACTTTGATGTACTCTCTTCCTTGCTCGGCAAAGCTTGGGGAGGCTAAGATGAATAGCAGCAGAAGGACGACCGTCGCCGATCTCATATCTCTCAACCTAGGGGCGTCTTCATGATCACGGGAACTATGAGCATCAGGATCAAAAGCCCTATGAATACCAAGAAGAAGAGCGTCTGGCGTCTCTGGGCGGATTTGTACTTCGACTCGCAGATCACGTCGCAGAAGGTCTCCATCTCATCGATGGTCTTGCCGCAGACGATGCAGTGCTTGTGAGATGCCACATTTGTCAACCCGATCACCAACATCGGGACTATGACCAGGACCGTAGATAAGATTTTTGCATGGGGTGCGCGATAGGTCGAAGATCCGATTTTGATGGAAAGACGTATTATGGATTGAAGGGCTCTATGCCGAGGTGGATGTATGCTGAGATTGACCGTTGCGATCTTGATAATTCTCTTTGTGGGCCTCTTCGCCGGAGCTGACGCCAAGATGTACATCGTGGACGACGACGGCTTCGCCCAGTACCATTCCATAGGCGAAGCGTTGGCGGTGGCCAACGACGGAGATACGATTTACGTAAAGCCCGGAATTTACAAAGAGCACATCGTTTTGAACAAGAGCCTCATTTTAATGCCTCCGCGGGGCGAGGAGGGGGCCGTAAACCTCGCCGGTGACGGGAGCGATATCGGGATAGAGGTTTTGGCGGACGGCTGCAAAATCGAGGGGCTGACCATCTCCGACTTTGCGGGTCCCGGGATCTACGTGGAGTCCAAAGCTAACGAGATCAGAAAAAACGTCTTCGTGGATAACGTTCACGGCATCTTCCTGAACGGCACTTCGGGCAACCTCCTCGAGATGAATCAGGAGCGTGGCGGGTACTGCGGGATAGTCCTTCTCAATTCACGCGAGAACACGATAAGAGGAAATGTCGCCGAGGGGTGCATCTTCGCAGGAACACTTCTCAACTCCGCCACGAAGAACACCATCACAGGAAGCGAGGCGAAGGGGTGCGCCCGGGGGATCTATCTAATCACGGAGAGTCTGGAGAACCGGATGGAAGCAAATTCCATGGTCGACTGCGCAGTTGGTGTTTTCCTAAATATGTCATCCCAGGCCAACATGATCCTGGGGTGCAACTTTGAGAACGCCACCAACGCCATCGCTCTGAACGCCGTCTCGAAGAACCACGTTCAGAACAATTCGGTTTCAAACTCGAGAGACGGGATCACCCTATTCTCTTCAACGGAGAACAGCATCGTCGAAAACAGCCTTGCGAGGCTCGATACAGGGATCATGATCTCTGAGGGGTCGGTGGGCAACGTCCTCACCAAAAACAAGATCGAGGAGTCCGGCTCAGGGATCGTGGTCACCGACTCTTCTGCCAACAAGCTGGAGGGAAACCTTCTGACGGCGGTTCGGTGGGGCCTGTACGTCGACGGCTCGACAGAGGAGAGCTTCGACAACCAGATCCCCGAATCAAACCAGATCGACGGAAAGCCGATCCTCTACCTCTACGGCCGATCAAACGAGGAGATCTCAGGCCGGAACTTTGGCCATATCACCCTCGCCTTCTGCGAGAACTGCACTGTGAAGGATAGCTCGGTCGCGAACGACGCCCTCTTCGTCTACGGCTCCCGCGGATGCAGGATCCAGGATAACGTCGTCTCGGGCGGCTACGGGATGCGGCTGCAGGCCTCCGACGACAACGAGATCGTGGGCAACCAGGCCTGCGATAACAAGTACAGCGGGATTCTCCTGGTCGAGTCCAACGGCAACCTGATCGGCGAGAACACCCTATGCCGAAACGAGAGGGACGGCCTGTCCCTCGTCGAATCGGACTCGAACTCGGTCCAGATGAACACCGCCGAGGCGAACAAGGACACCGGGATAAGGCTCCTATCTTCCAACGAGACCGAGATCACAGGAAACTCGGTCATTGGAAACGGGATCGGGATCGGCCTCAGCGAGTCGGCGGGTTGCATCGTCTACAGGAACAACCTGATCGAAAACGATCTCCAGGCGAAAGACGACGGCGGCAACCTGTGGGACTGGGGCGTTCTGAAGGGCGGAAACTACTGGTCCGATCATTCGTGCCAGGGCAACCCGTGCCAGAGCCAGCCGAAGTGGATCGGAGAGGCGACGGCTGACTACTACCCCTTCGCGGATAGGGACGGATGGACCTGAAGGCCGAAACGTACTTGAAGTGGTCTTGAGAATAGGTGGAGTTCATGGCGAAGAAGAAGTCTGAGGGCAGCGGACTGATGTCCTCTGCTGGCCTCATGAGGTATTTCGAGGCGGACGAAACGGCGATAAAGCTGGGCCCCAAAACCGTGATCGCTTTCAGCTCAGCAGTGGGGGCTGGGGTTCTGGCGATGAACTTCTATTTCGGGCTGTGGCCCTGAAAAGGCCATAAGCCCGCATTCTCCCCCACCAGGTCCCCTTTTCCCGGCGTATTTCTTACGTTCTTAGTTTCCTCAACCCGCCTTTTGCGTCTTTTCCAGCTCTTCGAGGATTCTGTCGACGACCTTCTCGAAGCTCTCCTTGGCGGCGGTCTCTTTCTCCACGAAGGCGATCCCGCTGTCTCCCAGGGGGGCGACCTCAGGGTCCAGGGGTACCGCCCCGAGGAAGGGAACTTTCAGCTCCTCTGCCGCCCTCTTTCCTCCGCCGGTCTTGAAGATCTCCAGAACTTCGCCGCAGTGGGGGCAGCGAAGGCCGCTCATGTTCTCGACAATCCCCAGGAGCGGAACCTTCATCGACTTCACCATGTTCACCGCCTTCCTGGAGTCGAGGAGGGCCACCTCCTGTGGCGTTGTGACGATTACGGCTCCGGAGAGGTCAGGGAGGAGCTGGACGACGCTGAGAGGCTCGTCGCTCGTCCCGGGTGGAAGGTCGATTATCAGAAAGTCGAGGTCGCCCCAGTTGACGTCGGACATGAACTGCTTTATCGCCGCCATCTTCATGGGACCTCTCCAGACGACGGCCGAGTCGGCGCCCGAGAGGGCGAAGGCCATCGATATCACTTTCAGCCCCTTTGAGTCGACCGGCTCTATCCCCTCGGGACCTCCCGTTAGCCTCGAACTTTCTACGCCCAGGAGCTTTGCTATGCTTGGGCCCGTGATGTCGGCGTCCAGGACCCCGACTTTGTAGCCCCTCGACTGGAGGGCTCGGGCCAGGTTGACGGTGACGGTGCTCTTGCCGACGCCGCCCTTCCCGCTGGCGACCATTATCTTGTGCTTTATTCTCGTCATCCTCAGGGAGACGGCCGCGAGCTGCTCGTTCATCTCCTTTCTCGGGTCTGTGCAGGTTCCTTTTGTTGCACAGGATTCGCAGTTGCTATCGCATTCTTCCATATGAACACCATCATGAAATTTCGAGAATCGTGATCGGTCTATCGCGGTTGGATCAATCTATCGCAAGTAGATGGGATCTCACCCATCCTGCGCCTGGAAGTAGAGGATTTCTCCGTGCCGGTGCCTTTTGATCTTATCCTCGCTTTCCAGGACTTCCAGGTACTTCAATATCTCGTTTCTGTGTAGATCCGTCAGCTCCACAAGCTCCTCCAGGGTGCAGGGCCTTCTGGAGAGGAGGTCGATGATCAAAACCTCGGTCTTCTTCGATAGGTCTCTTTCCCACTCGGCGATCACCTCAGCGCCGGAGAAGATCTCGAGCATCTTCTCCATCTCTTCGGGGCCAAGAGGCTGGACGGGTTCGGCCGGAGGCCTAACCACGGTGTTGAGCTGGACTCTGTCGGGACCGATCCTCTCGGCCGCCTCGGCGATGAGGGGCGCCTCGATCTCGTTGATCCCCTTGACCAGCATCACCTCCAGCCAGATCTCGCCCTCGAACTCCTCTCGGAGGCGGACGAGCCCCTCGATGATCTCGTCGATCTTCAGATCGGGGTGAGGCCGGTTCACCCTCTCGAAGGTGGCCTGGGTGGCGGCGTCCAGGGAGGGAGCGATCAGGTCCGCCTCCATCACCTCTTTTCGGACATCCTCGCGGAAAAATAGGGTCCCGTTGGTGAGGACGACGACTGGCCGGTCGATCACCTCTTTCGCCCCCCGGATGATCTCGTCGAGGCCCAGGTGGAGAAGGGGCTCGCCGGAGCCCGCCAGGGTCAGATAATCGAACTCGTCCTCCGACCGGGATCGAATCTCCGCGAGGACCTCTTCAGGAGAGACGCGCTTCTCCCTTTTCAGTGTGAGGCATGTCGTCCTGCCCAGCTGGCAGTAGGCGCAGTCCAGGGTGCAGGTCTTGAAGGGGAGGAGGTCAACCCCGAGGGAGAGGCCGAGCCTGCGGGACGGAACCGGGCCGAAGAGGTATTTCATCTTTAGCTTCCTGAGGGATCAATCCTCAATTCAAAGGTTGACGGCTGGATGTACTAATAGGTTGCGTCAAAAGAGCTTTGCAGGCGGCGGGTGGAAAGAGGAAGCTGGAGGATCTGTCCATCGTGTTTTAGGAGGGGATCAATTTACGTCGTCTCGGAGGTCTAAGGCGGAGTGGATCGATCAGCCGGTCGGCGTCTTCGATCCGCAAGAGGAGCGGCCCGAGCTTCTCCATCGACCCGGAATGCTCCCGCCGCAGATCCTCCATGAAGGCCCGGCGGGAGAGATCGGCTCAGAGGATTTGGAGGTGCCTGCTGCGAGCCCTTCGAGGAGAAGATGGAGCGTCTCAGAAAGGTTCTGGAGGCTCAGTTTGCCGAGGACAGAAGGCTTGAACAGGATATCAAGGAGAGTTTGAGGGGGCCGAGGCGTGGGATTTGAAGGAGAAAGGGCAAAACTGGATGCTTCTTGGGTTAACGCTGTCGAAGAGTATTTATAAATAGTCTTCGAAATAAATGGTCCTAAAATATGAATATGAAGGGCGAAAATGTGATCTTCCGCGTACATGCGGTGCAGCGGATGTTTGAGCGGAATATCAGCGCTGAGGATGTACGCAAAGTTCTGTCGGATGGGGTAGTCATAGAGGACTATCCCGACGACATGCCCTATCCGAGCCGCTTGATGCTCGGGTGGTGTGAAGGCCGCCCGATTCACGTGGTAGTCGCCATTAATGTGGAGGACAATTCCATCGTTGTGGTGACCGTTTATGAGCCCGATCCGGATCAGTGGGATACGAATTCGTCGAGGAGAAGACCATGAGATGCCTCATTTGTAAGAAAGGCTCGACCGAGCCTGGCACGACAACCGTCACTTTGGAGCGGGGCGATTTGATCATGGTGATCAAGGGCGTGCCTGCCCAGGTATGCAGGAACTGCGGCGAAGCTTACGTCGATGAAAAGGTCGCGTCGGAACTTTTGATATCTGCGGAGCAGGCGGCGGGAGCAGGAGCCCAGGTCGAAATACGCCAGTACGTGACCGCGTAGGACCTCTTTGAGCCTCCCGGCGGCGCAAAGCCCCTTCAGCACCTCCGCCAGCCGGTGGCGCTCATCCATTGGCTTGGCAAAAGAGGTGCGGTGGATAAAAAAAACTGCGGGTTTCTCGAAAGAGAGCCTGATATCTACACGTTGAATGACCTAATTCACAGGCTCTGAACGTTCCCCGCCAGAATCGAGGTCTTTGAGGATCTTTTCCAAATTGGCCTTAAGGACTGGCAGATCGATCTTCGTCGTGTCCCAAACCTGATCCAGATCGATCCCGAAATACTGGTGGACGAGGACGTTTTGCATGGCTACGATGTCGGGCCAGGGGATATCGGGATGCTCTTCTTGCAGGGAATCTGAAAGGTGGTTTGTGGCCTCGCCTATGATCTGAAAGTGATAGACGATCCAGGTCTGGATAAGTTCGTTCTCGAGAAAGGCGTCTTTGCCCTTCGATGCATATCTCTCGATCTTTTCGATCGCTTCGAGGATGTCGAGCAGAAGCTCCCGGTCTGACCTCAAAGGGGAACGGCCTCCTTGATAATCCGGTCCTTGATCCTCTCCCTCAGTCCCCGCTCGCTCACCACGTCCACTTTTCGGCCGAGGAGCCCCTCCAGCTCTCGGGTCATGGCCGAGCTCTTGAGGAGGGTGAAGCCCGGCAGGGGCTCCACCAGGAGGTCGACGTCGCTCTCCTCGTCGGCTTCGCCACGGGTGACGGAGCCGAAGATCCGGACATTCCGCACCCCGTATTTTGCGGCTATGCCGAGGATCTCCCCCCTCTGGGCCTTCAGGGTCTCCTCAAGGTTCATCGTCGTCGTCCTATGTATCTGATTATATTTATACTTCCTGAAGCCTTCCGCCCGCGGCACTTCAGGGCAGAGCAGATCTGACGGTCGCCCTCGTCCCACTCGATCCCGTCGATCGACCGCCCGGCGCAGCCCCCGAGCGGCCAGAAGAAGAGACCGCCCCCGAAACCCCACGCGGCGGGAGATCAGATCATCGCAGGCTCCGCTCGACGATCTCGACCTCGTCGGCCGAGAGGCCGTAGAGCCGGTACACGATCGAATCGATCAGCCGGTCGATCTCCCCGATCCGTAAAAGAAGCGGCCCGAGCTTCTCCATCGACCCGGAATGCTCCCGCCCGAGGTCCTCCATGAAGGCCCGCCGGGAGGGATCGACGCGTAGCTTCCCCTTGTTCCTCTTCAGGACCGCTAGAAGCTCGGGAAACTCGATCTCATAGTAGGCAAAAACCTTCGTCTTGTTCGAGAGATTCTCGACCTTTGCGCCCATGAACTCCTCCAGCCACGCGAGAAAGCCCCTGATCTCCTCCTGCTTCGATTGAATCAAAGGAAAAAAATATTAGCGTTCATTAGCGTTCATTCGCGGTTAAAATAAGTCGTGAAATGCGGAGATACAAAAGGTTGACCTCCATCGTCGACGTGAAGGTTGGGGGAAAGAACCGCCAATGAACGCGAATGGATCGTGTACTTGAATCGTAACTATTCAGCCTCCTTTCCAAGATACTCGAATCAAGCGTAAAAATAGATGACGATATATTCTTGAATAGTAACTATTCAGCACCCAACAACCAGCATCGGCAAACTCAATTGATGAGATGTC
>CAZNGI010000088.1:0-9630 GCA_964572505.1 uncultured Methanotrichaceae archaeon | reverse complement strand
GAATAAACTTCAATTAATTAAAAGCGGAGAACTAAAACCTGATATATAAACTTTTATTCTCTACCGGCTTTGCACCCAAACTCACCTTTTGACCCGAATTTAGGTGCATACTTCATACTTTAGGTGCAAACGCGACTTTAGGTGCAAAGCCTTCTATACCATCTAACCTGTAACGGATGTAGACGTAATAAACATATCAAAAATTTTAGTTTTATAATTTCAGAGATCGATAATCCTTAACTGCCTCAGACTATCCGACTCAATCATTCTCATCGGTCCCGACCTTTGAGGAGGCTACAACCTCCTTCCGCTGGGCGATCCTGTAGCCACAGATCACCTGCCGCTTTCCCGAGATCGTTTCGTCGAGATCAAAGTCGCCGGTGTCGACGAGAAGGCGGGGCGTCTCTTTCAGCTTGTGAGGTGTGGCGACGATTATGAGGTTTTCTGGACCTGCTTTTCGGAGGACTTTGGGGCTTATCTGCTGGCTTCCCCTCCCCAGGACGAAGCCTTGGGCTCCGATGGGGCTGACTATTATCTTCGCCTTTCCGACCTCTTCCAGGATTCCGAGCAGGTCCCGTTCAGAGGCGTCACGACAGATCGTCCGGCCGTTTTGGACGACGTCGACCCCCAGGAGGGTCTTTTCAACCCCCAGAACTTCGGCGATCTTGGCGGTGGTGGTCCCCGCCCCGAGGATGTAGGCCGAGCCGTCCCGCATGAACTCCGAGGCGAAGATCGCTATCTGGAGTTTGAACTCGTCCTCGTCGCGGCTGGCATAGATCTGCTTTCTCTCCTGGACCAGGACCGGCTGGTAGGGGGTCATTGCGATGCCATAGATCTTGGTGTCGAGGGTCCCGGACCTGTACTTCTCCTCGTCGACGTCTACGATCTCCGTCTCCCTCGTGTTGAGATCCCCTTCGAGGTCTCCCCGGATCAGCTCTCCTGCTGCCCGGGGGCTTATGGCGAAGACCCCCGAGTGCATCTTGACGCCGGCGGGTATCCCGATGATGGGAATTTTTGATCTTATCACGCCTGAGACGTCCCGGGCGGTCCCGTCGCCACCGCAGAAGACGACCAGGTCAGCGCCCTTCTCGAGAAAAGATATGCAGGCTTTCTTTGTGTCCTCGGCGCTCGATTCTTCTGAAGCTCTGTGGACGACCTGATATTCTAGGCCGCATCTTCGAAGCGCAGACTCGCCCATCTCGCCGCTGGCGGTGAAAAATAGGGCATCGAGTCCCAAAAGATCCTTAAGAGCCGTTTCGGCTCGGCGAGGGGCGGCTGGCTTTGCGCCCCTTCTTCTTGCCTCCTCGGCGAGGCCGTCGGTCCCTTTGAGGCCGACCACCCCGCCCATCCCGGCGACGGGGTTGATCAAAAACCCCACCTTCTTCAGGCTGTCCATCCCCTTTCAGAACTTAGAACTTGGGGATCTTCGCCAGGGACTGCTTCACCAATTCTTCCGGGTACTCGTAGTCCACCAGGTTGCCAGAGAAGTAGGCGTCGTAGGATGATAGGTCGAAGTGGCCGTGGCCGCTGAGGCAGATGACTATCGTCTTCTCTTCGCCGGTCTTCTTGCATTCGATTGCGTCGTCGATGGCGGGCTTGATGGCGTGGGCGGACTCGGGAGCCGGAAGGATCCCCTCGGTCCTTGCGAAGGTGACGGCGGCCTTGAAGACCTCGTTCTGGTGGAAGGACTGCCCCTCGATGACGCCGTCGTGGACGAGGTTGCAGAGGAGCGGGGCGTCGCCGTGGTACCGGAGGCCTCCAGCGTGGATCGACGGCGGTATGAAGTCGTGGCCCAGGGTGTACATCTTGAGGAGGGGGGTCAGCCTTGCGGTGTCGCCGAAGTCGTAGGCGTAGAGGCCCTTGGTCAAGGTCGGGCAGGCCGCGGGCTCGCAGGCTACCATCCTGATCTCCTTTTTATCTTTCAATTTATCGGGTACGAAGGGAAAGCACATCCCAGGGAAGTTGGAGCCTCCGCCGACGCATCCGTATATGACGTCGGGATAGTCGTCGACGATCGCCAGCTGCTTTTTAAGCTCCTGCCCCTCGACGGTCTGGTGGAGGAGAACGTGGTTTAAGACCGACCCCAGGGCGTAGTTGGTGTTGTCGTGGGTTGCGGCGTCCTCGACGGCCTCGGAGATGGCGATCCCCAGGCTTCCGCCGGTGTCGGGGTGCTCTTTGAGGATCGCCCTTCCGGAGTTGGTCAGCTCGCTGGGGCTGGCCACGCACTCTGCGCCCCAGACCTGCATTATGCTCTTTCGATAGGGTTTCTGGTCAAAGCTCGCTCTCACCATGTAGACTCTGCACTGGAGGTCGAAGAAGCTGGTGGCCATGCTGAGGGCCGAGCCCCACTGGCCCGCGCCGGTCTCGGTGGCGATCCTCTCGATCCCGGCTTTCATGTTGTAGTAGGCCTGGGGGACGGCGGTGTTGGGCTTGTGGCTCCCGGCGGGGCTCACGCCCTCGTACTTGTAGTATATCTTCGCCGGGGTTTTGAGGTGCTCTTCGAGCCGATGAGCCCGATAGAGGGGGGTCGGCCTCCAGAGCTTGAGGATCTCCCTGACCTCGTCTGGGATGTCGATCCACCGCTCGGCGCTCATCTCCTGCCTGATCAGCTCCTTTGGGAAGATCGCCTCCAGGTCAGTCGCAGCCAGGGGCTTTCCGGTCTGGGGGTTCAGGGGCGGGTCCAGGGGCGTCAAAAGGTCGGCGGCGACGTTGTACCATCGCTTGGGCAGCTCTTCTTCATCCAGCAGAATTTTAGTTTGCAGAAGTTATCCCTCCAGAAATGATGAGTCATGATGTGCTCATATGTGCATTAGGGTAATGATGACGGCGTTATTTAAGGGTTTTGGGGTATGATAGTTAGCGGTTTTTAATTCAAATTGAGCATTTCGCAACTTGCAGCGGGGTGCGTTTTTTGACTTTAATTTTCTGGGGCCTGTTGTTTCTCCTTCCATAAAGAGAGGATATCTCCAACGATCATATATGTGTACACTACATAACGATCTGCCTCTTCACGACTAATTATGATCGAATGGGTACCCTTATTTGCAGCCTCGATAACGCTTTCAAGCCGATGCTCCAGGAATTCTAAGTGAGATCCTACCAAATCCTTGAATCGTTCTGAATTGCAATGATCCTCAACAAAACAAATAAGTCTATTTTTATATTCTTCCTGTCCCAGTTTGATTTTTATTTCTTTACCATTTACGTTTTTGTATCTAGGCCCGATCCGAGGTGGAAATACAGCATCTGCTAAAGCTGTGAGAACTCTTCTACAACCGTGTACTGCCATTGACCAGTCTTCGGGGCTATCAGATTGCAAATTTTTATAAATAGAATTAATTTTTTGATCGCCTGTAGGAACTAACGAACCAATAGAGTTATCAACAAATTCCCGTATTCGAGAAAATGCGTCTTCAGCCAAATCTGAGAATTTAAGTTCGTAATATTTCCTTGATACGTAATCATAAACGGATGTTTTTCTGCTAGAAAGACGCTGATGTAATCCAGAGATTTCACGCTGCAAAATATTTTTCCTCACACCCTCTCCCGAACATTCCCAAACTGCAGCTATTGTAGGCCCCAACGAGCCTTCCAGGTTTGGTTCGGGTATTTTTTCAAGCTTAGAAATGCTGGTTTGTAGATCACGTTCAAGCGCCTCTATAGATTCAATATCGTCCAGAATCTTTGGATAATCTGTATCCTTTAGAATGCGCACGAGCCGTCTTGTCTTCAATGCAACCCCTGACAAAGGTATTTCCCCTGTTTCGATATCCCTAAGTATCGTCTCGGATAGCTCCAGCGCCTCTCTAATCACTTTAGGATTTGCGGGAATGGCTTCGGTCATCATAACATCACGATATTGATTGGTAAAGCTGGGGCTAAATCATAACTTGAAACCTTCATAACTCTTTTGTCTATGATCAACTTACCATATTTATTCGTTTTTTATGAAATTTCGTTTAGGTGGATAACATAATGGGCATCGAAAACGGCAAACTGATATCTTGGCTTTCGAAGACGAATTAAATCCTTCTTCTTTCCGCGCCGCCCGGCCCCCTATCGTCTCGACCCCGGAAGGGCCAGGGTCAAGGTTTATCTATTTTGGCGGAGATCTCCATGGCCATGGCAGGCCTTACCCTCTCTGAGAAGATTTTCTCCAGAGCTTCAAAAAAAGAAGTTAGGGCTGGCGAGTTCGTCATGGCCGATATAGACCGGGCCATGGTCCACGACATCACCGGCCCCCTGGCGGTCAAGGGGTTCTACGAGATCGCAGGCGAGGACGCGATGGTATGGGACCCCTCAAGGATAGTGATCCTCTTCGATCATCAGGTCCCGGCAGACAGCCTCGCTGCCGCCGAAAACCACATCATGCTCAGAAAGTTCGCAGGGGAGCAGGGAATCCTCAACTATGACATCTTCGAGGGCGTCTGCCACCAGGTGATGCCGGAGAAGGGGCATGCCCTCCCCGGCGATCTTATAGTCGGCTCCGACTCCCACACCTGCACCTACGGGGCCCTCGGCGCCTTCTCGACCGGGATCGGGAGCACCGACATGGCCTCTGCCTTCGCCACCGGAAAGCTCTGGTTCATGGTCCCAGAGACGCTTCGGCTTCGGGCCGAGGGGAGGCTCTCCCGGCTCGTCACCTCGAAAGACGTCATCTTGAGGATGATCGGCGACATCGGGGCCGATGGTGCCACCTACAAGGCCTGCGAGTTTGCGGGCTCTGCCGTCTCGAAGATGTCGGTTCCCGAGAGGATGACGATGACCAACATGGCGATCGAGATGGGCGGAAAGGCCGGCCTCGTCGACCCGGACGAGACGACCCTCAGCTACATCAGGGAACGAGTGGAGGGGTTCGACGAGAGTAAGGTTCCCCACGGCGACGGCGATGCTGTCTTCGAAGAACGGGTCTGGGAGGTCGACGACCTCGAGCCCCAGGTGGCCGTGCCTCACAACGTCGACAACGTGAAGCCCGTCGGCGATCTGGCCGGAACCAAGATTGACCAGGTCTTCCTCGGCTCCTGTACCAACGGGAGGTTCGAGGACCTTTTGCTTGCATCCGAGGTCATGAAGGATGAACCCCTGGCCCGGGGCGTGCGGATGGTGGTCATCCCTGCCAGCAGGACCGAGTACATGAAGGTCCTGAGAGCCGGTCTCGTCGAGAAGTTCATGGAGGCGGGCGCCACCGTCGAATCGCCCTGCTGCGGCCCCTGCATGGGCGGGAGCTTCGGCCTTCTCGGCGACGGCGAGGTCTCCCTCTCGACATCCAACCGCAACTTCCAGGGAAGGCAGGGAAGCCCCAAGGCCTTCGTCTACCTCTGCTCTCCGGCGACGGCGGCCGCAGGAGCCATCACCGGCGAGATCACCGACCCGAGAGAGATCTGACCTCGACGCATCCGATCTGGAAACTGATCTGGAAATTTATCTGAATATATCGAGGATCATGAAAGTCGCCTTCAAGCTCGGCTACCTCGGCGGCGGATACCACGGCTTCCAGCTCCAGCCAGACGTCTTGACCGTCCAGTCCGTCGTCAGAGAGGCCCTCCGGGCCCTGGCCCTAAACGACGGAAGATTCTGCTACGCCGGGAGGACCGACCGGGGGGTGAACGCCCTCGGCCAGGTGATAGACTTCTTCATCGATCCGAAGAAGGCCGACCTCGCGGTTCCAAGGGTGGTGAACAGCAGGCTTCCTACGGACGTCTGGACCTGGGCATGGGCAGTCGTTCCCGAGAACTTCAGCGCCAGGCACGCCGCCCTCTGGCGCGAGTACAGGTACGTTCTTCCCAAGGACGGCCTCGATCTCGACCTGATGCGAGAGGCCAGCCGCGAACTTCTCGGGGTCCACGACTTTAGGAACCTCTCCTCGGAGAAGAGGAGGCCCACCACCAGAAATTTGATGAAACTCGATCTTTCGGAGCTGAACGATTCCATAATCTTGGACGTCAGATCCGACGGTTTTCTCTGGAACATGGTGAGAAAGATCGTATCCGTACTGGAGAAGGTGGGGTCTGGTCAGCGAGATCTGGAGTGGGTAAGCGACCTCCTCGATTCTCGGATAAAACAGGGCGTTGCCGCAGCCCCGGCCGAGGGCCTGATCCTGATGGACGTCGGCTACTCCGGCGTCGAGTGGACCGTTGAGCCCTACTCCATGAGGATGGCTCAGGAGAGGTTATCCAAAGTTTGGAAAAGAGAGATGGCCCTGGCGGAGGCCGCAGGGACCCTCACCAGGGCGATGTTCGTCTGAGGCGCTCAAAGTATGATCTCGATTCCGAGCTCCTCGGCCAGCTCCTTGTAACGGTTCCGGATGGTGACCTCAGTCACACCGGCGACGTCCGCAACCTCTCGCTGGGTTCTTCTATCGCCGCATAGGATCGAGGCGATGTATATAGCCGCAGCCGCAACGCCCGTTGGGCCCCGGCCGCTGGTAAGCTCCTTTTCGGCTGCTTGGCGGAGTATCTCTATCCCCTTCGCCTGGACCTCTCCCTTCAGGTTCAGCCCTGAGCAGAACCTTGGAATGTAGTCGATGGGGCTTGTGGGCATAAGCTTGAGGGATAGCTCCCTTGATACGAACCTGTAGGTTCGTCCGATCTCCTTTCTGCTCACCCTCGAGACCTCGGCAATCTCGTCGAGGGTCCTTGGAACGTTGCACTGCCTACAGGCTGCATAAAGGGCCGCGGCTGCGACGCCCTCGATGCTCCTCCCCCTGATCAGGTTCTTGTCGACGGCCTTCCTGTAAATCACAGCGGCCGTCTCCCTCACGTTTCTGGAAAGGCCCAGAGCCGAAGCCATCCTGTCGAGTTCAGACAACGCGAAGGCGAGGTTCCTCTCGGTGGCGTTGCTGACCCTGATCCTCCGCTGCCACTTTCGCAGACGATAGAGCTGGGCCCTGTTCTTGGAGGAGATGGTCTTGCCGTAGGAGTCCCGGTTCCTCCAGTCTATCATGGTTGATAGGCCCTTGTCGTGGATGGTGTAGGTCATGGGAGCACCTACCCTTGACCTTTTCATCCTCTGGTCGTGATCGAAGGCCCTCCACTCAGGCCCCTGGTCGATGAAGTTCTCGTCTATGACGAGACCGCAGTCGCTGCAGACGAGCTCCGCCCTCTCGTAGTCGTGGACCAGGGCGTGACTGCCGCACTCAGGACACTCGACGATGAACTTCTCGAACTCGTCTACCTTCTCCTTCTCTCGCCTGAGCTTGATCTTCTCCTGGATCTTCTCTTTCTCAGACCGTTCGATCTCCCTAATCTTTTCTATTTCTTCCACTAAATCCGCGCTCCTCGAAATAGAGTCTTTTTCCCAGGTGAACTGCCGCATCGACGTTTCGATAAGGCTTGACGACGATGTAGGGGTGATCCGTCGGACCGAATATGTCAAAAACCCGGCCGATCCTTGCTTTCTTGTGATCTACAACAACAGAATTGATCCTCGGAAGCTCTGCATTTTTTCCGCCAATTATCGGCTCTCCGCGCACAATCAACTTCTTCTGAACTGAATGAAGGGTGGTGCCCAACCTTTTCAACCGGTCACCTCACCCCAACTTGTTCGGTTTAATCCTATATAAACGTTCCGCAAACATTTTATTTGATGAGTTTCTGCCCACGACTCAAAGTTTATCTCCTTTCAGGGACGTCCATAGCGGTTATGTTCGAAAGGCTTCCAACCGTCCCCACATCTCAGGAGCTGGTGGACCGGGCCTTCAGAAGGTCGAAGAGGGCGGCTTCGGGCCAGAAAAAGGACGAATCGATGCTCATGACCGCCGGAAACATCCTCTCAGACAACCTGACAAACCTGGTCCGAAAGTACCCCTCCTTCCAGAACATCCCGCCTTTCTATCACGACCTAGCCGACGCTGTGGTGGGGGTGGACGAGATGAGGATCCACCTATCCAGGGTATCCTGGGCCGGCTCCCAGATCAAGACCATCACCCTGGACCACCTGACGAGGATGAAGGGAACTGCCGACAGGCCATCTGTGAGACGGGCCGCCTTCGGCAGGATGGCCTCGGTGATGAAGTCGATCGAGCCGGACCTCCTCTTCCTGAACGATGCCCGCCAGAAGCTGAGATTTATGCCCACGGTGGACCCGGACGTTCCCACCATCATCATCGCAGGATATCCGAACGTCGGCAAGTCGAGCTTCATGATCGCCGTCACCGGAGCGAGGCCCGAGATCGCAAGCTACCCCTTCACCACGAAAGGGGTGGGCGTGGGCCACTTCATCCGCGATCATCAGAGGTACCAGGTGGTGGACACTCCAGGACTTCTGGATCGGCTCTTATCCCAGAGAAACGAGATCGAGCTTCAGGCGATAGCTGCCCTCCGTCACCTTCGGGGTGCCGTCCTCTACATCCTGGACCCCAGCGAGTACTGCGGCTTCTCCCTGGCCGACCAGCTCAGACTTCTGGCCGACGTAAAGGGCTGGCTTCACCTTCCTGTGCTCGTGGTGGCCAACAAAAGCGACCTCGCCGCCTACGAGGGCGCAGACATGGTCATGTCCACCCTGAGTGGCGTGGGCGTGGCAGAGGTCCTGGACCGCATGGTGGAGATGCTGGAAAAAGTCGGCGAAGAATACGGCGATTCCGGTGATATCTGACGCCTTCGCTCAACTCTCCAGTCGATTGAACCACTGCCGGTTTTGCCCGTAATCTCCAAAGACCTTTCCGGCCATCTCTTCGATGGTCGGCCAGATCTGCACGAAAAATGGAAAATAGAGGTTTCGGGAGGTCTCTTGGAATTATCAGCCATCCCTTCGGGATATGGGATGGGAAATCGTTGAGGTTTGGTCCCTTTCAAGCTGACTGTTTGATGATGTAGTTGACCATCGCCGGAGAGAGCTTCGACTCCCAGGATATCCTCGATGAGATCTCTTCGACGTTCAGCCCATCAGACTGGAGGTTGCTTATTCGGTCTATTATCTTGTCGTTGATGACGTAATACTCGTCGATGTCCTTTCTGTGGCCCCAGACGTCTCCCTCGATGATTTCTACCCCCTGAGTTTCCAGGAAAGCTCGACCGGTATTGGGCATGTTCTTGTAGTACGAGGGCGGGACCTGTACGACCCGGAGCCTGGGACTGGACTGTAAAAGTTTGAACATGTCGGTGCTGGAGGCCCTGAAAGCCAGGTGGATTGTCTGATCGTTTCTCGTGATATCGTTTATGTCATCCTTGGAGCTTACTATCCTGATCTTCATCATAGAACTACACCCAAATTATGATAAATTTGATAACGAGACCCTTCCAGCCTTTGGAACGGTGGTCGGCATATGGCTGTCTTCAAAGGACCACACCCAGTCGGCCTGCCACCGGTGAATTTCGATTCCTCGGCTTCCCGTTGGGATGCCTCTTGGAGGTCCCGGCCTCGAATTGTCGGGGAATCCATCGACTGTAAACCGTTTGTAACGGTCCAGACGATTATGGCTGGAGACGTTTCGACTATCTCAAGCCGTCAATTTGATCATGTACTTGACCATCGCCGGAGAGAGCTTCGATTCCCTGGAGACCCTTCCAGCGATCTCGTCGACGTTTATCCCTTCGGACTGGAGATTGCTTATTCGGTCTATTATCTTGTCGTCGACGGTGTAATATTCGTCGATATCCTTTCTGTGTCCCCATACGTCCCCCTCGATGATCT
>CAZNGI010000087.1:0-9778 GCA_964572505.1 uncultured Methanotrichaceae archaeon | reverse complement strand
GTCATCTATTTTTACGCTTGATTCGAGTATCTTGGAAAGGAGGCTGAATAGTTACAAATGTTCATTTAAATAACAATCCCACGCTAAAATTAAAGGGCGCCCAATTCGAGGGTGATCTGATCTTAGACGACGCCGTAATTCACAGCATGAACCTGAACAACGCAGAGTTCGGCGGACGGATCTCGCTGAACAACTCAGATTTCAGCCGATTGAAGACGAACTGGACCACATTAAAGGGACCTCTATATTATAACGGCCAGGTATATTTGGCCCTGATAAAGAATTTTAAAGAGCAAGAGCAGTTCCAAGACGCGGATGGTTGCTATTACGATTACAGACATAAAAGCAAGGATGGTTGGCTCGATTACCTGTCGTGGATATCCTGCGGATTCGGCGTCCGGCCCAAGTATACGGTGTTCTTGAGCACAGCGTTAATCCTGATCTTCGGAGTCATCTTCTGGCTGGCTGGAGAAATAAAGAGATCTCCAGTTCCCGGCGAGGAGGACTCTGGTAAGAGTGATGGGAAAAAGGGCAGGCACACTCTGGAGGAATTGGGAGAGGCTCTCTTCTTCAGCCTTTTGGTCTTCACCTTCCAGGCCAGAGGTGACTGGCGAGCTTCTGGCATCAATAGGCTTCTGGCAGTGTTTGAGGGGATTTTGGGGATAGGGTTAATCGGCCTATTTGTCGTGACGCTGGCGAACATTATGATCAGATATTAGACCATAGTTCAAAGCTGACCTTGTATCAAGTCAGGCCGATAGGCCGATTATGCCCGATTTTAGAAGATTTCCTCCTAGGATCCTATTATGGGGGTGGGTATCGTGATCTTCACGGTAATCGTCGAGGATCCGGTCTCGATCTCCTCCGATTCGGGCTTTGGAGCTTTGGGGTTCTCGTCGACGTTGGAGCCGCCGGGGATCTTGTAGCTGGTCTCGCCTTCTTCGAGGTCGTCGTAGATGTTTTTGTCCCACTGGTTGACGCCGGCGTCGACGGCGTTGTCGTTAGCGTTATTCCCGAACTCGTTCTGGGTTATTCTGTTGCCGTCAGACCCAGCGGGAATCCAGATACCGTACTTGTTTTTGCTGACGACGTTGCCGGTGATGACGTTGTCGTCCGAGTCCGAAAGGGATATCCCGTACCATTTGTTATCGGTGACGAGGTTGTTTCTGATGTAGTTGTTGTCGGACTTAACCTCTATCCCCGCCTTCCCAAACCCGGAGTTTTTAACGACGAACCCTTCGAGGGTGATCCTATCTGCAGAGAGGATTATGGCGCTCGCCACCCCCTTTCCGTCCACAACGGGCTTGCCGGACCCGGAATCCGTGCCGCGGAGGATGAGAGTCTTGTCCACGACCACATTTTCTTTAAATGTTCCGCTCTGCACGCTGATGGTATCGTCCGGATTCGCCTCTTCGACGGCCTTCTGGATGCTGGCGTAGTCGCAGCCTTCAGGCCCGACGGTGATGGTAGCCGCCTGAGCCGCGGCGAGCGATATCGCCGCCGTCAAGATCAGAGCTGAAAGGAGTTTCCATCTCATCCCATTTTCCCCCATATCACTTCACGCCCCCGAACCCTGGTTCCATCTCCTGAAACTCGGGACCTATATCCTCAAACTCTTGATTTACCTCTTCGAATTTCGGGTCCAATTTATCGAAGTTCAGGTTGATATCCTCAATGGTCAGATCGACGTCTAAGTCCACGCCCTCGAAGGGGCCTATAGCGTCACCTTTCCTTGTCAGCCCGTCCAGGCTCGCAAATCCAGTTTCCTGGCCAGCTTTGACCTCATCGGTTCCGGATATGCTGGCAAAGAGTTCATCAACCCTGGTCAGCTCCGACACGATCCGCCTCATGATCTCGTTTCGATCCGAAGAGCTGTTTATCGCCTCAAACCCGAAGGCGAAGTAGACCACTTTGTAAGTACCCGTGTCCACCCTCACCGCTGCACACCCATCGTTCTGGTAGTAGAAGATCTCGGTGGCGTAAGCGGTGACGGGCAGAATCTCGCTCGGCCAGTACTGGCTGTTTGCTCCGTCGCCGTCGGAGATCCCGACGGTCAGCCCGCCGGATATGGGGTCCCCGGCCACGCCCTCAAGGACGTAAACGCTAGTGCTGTCCTTTACGTACTCGACCTGCAGGTAATCCCTGTAGAAGTCGGTGTCCTGGACGTTGTAGCCGAGATCCTGGCCGGATAAAAAGAGGCTTCCGCCCGCGTCAAGATAAGCTGCCAGGTTCGCCTGATCCTCCCTGGTGAGGGTGGTCGTAAAGTCGCGACCCGTGATCCATATCACGCAATCGAAAGAAAAAAGCTCGCTTTTGCTTGGCGGCTCATCAACCTTAACGTAGCCGTACCCGTTGGCAGCTAACGCCCGTTCGTAGTAGATCTCGTAGTCTGCGTCCTCGTCGTCATCGACCAGGAGGATCAGGCTCCGGTTCTTGAAGATCTCTATTGATCTCTCCTGGCGGTTGTCGTCGGTGTATTCCTCGCCCTCGGTGGGCACAGCGCGGGCCTCCAGGGCGTAGCTTCCCTCGACGGACTCGGACCAGGATAAGCTGACCAGAGCCGATGCGCCGCTGGGAAGGTCGGGGATGGTCTTTGAGTCCTTGACGATCCCGCCCTCCAAGAGCTGGACTGCCACATTCTGCTCGTCCTCGATGCCTTTGTTCTTGACGATCACCTTCGCCTGTACGGGCTTATCGGGCTTGGTGTAGCTTGGAAGCTCCATCTCGGTGATCTCAACGTCGTGATCTGCTGTGAAGGGCTGATGGAACGAAGTCTCTGGGTCGCCGAGGAGGTTGATCTCGTAATAGCAGAACCTCATCACGTTCCCGTCGCTGGTCCCGTCGACGGACCCCAGGTTGTCCTCTTTGGCGTCCTGGAGCGCCCGGCCAACGTTTTCGATCCCCTCTCCGAATACCGCGTCCCAGAACTGCCGGTGATACCTCTGGGACGGTCCGTCTGTTGTGGACCTTCTGCCCCAGCCGAACCTGGAGTTTCCTATGAAGGAGAAGGCTCCGTGGGGTTCCGTCACAAAATGCTCCAGAACACAGTCGCTCGGCGAATAGATGGAATCGGGGTCCCTGTTGTCGAAAGAGCCGGCGTAGCAGCCTTGACTGTACCCGAAGAAGTACTTATCGTTCTTGAGACGGCCCACGTCGTCGATCTTCATCTTCATGGCGCTTCCGACGTTGGCATGACCGAGGTGGTTTATGGTGTGGATGTTGCCGTTGATGATCTCCGCGAGCTCCATTTTGTCCCATTCCCGGTCGCGGTCGTATAGGGTGGACTTGTGGTAATCGTTGGAAAAGCCCTTCGTGTTGTATCCGCTGGCTCCGGAACCGTCTTTGATCTCATCCAGGGAGTTTCCGCCCCAGTCGCTGACGCCCCCGAATCCGAGGTACTCGCCCACCATCCGGACCTCTTTGAGGTACGGGTCACTGGTGGTGGACTCGTAGGCGATCGTCTTTCTGACGAAGTTGGAGAGCTCAGCGTAAGAGTCGATGGGAGCCCGCCCCACGTAGACCTCGGCCATCAGGTCCACCTCGCCACCTCCGGGGCCGTCCTTGGGCTCGCCATAAACGCCGTTCCCGTTGTAGTCGTAGTTTCCGTCGAGGCAGGCGTAGTAGAGGTCCGAGGGGATGTTCGGCGGGCTCGCCTCATAATCCCAGGCCCATAGGCCCCTCGCGGGAACGATGCTGTCCCAGCTGTCGTCGCCAAAGTGGCTTCCATCGGCATCGCCTCCCAGAAGGACGTAGGTGATCCCGTTGTTGAGATAGGCGTCCTTTATGAAGCCCCTTATCTTCTCTTGGTCGTCGGCTCCTGGATAGGTGGCATATATGTCCTCCACGGTGACGATAGTTGCGGCTAAGCCCTTCGAGTTCTTCCAGTCGACGAGGGCGGTGAAGTTGTTGGGCCCTGGCGCGTTCATCAGGGCCCGGTTCGTGATTATAACGTAATCGTAGTTCCCGTCGAGGAGGGTAGAGGTCCCCGTCGACACGATATCTTGGGAGTAGGCGGCAACCTCGCCCGGATTGTCCACCATCCTTTCTATCAGCTCTCTATCGTCAAGCGATCCTCTGAAGAGGCCCCGATCAAGAGTCTCTGCGGGAGCCGTCTTCACCTCCAGGTCGAAGGTGCCGAAGTAGTAGGTGTCCTTAGTCTTGGGGATGTACATGATCGGGTACAGATTTATATAAAGTATTTTATAGCCCTGCTTCTCCTGAACTCCGACCACCGAGTAGACGTCTTTGGGGTAAGGTTCCATCGATCCGTAGGTGGTCTTGTTGAGGGGCGTGAAGGTGTAATTTCCTGAAAAGCTGATGGGGAGGGGGTCTTGGCCAGGCTCGATCAGAATTTTGCCTAGGTTCTTCTTCTCCCCCGGAAGCACCTTTATATCCTGTATCTCTTCCCCCAGGGGAATCAGTATCCTGGCAGTTCTGAAGGGAACGACCGGCTCCCCCGGAATGATCCGGTTTTCAAGCCCCGGAATCCTGATCGATTTTGTGGCGTTCTGGGCACCCGTTGGAAGGATCTCGCCCCCGAAGCCCATCTGGATTATCGGCTCTTCCGGACGGTATTGCCACCTTATGACGCTTTCGCCCTTGCCGTAACCCTGCGCCAGGGCGAATGAAAAGGATAGAACAAAGCTCAAGCTCAAGACCAGCAATAAGCAGGTCAAACAGATGGTTAGATGACGCCTCATGGTCTTACCTCAAATACGGCCATACACGATCCCCTCCCTTATTCTTCGGCAAGATGTACCCCCCTTCGCGCTAGGTCGCGATATTCATCTTCGCCAGTATTTCGAGTCCGGACGTGCTAACCCATCATGGTTTTGCGAATTGTACTGCAACTCCTCTCCACTCGAGAGGACATATAATTCTTGTAGACGGATGGTATTAAACTTTTTCCCATCTTTTTTATTTGAGAATGAAAATCGCAAGATTAAACGCGATCGACGGTTTGACTGAAGATCCGATCATCTATCGAGAAGAGAAACCAGATTCTGGGCATGACGATCATTGGGAGATCCCTCTGGATCTCATCTGCGAGAACTTAGATGTAGTTCTCGATCCCCTTCAGGTCGTCCAGGTCCTTCCTGTCCATGGTAGATTCCAAGACGACTTTCTCCTGGATGGTGATGGGTGCTCCCGAGCGGAGGGCCAGCGCCAAGCAGTCGCTCGGCCTCGCATCAATCTCCCGCTCCACAGAGTCGATGGATACCGAGAGCCGGGCGTAGTAGACTCCGCCGTCAAGGTCGTCTATAAGCACACGGGCGATCCTGGCATCGAGGCTCTCCAGGGTGGATACGAAGAGGTCGTGAGTGGTGGGCCTGGGAGATACCGCTCCCGAGAGGGCCTGGAATATCGAGATCGCCTCAGAAAGGCCCACGAAGACCGGGACGATCCTCGAAGCCTCGTCTTCCAGAAGGACAACAGGAGCGAGAAGGTCCCCTCCGGCCTGGATGGCGTAGACGCCCTTCACCTTGACCTTCAGGGGAGGCGATGGCTCTTCCATGCACCCTTCTCTGGCACCCATCTTATATATTAATTATCCACGAGAGATGCCTATGGTCATCTCCACATCTTCCACAGACCAGTCCTTGATGAGGGACCCCTCGACATCGAGGGCCGATCCCATTTCAAGACGCATCGCCCTCACTTCGCTGGCGATGTGATCAATCATCTTCTCGACGAGCTTCAAGACCCCCTCATCCTCCACCCTGACGAAAGCTTCGATTTTGTCTTCTACCCTGAGATCCATCTCCTTTCTCATGTCCTGGACCCTCCTTATGATCTCTCTTGCGTAGCCTTCGGCCTTCAGATCCTCGGTGAGGAAGATGTCGACATATACCATGCCCGAGGAGAATTCGGCTGCGACGAGGTTTTCGGGGATCTTCTCGAGGAACTCGACCATATCGGGAGCTATGGCGTAAGATCCCACCATGCACTCGCCCGCATCGATGCCCTCTTTGACCTTAACGGGGTCGGCTTCCTTCAGGGCCTGAATCACCTTCTGGGCCTCGCCCTTGAAGGCGGGACCTATCTTCTTGGGTACGGGGTTGAGGGCGATCTCCATGGGGGGCTTTTCGCCGACTCCCATGACGGTAACCGTCTTGCAGTTGGTCTGGCTCTTGAGGACGCCCAAGAGATCTTTCAGGTCTGCGATCTCCTTCGAGGGGGAGATGGTGACCTGTGAGACCGGCCATCTCAGCTTTCGTCCGCCTTTTTGGCGGGCGTTGGAGACCGACTCCACCACCTCTCTCACTAGGTCCATCTCCCGTTCGAGGGTCGCGTCGATGAGGTCACTTCTAGGCTGGTGCCAGTCGTGCATGTGAACCGACTCCGGAGCCTCGGGGTCGGTGCCCTTCACCAGGTTCTGGTAGATCGTCTCGGCAGTGAAGGGGGCGAAGGGGGCCAGGAGCTTTGCGAGGGTGACCATCACTTCATAAATGGTGGCGTAGGCGGCGAGCTTGTCGGGGTCGTCGGTCTCGATCCAGGTCCTGGGCCGGACGAGCTGGATGTACCACCGTGAGAGGTCCTCCAGGACGAAGTCGGAAAGGGCTCTCGTCGCCCTGTGGAGCTGGTATGTGTCCATGTAAGTCTTGACATCGTTTGCGAGGGTGTTCGCTCGCGAGAGGATCCACCGGTCCTCGGGCCTGAGGTTTCCAAGGCACTTTTCGAGGGTCGTCTTCGTCGGGTCGAACTTGTCGAGGATCATGTAGGGCAGCGGGAACCGATAGGCGTTCCAGAGGATGTTAAGCATCCTGTTGGTGTTTGCCACCTCCTCCCAGCTGAAGTGGATGTCCTCCCAGGGAGCGTTGGAGGATAGGACGTAGAACCTGAGGGTATCGGCTCCGAACTTTCCGACGACCTCTTCGGGCTGGACGACGTTTCCTATGCTCTTGCTCATCTTCTTGCCCTTGTCGTCGAGGGTGAAGCCGTGCATCAGGACACTCTTGTAGGGAGCGACTCCGAAGGAGACCATGCTCGCTCCGAGCTGGGAGTAGAACCAGCCGCGGGTCTGGTCGTGACCCTCGGTGATGAAGTCTGCGGGCCACCACTCCTTCAGCTGTTCCTTGTCCCTCGGGTAGTTGAGGGTCGCCCAGGAGGCGACGGCGCTGTCAAACCAGACGTCGAAGACGTCGGGGACGCGGCGCATCTCGCCGCCGCAGGAGCACTTTAGGGTTACCAAATCGACTGCGGGCCGATGAAGCTCTTCGACGACCGCGCCGCTCCGCTGGTTCAGCTCCTCCATCGAGCCGATCACCTCCACCTCGCCGCATTTCCCGCAGATCCAGATGGGAAGCGGTATCCCCCAGTACCTCTGGCGGGAGATGCACCAGTCTCTAGCGCCGCTGACCCAGTCCCTGAACCGTGCGGAGCCCGCCCAGTCGGGATACCATTTGACCTTGGCGATCTCGTCGAGCATCTCGTCTCGAAGGTCTGCGATCTTGAGGAACCACTGGGGTGTTGCGATGTAGATGATCGGGGTTTTGCACCGCCAGCAGTGACCGTACCTGTGGACGATCTTCCCCTCGGCGAGGAGTAGGCCCCGCTCAGCGAGGTCCTCGTTCACCTCCTCGTTGGTGGACCTGACGTACTTTCCGGCGTACTTCTCCCCGGCCTCGGGGGTGTAGCGGCCGTCCTCGCCGACGGGACAGAAAATAGCCATCCCCTCCTTAACGCCGAGCTCGAAGTCCTCGAGACCGTGGCCCGGAGCTATGTGGACTGATCCCGTGTTCTCGGCGGTGACGAAGTCTGCGAGGTGGATTTTGTGCGAGATCTCTTTCTGGGCCGGGATCAGGTCGACGAGGGGGTGCTCATATTCGAGCCCCTCAAGCTCGGTCCCCATGAACCGGTCCAAGATCTCGTAATCCTTGTACCTGCCCTCCCGAAGGACGCTCTCGACGAGGGATGTCGCCATGATCAGGATCTCGGCCTCGCTGGCGTCATCCTTCCAGGCTCGAACTTTCGAGTACTCGAACTCCGGGTGGACCGCGACTCCAACGTTGGCGGGGATCGTCCATGGGGTGGTGGTCCAGATCATCATGAAGGCGTTCTCTTCGCCGACGACGGGGAACTTGACGTAGATCGAGGGGTCCGTCTCCTCCCAGTACTCGACCTCGGCGTCGGCGATGGCAGTCTCGCAACGAGGACACCAGTTCACGACCCTGACGCCCTGCTCCAGAAGGTTCCTTTCGTTCGCCCTCTTGAGGGTCCACCAGGCGGCCTCCAGGTACTCGTCCTTCAGGGTCATGTAGGGGTCTTCCCAGTCGAGCCAGGTCCCCAGGGTGTTGAACTGCTCGGTCATCTGGTCTTTCTGGCTGAGGGCGAACTCCTTGCATTTATCAATGAACTGATCGACGCCGTATGTCTCGATGTCCTTTTTGTTCTTGAAGCCCAGGTACTCCTCCACCTTAACCTCGATGGGGAGGCCGTGCATGTCCCAACCCGCCCGGTCTTTGATGTGGAAATCGTTCATCGACTTGTAGCGGAGAATGGAGTCCTTGATGATCTTGTTCCAGGCGGTCCCGAGGTGGATCCTGCCCGTGGTATAGGGCGGTCCGTCGACGAAGAAGAACTTTCTGCCGCCGGTTCTCATGGTTCTGGTCTTGATGTAGATTCCGTTATCGTCCCAGAACTTCCTGACCTGCTCCTCAACCTCTTTCGCGTTGTATTGTCCTGCCACCTCAGAGATCATCCTAGTCCTCCAACAACGGGGGAAGGGTTCCTGGCCATCTATTTAGGCTTTATTATGGATGGCTAGTGGGGGAAATTCAAAGTATTTTAATAAAAACAGTAGAGATCGTTGCCCCCCGTCTCAGCTACGATCGCCTCGAAAGTCGTGCTTAACCGAAATTATAAAGTGAAATAGAAAAAGTTTAAAAACAATGAAATTAACTAAGACATATAGGTTTGTAGAGAAATGGCAATATAATCAACTGATAGGTGAAAGATATTATGAAATCAATTATTTTATCGCTAATTGGATTAATCCTCATTTCCAATAATGCCGTCGCAAATTCAGAAACGACTATTGATGCGACCAGCTTTAATCTAATGCAAACGACGTCATTTGAGGATATGGGATATAAATCCGAGAAATTAAGTGAATTAACCTTATTATTGAACAATCCCTTTATCGAATCGGAAGCTTTAATCAACCTCCATATAATTAGGACCCCTGGCTATAACATGGGTAACTGGGAAATTAATTGCTTTTGTAATGGAGTACTGGTTATCAGAGACATGAGCACCACCGAAGGAGAAGCATGGATAACATTCAAAATACCTACCGGATGCCTTGATTATGGTGCCAACAGTGTATGTTTAAGCAGGCCGAGAGGCTGGGACGTGATGCTTCTCAAGGATTCCAATATCAATATCAATATCATCCAGAGGGAAGTTTCCTCTGACCTGGCCCTCAGAGACCTCGGTTTTGAGTCGAATAGCAGAGATGTCTCTTCAGTAGAGTTTTTTGATAATATAGGAAATGAAGAAGGCAAGTTAATGTTGCATTACATGACCATAACGCCAGGGGGAGTCTTTTCCTTTGGCAATTGGAATTTAGTCGTAAAATTGAACAATGTTAGTTTACGTAGCTTCAATGGTCTAAAAGATGAAAAGTGGCTTGAGATGTCAATCCCTTCAGGGATAATAAATAAAGGCACAAATAAATTAGAGTTTACGTCTGATAGTTGGCCCATATTAATCCTCGAAGATTCGGCTCTTCGCTATTTCGTGTGGGTAAAGGCTAAAAGTTTATCATATCCTTTGA
>CAZNGI010000086.1:0-9925 GCA_964572505.1 uncultured Methanotrichaceae archaeon | reverse complement strand
CACTTTTGTCGTGGATTATCCGTTAAGCCCTTTAAGGCGAATTGAACCAAGTTCGTCAGACTTCCAATCGAGGCCCCCATCTCATGATCGACCCTGAACCCCTCCCCCACCTTCCTGGCTGCTACATCTTCAAAGACGCCGAGGGAGCCGTCATCTACGTCGGAAAGGCGAAAGACCTGAAGAAGAGAGTGAGTAGCTACTTCCAGAAAAGGGACCTCGACCCCAAGACCTCGGCCCTCGTCTCTGCCGCCCGCGACCTCGACTTCATCGTCACCGATAGCGAGGTCGAGGCGCTGCTCCTCGAAAACGCCCTTATCAAAAAGCACTGGCCCAAGTACAACGTGCGGCTGAAGGACTCCTCCAGGTACGCCTCCATCCACCTGACGGACGAGGATTTTCCACGAATCCACCTATCCCGGAAACGGACCGGAAAGGGCAGCTTCTTCGGCCCCTTCGTCTCGGCCAGGCAGAGAGACTACGTCTTTGCGGTCGTCAGAAAGACCTTCGGCCTAAGGACCTGCAGGAGGCTTCCGAAGAGGGCGTGCCTGCGCTACCACATGGGAGCCTGCAGCGGCCCATGCATCGGAAATATCACGATCGAGGAGTATCGCTCGCGGGTGAGTCGGGCCGAATCGGTCTTGAAGGGGAGGATCAGGGAGTTGATCAGCTCCATGAAAGATGAGATGATGGAGCTTGCGACGCTGCAGGAGTTCGAGCGGGCGATGGAGCTACGAGACGAGATCAGGGCCCTTGAAAGCCTCCAGGAGCGGCAACACATCGAGCGGCAGAAGAAGTTCGACGAGGACGTTTTGAGCTACATCGTCGAGGGGGAGAGCGTCTACCTGATGCTCTTCAAGGTCTACAAGGGAACCCTGGAGGGCAAAGAGGATTTCGTCTTCACTCGCGGCGAGAACTTCCTGGAAGAGTTTCTGGTCCAGTACTACTCCGAGAACGAGCCCCCTGAAGAGTTGATCTTGGCCGGAGAGCTCGACGAGTCCATGGTGGAGTTCCTCTCCCACGTCAAGGGAAAGAGGGTCCGGGTCACCGTCCCAAAGCAGGGAGAGAAACGAAAGCTTCTGGAGCTCGCCCAAAAGAACGTGGAGATCCGATTTTTCGGGGACAAAAAGAAGGTCGTCGCCCTCCAGGAGGCGCTCTCCATGCCGAAGACGCCGAACGTCATCGAGATCTTCGACGTATCCCACCTCGCGGGCACCTTCACCGTCGGGTCCATGGTCCAGTTCCGGGGCGGAAGGCCCGACAAGAAAGGCTACCGCCGCTTCAAGATCAGAACCGTCGGGGGGATCGACGACTTCGCCTCCATCGGCGAGATCGTCCAAAGGCGCTACTCCCGGCAGAAGGAGGAAGAGGGGGAGATGCCCGACCTGATCGTCATCGACGGGGGGAAGGGGCAGCTCTGGGCAGCATTCCAGGAGCTTCGAAAGCTCGGGCTCCAAATCCCGGTCATATCCATCGCCAAGAGGGAGGAGGAGATCTACGTCCTCGGCCGTCTCCGGCCCCTTGCGATCAAAAAGGACGACAAGGCCTCCCTCTTCGTCCAGGAGATGAGAGACGAGGCCCACAGGTTTGCGATCAAGTACAACCGGCTGCTGAGAAAGAAGGCGATAACGTCTTGAACCACCATCCTTGGATCGCTGATCCCAACTTTTTTGGCCTGGGAGCACAAATTCAGGTTTGAGGCGGTAGAGTTGTACAGGTTTGCAAAAGATCAGTCGGTGGTGAACGTCGCGGGCGTCAAGATGGGAGGCCAGCCCGGAGAGAACCCCACAGCCCTCTGCGGGACGATATTTTACCAGGGCCACGGAATCGTGGAAGACGAGGACCAGGGGCGATTCGACGAGAGGGCAGCCGAGGATCTGATCGATCGGCAGAGGGCTTTATCCGAGGAGACGGGTAACCCCGCCGTTTTACACCTCTACGCCAGAACCCTGGAGGCCTTCGGCCACTATCTCGACTTCATCGAAGGGGTGTGGTCCGGCCCGCTGATCCTCGACTCCGCCGACCCCGAGACGAGGATCGGGATGGCCGATCTCGTCTCGGAGATCGGCTATGCCGACCGGTGCATCTACAACAGCGTCGGCCTCGGGATGAAGGATCGGGAAGAGGAGGCTCTGGCCAGGTCAGAGATCGACTCCGCCATCCTTCTCGCCTACAACCCCGCTGACTCCAGTGTCGAGGGGACGATCAAAGCCCTCGAGAAGGGCGGGGCAGGACGGAGCGTGGGCCTGATCGACCTCGCCAAGAGCCTCGGAATGGCAAACCTCCTCATCGATCCGGGCGTCGTCCCCCTGGGAGACGGGGCCGGAAGGTCCCTCCGATCCACGGTTTTGGCAAAAGCCAGGTTCGGCCTTCCCACGGGCTCGGGTATTCACAACGCCGTCTCCTCCTGGCGCTGGCTCCGGTCAACGGAAAAGACCGCAAGGACGAGCTGTGATGCGGCCTCTGCGGGCCTCGAGATCCTGGCGGGGGGCGACTTTGTCCTCTACGGCCCCATCGAGAACGCGAGGGAGGTCTTCCCGGTGGCGGCGATGACCGACATCTTCGTCTCCGAGGCGGTCAAAGACCTGGATGTCTGGCCCGCCGCGGGCCATCCCATCGGCAGGCTGATCTGAACCTTGATCTGAGACTTTTTATATTCTCGGACCCTGGTGAGAAACATGCATCTTTCGCGAGAGGAGGAGCGGGCATACCAGGGGGACCTCGGCGAGACCCTGAGAAGGGCGATGGAGATCCTGGTGGCCCTCGGCGACATCTACGGGGCCGACCGGCTGATCCCCGTCGCCAGCGTCCAGGTGGCGGGGGTCTCCTACAAGACTATCGGCGAGGCAGGCCTCGAATGGATATCCGACCTCCGGGGAAAGGTGGTGGTACCGACCGTTTTGAACCCGGCCGGGATGGACCTGTCCCGCTGGCGGGAGATGGGAATCGACGAGAAGTTCGCAAAAAAGCAGATCGAGATCGTCGACGCCTACAGCCGCCTTGGAATCTCGCCGGACTGCACCTGCACCCCTTACCAGATCAGGCCCGAAGCTGTCCGGAAAGGCGATCACCTCGCCTGGAGCGAGTCCTCCGCCGTCTCCTTCGCAAACTCCGTCATCGGGGCGAAGACGAACCGGGAGGGAGGACCCTCGGCCCTGGCCGCGGCCCTGGTGGGAAAGACCCCGAGGTACGGCTACCACCTCGAAGAGAACAGAATCCCAACATTCAAAATCTCAGTCGATGCCGACCTGGAGGCTTCCGACTACGGCGTTTTGGGGTACATCGTGGGAAGAGAGGTGGGCGAAGGAGTTCCTAGGTTCAACTTTCGCAGAAGGCCGAAGGTCGATGAGCTGAAGGCCCTCGGCGCTGCCATGGCCGCCAGCGGTTCGGTGGCCCTCCATTATTTCGAAGAGGATGCGCCCTCGGCCCCGAAGGGATCTGAGGAGATCTCCGTGAGCGCAAAAGACCTCCAACAGGTTCGCGAAGAAAACGCCCCCGACGAAGAGGTGGACATCGTGGCCGTGGGCTGCCCCCACTGCTCGCCAAAAGAGCTGGAAGAACTCGCACGACTTCTGGAGGGTAAAAAGGTAGAGAGAGAGTTCTGGATCTGCACGGCGCGGGGCGTTGCTGAAAGGTGCCCAAACCTGGTGAAGAAGATCGAAGGATCGGGAGCGAAGGTCTTTTGCGACACCTGCATGGTGGTATCGCCCGCCAGCAACCTCCATCAGAAGATGATGGTGAACTCCGGAAAGGCCCTCGCCTACGTCCCGGGCCTCTGCAAGATAAAGGCGGCCTATGGAAGCACCGAGGAGTGCGTCAAGGCCGCCACCAGGAGGGACTGATAATGGAGATCCCCTGCCACAAGATATCGAGCGGCTCTGCCTCGGGTCCTGCCCTCGTATCAAAAGAATCGATATCCTTCCTCGGAACCGTCGATCCGGATACCGGAAAGGTCGTCGACCCGAAACATCAGCTCTGCGGCGAGGATATCGGGGGCAAGGTTCTGATATTCCCCGGCGGAAAGGGCTCCACCGTCGGATCTTACGTCATCTACCAGCTCAAGAAGAGGGGCGTCGCCCCGGCGGCGATGATCAACATCAGGTCTGAGCCGATCGTGGCGGTGGGCGCCATCATCAGCGGAATCCCCCTGGTGGACGGGGTTTCCGAGGAGATCCTCGCCACAAAAGACGGCACGATCGTGACTGTAGACGCAGACCGGGAGCTGATCAGGATCGAGGTGCCATAGCTTCCCGTTCTGACCTCACGTGTTCTGACCTCCCTTTTTGATCATCTATTTTTGAGTCACTTGCACTTGGGCGCCGATGCGCTTTGGCCTATGGTCGTGCCTGACATGCCACGTTTCGTTAAAACGTCACTGGAAGGTCTGGACAGTTGGCGCGAGCCCTGTATGATGGATGAAAAATTTAAATAATATAAACAAGAAGAACTCGTTTACATGTTTTCCATGGTCCACACCACATCTCGAAGAATAGTCCCAATGATTCGCAAAGGTGATCGGCCAGATTTTAAGGATTCAGGGACCGTAGGACTCATCTTGGCAGTGGTCTTGTCTATAGGCAGCAACTCCCTTTTTGCAAGAGGTGAAACGGCATGACCGCAATAATCGGAGAGACTTTGACCTTCGAACAGGAGAACGGGCCTGACGTAAAGCTGGTGGTCTTCGGCGACGAGCACTATGCCCGCTATGAAACAGAGGACGGCTACACAGTCGTCTACGATTACGACGTGGGACTATTCTGTTATGCCCTTCTGGTCGACGGCAAGTTCGTTTCCAGTGGGGTGAGCCTGACCGAGAGCCCACCTGCCGGATTGAAAACGCATCTTGAGGAAGCTGATGAGGTTCGCGCGGCCAAAATTGAGAAGAGGGCGTCGGGTGGGGGCATGCCTTAAAGATTCTATCCGAATTTTCGCCCCTGCCCTGCAAGACCACGAGATGCTGGGCGCATGCTAACAGAAAAAATTAAATAGCATATCTATCTGAAACTTATTTTGGAGGTATACCATATCCCCCGCACGCCTGCAAGGCGAGGATTATTATAATTCCAGAAAAATAATCTCTAAATACCAGGAAAATCGGGCAGGCCCAAAAGCCCGTTTTCTTCAGGTATACCCCCACAGAACAGAAGGCTTGGCCATTTGCCAAGCCCTTTTCAGAAACGAGGTGAACCGAGATGAGTTCGATATTTGGAGAGACTTTAACCCTTGGACAAGAGAACGGGTCCGACGCCAAACTGGTGGTCTTCGGCGACGAGTTCTATGCCCGCTATGAAACAGAAGATGGCTACACAGTCGTCTACGATGCCGACATTGGATCGCACTGCTACGCCCTGGTTATCAACGGCGAGTTCGTCTCCAGCGGCGTGCCCATGGCCGAAAGCCCGCCCACTGGAGTGCGACGCCATTTCAAGGAATCTGAAGAAGTTCGCAACACCAAATTCGGAAATAGACGCGCTCTGATGATACCACCAACCGAACCCTTCGTGGTCCATAACACTCTGAGGACGCTCGGTCCGAACAAGGGGTTGTTGGAGGGACGCCGTGTCAGTGAAGGTGCGGTCAAGGGCTTGACGGTCCTGGTCCAATTCCAGGACGTCAAGAGCACGGTCTCGGCTGCCGACGTCTCGGAGATGCTCAATGGCCATGGCTACTCTGAGAACGGGAACTTCTGCTCGGTTCGCGACTATTACAAGATGATGTCCAACGGCAAGCTCGATTATACCAACGAGGTGGTCGGCCCCATCACCCTGAAACAAAATCGCATGTACTATGCTCAAAATCTGCTGGTCAAAGAGGCCCTTGACGCCGTGGTCGATATGGGGATAGACCTGTCCAGGTTCGATTCCAGAGAAGATGGGATAATCGATGCCCTGAGCTTCCTCTACGCAGGTCAGACGCAGTACCTCGATTGGTTGTGGCCTCACAACCACGTCGTCAACCTTCGGTACGGCAACAATAGGACCTACTTCTACATGATATCCAGCCTGGGCAGAAGCAAAAATGACCTCAGCATCGGAACCTGTTGCCACGAGAGCGGTCATATGCTCTGCCGTTTTCCCGACTTATACGATTACGGTGGACGTGACGGCGACTTCGAGAAAAGCGCCGGGCTTGGCAGGTACTGCCTCATGAGTTCGGGAAACCACAACGACCGGGGTCGAACCCCATCACCCATATGCGCCTACCTGAGAGATCTGGTAGGATGGTGCGATAATAAAGTAGTGATCAACGACCCGGACGAATACCAGGCAGTTCAAGGTGATTACGGGACGATACTTGTGTACGAGACCGACAATATGAACGAGTACTTCATCGTGGAGAACCGGTGCAAGCTCGGCCTCAATGAGGGCATACCAGCAAACGGCCTCGCGGTATACCACTGCGATACCCTCGGCTCCAACGAGTGGCAGGGTGGGACGGCCACCAAACACTACCAATGTGGTCTGCTCCAAGCCGACGGCCATTTCGATCTGGAGCATAACCGGAACACTGGCAGTGAAGGAGACATGTTCGAAAGGGTCGATGGAGTTGCCTTGTCCCACAACACCAACCCCCATTCGAATCTGTGGGACGGTTCAGAGTCCGGCCTGACCATATCAAAAATCGGCGAACCCGCCGAGGTGGTAAGCTTTAGAATGGGTACGGCACCGTCTGCCAACGGAATTGGCGGTGAAGCCGCGCCTGCACTGAACATTCCGGACAACGATCCAACCGGCGTCAGCA
The DNA here is from genome assembly GCA_964572505.1 of uncultured Methanotrichaceae archaeon. Lineage (GTDB taxonomy): Archaea > Halobacteriota > Methanosarcinia > Methanotrichales > Methanotrichaceae > Methanocrinis. The sequence goes on along the minus strand of CAZNGI010000086.1, from coordinate 3,187 downwards.
GCGCTATCGCCATAGCCGAACCGGGAACTGCACGCGAAATCAAGGTCAAAATCGATATAACCCATACTTACATCGGCGACTTGAAAGTCGAACTGATTGCGCCCTCGGGCCGGAGGGCGACTTTGCACAATCGCGGCGGCGGCCACCAGAGCAACCTGATAAATACTTACGATTCAGGTACAAACGCCGATCTGAAGTCACTTGTGGGCCAGCCCGTAAAGGGCGACTGGACTTTGTGGGCGTCTGACCATGCCGGGCGGGACGTGGGCAAGCTGAACAGGTGGAGCATCGAGATCGGACTCGAAGCCAAGGTAAAGACGATCCAAGAGGAATCCATCCCGAAGGCGCCCATTCCCGATAACGATCCCACCGGTGTGAGCAACGCCATATCCATAACTAAAGATGGCACGGTGCAAAAGGTCGCAGTGGACGTCGATATCACCCATACCTACATAGGCGATCTGAGGGTGGAACTTTTCTCGCCAGCAGGTAAACAGGCGATTCTGCACAATCGCACCGGCAGTGGCCAGGACAACCTGTTAAAGACCTACGATTCTGATTCTGCTGCCACCCTGGCTGCTTTCGCAGGCCAGCCTGTAAAAGGCAACTGGATCCTTCGGGTCATCGACCTGGCGGGTCGGGATGTTGGAAAACTGAACAAGTGGGGCCTGAAGCTGACTTATTCAGGATAAGTTCCGCAAGCCCGTTCTTTTTTTTATTTGTCGCGCTTTTCTCTATTGGCGGCCGCCATCTCATAGGCGCTTATGGCGTCGGTCCTGGTGACGATCCCCAGGAGCTTTTTCGGGTTCTTCCGCTCCACCACAGGAAGCCTTCCGACATTGTTCTGATATAGCCGGTCCATCACCTGTTTCATGTTCTCGTCGGGATAGACCACGATCACCTCCTTCACGGCCACGTCCCCGACTCTGATCTCGTCCTGCCTATCCTCGGGAACTTTTCGCAGATCGTCGAAGGTGACGATCCCCAAAAGCTCGCCATCCTTGACGACGGGAAAACCCCTGATGTTGTGTTCGACTATTTTGTCCCTTGCCTCTCTGATGATCATCTCCGGGGTGACCGCCACCACCTCGTGGACCATGGCATCTTTGACGAGGACCTGCTCCAAAACCGCCTCTCCCGTCTCCAGGGAGACGCCCCTCCTCAACAGGTTCAACGTGTAGATCGTCGACCCCTTGAGGCCGATCTGGGCGATGCCGTAGCTGGTGGCGCAGGAGATCATGAGAGACGGGAGGAGGGCGTAGTCGGCGGTCATCTCCGATATCATCACAACGCAGGTCAGAGGTGCGCCCGCAGATCCCGCGAAGAGGGCTCCCGCCCCCAGAAGGGCGTAGGTCGGAGCGTGCCCTTCCGCCACGGGCAAGAGGTCGCCGAAGATGAGGCCCAGGGCGGCTCCGACAACGGCACCGATGTAGAGGGTGGGAGCGATGCTGCCCCCGCTCCCGCCGGAGCCGAGGGTCGAGGCGGTGGCCAGGGCCTTGGCCACCGCCAGGGCAGCAAGGAAGAGGAGGACTGCGACCTCGTCCGATCCGGTTGGGCCGGAGACGAGGTTCAAGACGCGGTCCACACCGTCGTACCCGACCCCCATGACTCCGTAGTCCAGGAAATAAAGGCCCGCCGCCCCTGCGACAAACCCGCCCAACGCCGGCTTCAAGCCATCCCTCAGGGGAAGCCATTCGAAGAGCCTCTCGGCACCGCTGACGAGGCCGACCCAGAGGAGGCTGAAGGCCCCAAAGGCCAGCCCCAAGACGAAGCAGAGCCATAGCTCTGCCAGGACGAGATCGGTCTTTGGTGGGGTGAAGGCGGGGTTCTGGCCGAGGAAGGCAGAAGCCGTCGCCGCTCCGATAACCGCCGAGAGGAGGATGGGGACGGCGTCCACCATCCGAAACCGCCTCATGACCACCTCCATGCCGAAGATGGCGCTTCCAAGAGGCGCGTTGAAGGTCCCGGCTAGCCCAGCAACAAAGCCGCAGATGGCGAGGATCTGGACGTCGGCCACCGTCAGCCTCAGCCTCTGGCCCACAAAAGATCCGAGGGAAGCTCCCATCTGGGCGATGGGCGAGTCCCTGCCGGCGGACCCACCGCTCCCGATGGTGACTGCCGAGGCTAGGAGGAGGGCAGGCCCCGCCCGCGCCCGGATCCTGCCGCCCTTTTTGTGAAGAGCCTCCATAAGGCCCGGGATCCCCTCGCCCCTCGCCTCGGGCGCGAACTTCAGGATAGTAAGGCCGATCACAAGGCCCCCCAGGACTGGTAGGAGTATCTGCCTCTCGTCGCCTCCGGGAAGGGCGGCGAGGACCGGGCCGAAGAAGAGGTGGTGGACCGCATCGGCCAGCCTCCTGAAGACGACGGCCCCAAGACCCCCTGCAAGGCCCGTGGCGATGGCGAGGGTGTCCAGGACCAGCCACCTGTTCTCGCCCAAGTGACGAATCATCCAAGCTCTCAAGGTATCTTTTCCCAAAACGAGAGCGGTATATAAAGAAGTTCTGCCAAAATACCGTGCGTTGAGGCCAGAACTTCGAGAGAGACCAATTAAGAAGAATCGGATCCAAGAGATCGAAACTGAAGGGGCAAGATCGATGCTGATCGAGAGATCGGAACTCTTTTATGATCCGGCCGCATGCCATGGGCGGGTTATTACCATGTTCAAGATCGGGTTTATCAAGCTCGGCAACGTCGCATCATCGCTGGTCGCAGACCTCGCGCTGGACGAGATCGCCGAGAGAACTGACATCGAGGCTAGATCCCTATGCTTCGGAGCCAAGATGACGAAGAATGAGGCCGAGATGTCGGCAGAGCTGAAGAGCTGGGGACCAGAGCTTGTGGTGATGATCGGTCCGAACGCCGCCACCCCGGGTCCTACAGCGGCAAGAGAGCTCTACAAGGACGTTCCGACGATAGTGATCTCCGACGGCCCCTCAAAGAAGGAGGCCCGAGAGGCCCTGGAAGCCGAGGGGTTCGGCTACATCATCCTCCCCTTCGACCCCCTGATCGGAGCGAAGCGCGAGTTCCTCGACCCCGCGGAGATGGCGCTCTTCAACTCCGACGCCCTCAAGGTTTTGAGCATCTGCGGGTCTGTGAGGCTCGTCCAGGAGGAGCTGGACAGGGCGATGGCCAGCATCCTCGCAGGCTCCGTCCAGCTTCCCCACATCCTCGGGAGCCCCGAGAATTG
>CAZNGI010000085.1:0-10092 GCA_964572505.1 uncultured Methanotrichaceae archaeon | reverse complement strand
CTTCGCCAAGAACTGCAGCCAAAGCCCCGTCGAATACCTCGATTCCCTACACTTTCTGAGCGGCCGGGTGATCGCTGCCCACTGCGTCTGGCTCTCTCCAAAGGACATATCGATCATAGCCGACCGAGGGGTGAACGTCGCCCACTGCTCTATCAGCAACCACAAGCTCGCCTCGGGGATCGCGCCCCTCGACCAGCTCCAGAGGGCGGGCGCCAACATCTGCCTTGGAACCGACGGCGCCTCCTCGAACAACAGCCTCAACCTCTTCCAGGAGATGAAGACGACGGCCATCGCCCAGAAGTGCGCCCATTCCAGGCCCGACCTCTTCAAGGCCGAGGAGGTCTGGAGGATGGCGACAGAGAACGCATACGCCGCCTTCCGCCTCGACCTCGGGCTCCGGTCGGGGGCTCTGGCCGACCTCGCCCTGATCGATCTGAAGAAGCCCTGGTTCTGCCCCCTCACCGACGACAACATCATCTCCCACCTCGTTTACAGCGCCCAGGGAGGCGTGGACACGACGATAGTCGACGGGAAGGTTCTGATGAGGGGCGGGATCATCCCCGGCGAAGAGGCGATCCTGGACCTGGCTCAGGAGCAGTTCCAGGACCTGGTGGCCAGGTAGGTGGCCGACCGGTCCCGGGAGTTTTCGGTGCTCGGGCCGATAGGATGATCACCACCGCTTCTTCCTTCGGATCCTGGGTAGACGAAGCTTCTTTCCGGCCCCGCCAAGGTAGAGTAGCGTCAGAACGATCGCGATGATCGGGACGATCACTATCGTCCGAAGGCCGGTCGGGGCCTTCACCTCCACCAGGGCAGCAAGGTCCTCCCTCCTCTGTGCACCCCCCTCGCCGGAGATGTACTGGATCTGACAGACGAGAGCGCGCTCTCCGGGATCCGCCTCTCTATCCACCTCCAGGGGAAACTCGGCGACCGCTTTTTTTCCCGGCTCGATATCCCCGAGGGCCACCTCCTCATCGGTCGAGTTGAAGGGGGGCTGGACGAGGAGCTTCGCTTGCACTTCCCGAGCTGAGACGTCGCCGGAGTTTGCCAGGACCAGCTCCAGATCGGAGGTCCGACCGGGGGATATCGAGCCTTTCACCTCCGCCACCTCTATCCTTGGGCCCGTCATCACCGGGACCTCAAGAGAGATCGTCTCCTTTGCAGCTGCCCTCTGGAAGTAGATCTCCGGGTAGAGGGGGTTTCCCTGTACCTGGACGTCCTCCTGCCTCTCGTAGGAGATCTCCAGGACCATCGGGTAAATCCCCGCACTGGCGGACTCCTCCGCCCGGACCGAGAACTCCATCGGCATCTTCAGACTCTCGCCGCCCGAGAGGGATCCCGCCAGCTGCGGCCTTGAGAGTACCTCCAGCCTCTCGTCCCTGGATATAAGCCTCGCCTCGATGCCGACGGCTTCGGAGCCCTCCATCTCCATCTCCCCCTCCAGAAGGGCCAGCATCTTTTCGTCCTCGGTTTGGGGCGTCCTCTTCTCCTCAAGGCCTGTGACCTGGCCCCGATTCTCTACGTTTACGAAGACCGACCCCACCTTTCCGGTCTCGATGCTCGAGCTGACGGAGATGACGAAGATTTGGGGTCCCCCCTCGGCCCTGTAGAAGTCCTCCACTGAACAGGCCGAAGGCGAGATTAGGACAAAAGCCAGCAGCATCGCCCTCATAGCCAGACCATAGGCGGTCATATCTCCCTCCACAAACCGCTCTTGCGGCCATCTATTTGTATTAGCATCACCCTCTTTCTGATATATGGACAACATGAACACCCTGGATCTTTTGACCTTCTTCTTCATAGCTTTCGTGCTCTATGCCGTCCTATTGCCGCAGTTCCAGCTCTGGAACCTGAGGAGGTCGAGGATCGGCCTGATCAAGGAGATGGAGCGGGCCTGGGGGTCCAAGGTGCTCACCATGGTCCACAAAAAAGAGGCGATATCCCTCTTGGGCCTTCCGATATACCAGTTCATCGACGTGGAGGACGCAGAAGAGCTCCTCCGGGGGATCAGGTCCGCGGGTTCCAGACCCATCGACGTCATCGTCCATTCGCCGGGAGGCCAGCTTCTCCCCAGCATCCAGATCGCAAGAGCCCTGAGAAATCATCCCGAGAAGACCCGTGCCATAATTCCCCACTACGCCATGAGCGGGGGTACGATCGTCGCCCTCGCCTGCGACGAGATCGTGATGGACCCGGACGCGGTGATAGGGCCGATCGATCCCCAGGTGGGCGACTTCATCAGGGGGTCGTACCCCGCCCACTCCTGGATCTACGCGACGGAGATGAAGGGCAAAAACGCCGACGACACAAGCTTCGTCATGCGCCACATATCCGAGAAGGCCCTCAGGATGATGAATGGTCACCTTCGCGAGCTTATGGAGGATAGGGTGGACGAGGAGTCCTTCGAGAAGATCGAGAAGATGCTCCTAGGCGGAGAGAACGTCCACAGCCTTCCCATATCCTCATCGGAGGCGATGGGGATGGGCTTATCGGTCACCACCGAGGTCCCGCCCCAGGTTCATCGCTACATGTCCACCTTCAGGGCGGTGAAGAGCAGCATCGAGTACCTGAAGTGACCTTCTTCCCTGGCCCCCTCATGCCATCTCGATCTCCAGGATCTCCTCCGCCGTCATGCCCCGGTGCACGATGGAGCAGATCTTTCTTGTGATGAGGTTCGGGTCCCTGTGCTGGAAGACGTTTCTTCCGATGGCGACGCCCCTCGCACCAGCGCCGATGGCGTCGGCCACCATCTCCAGAGACTCTGCCTCGGTCTCCGTCCGGGGCCCTCCGGCTATGACCACGGGCACAGGGCAGCCCTCCACCACCTCTCTGAAGGAATCGGGATCGCCGGAATAGCTGGTCTTGACGACGTCGGCTCCGAGCTCCGCCCCGACCCTGGCGGCGTGGGCGATGTACTCGGCCCGGTGCTCGTCCTCGATCTTCTTTCCCCGGGGGTACATCATGGCGAGCAAGGGCATCCCCCACTCCTGGCATTTCCTGGAGGTTTCGCCGAGGGTGGCCAGCATCCTGGACTCGTCTTCAGCGCCCACGTTCACCTGGATGCTGACGCCGTCAGCGCCGAGCTTCAATGCCTCCTCCACCGTAGCCACCAGGACCTTGTTGTTCGGGTCTGGTCCGAGGTTTGTGGAGGCCGAGAGGTGGAGGATCAGGCCCAGGTCCCGGTCGTACCCCCGATGGCCGAAGGAGGCCGCGCCCTTGTGGACGACGGCGGCGTCCGCGCCCCCGGCGGCGACCGAATCGGCCGCTTCCCTCACGTTCTTTATTCCCCGGATCGGCCCGACGGTGACGCCGTGGTCCATGGGAATGATCACCGTCCTCTCCGTCTCCCTGTTGAAGATCCTCTCCATCCTGACCGACTTTCCTATCAAATGTCATCTCTCAGAATTTTGATGTATAAATACGTACAATAACGTACTTTATTTTACTTTGATGGACATAATTTTTGATATTTATAGGTTCCCGTCCATCGGCTCGCCAGGCTCAAATAGAATCGTTGATTGTAGCATGGAGAATGGGGAGTGATCATCATCGCAAATTCGAGATCGATTTCAAGATCCAAAGGCCGCCTTCATAGATCGAGCCTTCAGAGATCTGGGATCTTATGCAGGGTTGCGGGGTCAGCAATTTCATTTCTGATCGTAGGGGCGATCCTCGCAAGCACCGCTTCGGCGAGCACCCCGGGCTGTCCAGATTGTCCAGACTGGATCAACTTCAACGAGTGGTGGGACCAGTACCACACAGGCTCAAACCAAGCGGACTCGGGATCTTCGCCCGGGAGCCTTCGAGAGCAGGCGCTGAAGTCGAGAAGCCAGAACGAGGAGAGCGAGACGGTCAACGCCGAGTACGCATATCCAGAGCTTCTCTTCCATCCGGGAGGAGATCTCGATGGACGCGTCCTCCTGGACGCGAGATCTCCTTCAGACTACGAGAAAGGGCACCTCCCAGGAGCTAGGAACCTATACTGGATGTGGTTGAAGCCCGCGGGAACTCTGGACCCCGAGGTTGCGGTCGAGGAGATTCGCCGCCTTGGCGTCAACGAGACCGACTCGATCGTCGTCTACGGGAACGGCGACGATTCCGCCTACCTATTCTGGGCTCTTGAGTACCTGGGCCACAGCAACCTCAGCCGCCTGGACGGGGACATTGAGGCCTTCTCCAGCCTCGATCTAGTCCAGAACTCGCCCAGGCAGGAAGAGTCCAACTACACCTCTGCGGTGAGGCAGGGCCTTTTGGTCAACGAGTCGATGCTGGATCAGGCGGAAGGAAGCCTCGGAGTTCAGATCGTGGACACCAGGTCCAGCTTCTCTGACTACGCCGCATCTCGCATCTCAAACTCGATGTACGTGAAGACCTCCGACCTCTACTCCGACCTCGAGGCTCGCACCCTCAAGAGCGCTGGGGAGCTTGAGAAGCTCTTTTCGGGACGGGGCCTTGACGAGGAGAAAGTCCAGATGGTCTACGGAACCCCTGAAGCCTGCACCCTCTACTTCGCCCTGAGGACGATGGGTTACAGGGCGACGGTCCTGGACGGAAACTGGTGGCAGAAGACCGATTACAAAGTTAGCTCCATATCCTGATCGACCCGAAAATTGGAGGGAGGCCTCTGGCCAGGCTCCGCCCCCCATGGGCGAGGAAAAAACGACCAATGGAGGGTGTCGACCCGAATGGATGCGCGCCAGAGGCCCGACGGTTGGGCGCTCACCCACCCATTTGGGGATGAGTGATACATTTAGAGTTAAAATACATAAAAATTACGTTTAAACGATCTATTATGTATGAATCAAATCGGCCGTCGACTGACCGGTCTTCACGCTGCCGTGGGCGGACTGGCCCAGATGCGATGATAGGTCCGGAGCTCGGACCTGTCGAATGGTCCCGCCTCTTTTTGGGAGGAGAGCAAAAGGCCGAGGCAGGACGCACAGGGCCTTCTGGTCTATGAGGGTTTGACGCTTTTTACCGCAGGGACTCGTCCGACTTCGAGGCTTGCGGTTCTGCTCTGCTGCAGAAGAACAGACGCTTTTTAGCATGGCGTGCCGAGTTAAATAAATTGTGGTTGCCTAAAAACAAAATCATTTGTTTAGAACCAAACACTTAATACGTATTAATTTCGACCGTATTATCATGCCCAAGCCGGAGCAGGTCTCCATACGGAGATGTATGGTGCCCGAGGAGCTCGACGCCAGAATAAAAGAACTGGAAAAATACGCCCGGATTCTCAAGAGGCTTCGCTTCATAAGATATCGGTATCAGGGCTTCAGCGTTGAGACCTCGGCTCATCTGGTCGGCATCACCAAGAGCGTCGGATACACCTGGCAGAATAGGTGGAACGACTGCAGCTATGAGGGACTGATCCCAAGGCACGGCGGCGGAAGGCCGACAAAGCTCTCGGAAGTTCAAAAGGAGCAGCTGAAAGTCCTTCTCTGTCAGAGAGACCGCTGGACTACGAGCGATGTCAGAGATCTCATAAAAAGAGAGTTCAGCGTGGAATACACCCCAAAACAGATACGCATCATTCTGAAGAAACTGAGCATGAGCCATGCCCGGAGTTCAATTTCTCACATCCCGGAGTCGGGAGAATGCAGTTCACATCAGATGACAAATCATTGAAAGACGGCTCAAAGAATGCGAGCCTGAAGAGGAGAAAAGAATTCGTGCTGCGCAAGCCGGAAGTTGCCGACGGAGAGAAGATATTCGCCCTCGTCGAGTCCTGCAAGCCTCTGGACAAAAACTCCGTCTACAGCTATCTTCTGCTCTGTCACCACTTCGCCGATACCTGCGCCGTCGCCGAAGAGGGCGGGAATATCGTGGCCTTCCTCTCTGGATATCGCCCTCCAGGTCGAGAGGAGGTCTTCTTCGTCTGGCAGGTGGCGGTGGACCCCCGAATGAGAGGTCGGGGCCTCGGAAAGCTTCTGTTGCAGGAGGTTTTGCACAGGCCTGGGGTCAGAGGCTGCAACTTTCTGGAGACGACTATAACCCCACCCAACGAAGCATCCCAGAGGCTCTTCTCCTCTCTCGCCAGGGATCTGAAGGCTCGATGCACCGTCACGTCCTGCTTTTCCGAAGAGCACTTTGGGCACGAAAACCACGAAGCGGAACATCTCTTCCGCATAGGACCTTTCCAGATGAACGGGTGATATAATTATGAATGATATTAGCACAATCAATCGTCTTGAGTCAAAGGTTCGAAGTTACTGTCGCCACTTCCCGGTGGTCTTTACGAAAGCCAAGGGGTCCACCCTGGAAGACGAGGAAGGAAACGAGTACATCGACTTTCTCGCTGGCGCAGGAGCCCTCAACTACGGGCACAACGACCCGGTTTTGAAAGAGAAGCTGCTCGAGTACATCGAGTCCGACAACATCGTCCACGGCCTGGACATGGCCACCGAGGCTAAACAGGCCTTCATGGAGACCTTCGAGTCTCTGATCCTCTTGCCCCGGAAGATGAAGTACAAGATGCAGTTCACCGGGCCGACGGGAACCAACGCCGTCGAGGCTGCGATGAAGATCGCCCGAAACGTCACCGGACGGCAGACGATCGTCTCCTTCACCAACGGCTTTCACGGGGTGACCATGGGGTCGGTCGCGGCCACCGGAAACAGCCACTTCCGAGAGGGGTGCGGCATGCAGCCCCAAGGGACGGCATTCATGCCCTACGACGGCTACATGGGCGATGAGATCGACACCACCGAGTACCTCGACAAGATGCTCACCGATGGGAGCAGCGGCCTCGACCATCCCGCAGCCGTGATCGTCGAGACGATCCAGGGCGAGGGTGGGATCAACGTGGCCAGCGTCGAGTGGCTCCGCGCCCTCGAGCAGATCTGCCTCAAGCACGGCATCCTCCTGATCGTCGACGACATCCAGGTGGGGTGCGGCAGGACCGGGACCTTCTTCAGCTTCGAGGAGGCCGGGATCTCGCCGGACATCATCACCCTCTCAAAGTCGCTGAGCGGCTACGGACTGCCCCTTTCCCTCGTTCTTATGAAGCCGGAGCTCGACCAGTGGAAACCGGGAGAGCACAACGGCACCTTCCGGGGAAACAACCTCGCCTTCGTCACGGCCAGAGCCGCCCTGGAAGAGTACTGGAAAGATGACTCCTTCGAGAGAGAGGTCGAGAGAAAGGGCGAGATCGTCCGGGAGCGCCTGGAGAGGCTCGTCGACCTGGACGAGAAGGGCGTCCTCTCGGCTCGGGGCAGGGGGATGATGCAGGCCCTAGACTGCGAGAGCGGCGATCTCGCCGCTCGGATATCGGCCCTCGCCTTCGAGAAGGGCCTTATCATGGAGACCTCTGGCTCTGAGGACCAGGTTCTCAAGTGCCTCATCCCCCTCACCATCAGCGACGATGAGTTGAAGCGGGGCCTCGCCATCCTGGATGAAGCCGTCATCGAGGCCCTCTCAGAGATCCCGGATGAGGCCCAGAAAAAGGAGAAGGAGAAGCTAGGGATGGAGGTTCTGGCATGATCGTGAGAAGCATGGAGGAGGCAGAGAGGACCGACCGGCGCGTGGTGGCCGAGAACTGGGAGAGCACCAGGCTCCTCTTGAAGGGGGACGGGATGGGCTTCTCCTTCCACATCACCACGATCTATCCGGGGACCGAGACCTGCATCTGGTACAAAAACCACCTCGAATCGGTCTACTGCATCGATGGCGAGGGGGAGGTGGAAGTACTGGCTGAAAAAGAGGGCGACAGCAAAGCTGAAGTCGAAAACGGTGGAAACGGCGGAAAGATCTACAAGATCGCCCCCGGCACCATCTACGTTTTGGACCAGCACGACCGCCACCTCCTCCGGGCCAAGACCGCCCTCAAGCTCGCCTGCGTCTTCAACCCGCCCCTCCACGGAAAGGAGGTCCACGACGAGAACGGGGTATATCCTCTCGGGGCGGAGGAAGTCGCGGACTGAGAGCATCCTGTTGCAATTTTTATATCAATTTTTGGGATTTTGTTTGAGATTTTGGAGACGAAGTTTTCCCGGCCCCTTTTCCTGGTCTGATCGAATCCGTTCGATCCTGACGACGGCCAGAATTCGTCTCTTCGTGGCCTATCGCCAAATTTTTCGGACAAAGTTCGCCTCGCCGATAGATCTCAAAATCCACCCCCGGGCCCGGAGAATCCAAATAAGCCTTCGCGCCATTTGAAGTCTCCAACTTTAAGGGGGGCTCAAGAGACGAAAGGGAAAGATCTCCATCATATCTGCACTTTGAAAGATGATTCGAGCTGCAAAGGTTGCGAGCTGTCTGGAGAGCTGATCTGCCGAGGAGACCCAGCTGAACAGCGGTTCTTCGTCCTAAACCAAATTCCCTTCCTGTTCCTATCCTTCTTCGGGATGGGGATGGTGGGGCTCGCATCGGGAACCTGGTGGCCGATCCTGGCGTATTCATTGGCTGGGATCGCATTTCTCGGGCCGGTCGAGATGTGGGCTCTGTGCAGCCACTGCCCCCACTACGCCGGGGAGGGCTCGCGACTTCGCTGCATAGCCCCCAACCCCTTTCCAAAGCTCTTCCCTTATCGTCCGCAGCCTCTGAACAGGCTCGAAAAATCGGTCGTGGTCCTCTTCTCCCTCTTTTTGCTCTTCTTTCCAGCTCTGGTCCAGGCTTATGGGACATGGTTTTTCTTCATCAACGGGGCGGAGTTCGGACAAGTCGCGCTCCTGGGAATGGCGGGGGTCAACCTGGCGACGGCGATGGCGGCCCTCCAGTTCGGTTACATCCTCACCCGCCATTTCTGTCCCGCTTGCGTGAACTTCTCCTGCCCCCTCAACAGGGCGCCGAAGGCGACCGTCGAGAAGTACCTGGAAAGAAACCCGGTCATTAAGGCAGCCTGGGAGAAGAGCGGGCGCGAATCAGAACGGCGCGAGCCTTGACGCTCTGCGGACCAGGCCCAAGATAAAAAGGATACTCGGATTCGGAAAAGTGTGGCAGGGGTTTTCCGCCCTACCAGCCGCTCTCTGCTTTCCAGGAGGCTTCTTTGAATACGGTGCCCGGATACTTAACCTCAGAGGTGAACTCTTCGGTTACCAGGCGGTACTGCCTCTGGTTTCTGTTGCCACGACGTTCAAGCACCCCGTCGTAGTACATTCGCGAAAGGTATGTAGATACAGTACTGAGCTTTATGTCGTCAGATATGGTTTCATACCGGTCCCTCAGATCGTTTGATGAGAACCAGGATTCTGGAAACTCTTCCCTCACGAAAATCTCCAGCCGATCTCTGAGGGTCTGATTGTTTTCGGGTTTCGGCTCGACTGCCTTTTGGACCTCATCCGCTCCCTCTAAGAAGACATTAGCTGCGACCAAGAAATCGATGACCTTCTCTCGAATAATGGCACCCTCAAACACGTGCGTCGACTTCATGCCGTTGTCTTCGATCTCGATCTTGACCTTCATTGAATTCACCCTCTGTCCTAGGGGGACCTCTGCTGACGGGGCTCCAGCTGCGCTCTACATGATATTGGAGGCGGAGAAGCCCGACTAACAGATTGAGGGAATAGTTATTGGCGAACCAGGACGAAATGGGGTAGAATTCCTGATCCGCCCACCCCCTTCATTTTAACCCTTCACTGTATTATGTTAATCGCGACGAGTGATGAAGGGCGAACCAAGATGAGAGCCGTCTCGGAACCTCCATCCCGATCCGCCCGCCCCCCCTTCATTGCGTTATCTCCCTTACCAGCTACGTACACAAGTGTGAACTTGGAGCCCCGGGAACCAAAACTCGATCCCGACGTCGCTCCAAAGGCAGATTGAAACCCACGATCTCGGTCTCCCCTCCATTTCCCCTACCAATGGTGAACCATTCGCCCCCTTCAAAGCGAAGGTCCCCCCTTCATTGCCGTGTGATCAGACAGGATGCGAATTTACTTCTGCCAACATCCCTTGTGTTATATTGGTATATAAACTTTTCTGAGTGTAGGGAGTTGTAGTAGCCAGATAAAAGCCCGTATATTGGGTTTAATTTCAGAATAAAACCTAAATAACCAGTTTACTCATGTTCACAAGACTCGAAATTGGTTTTGGAATTAAATAATTCAAATTCGAGATAATTCATAGTCATCCGCGAAATAAAAATGATCGGAA
>CAZNGI010000084.1:1411-10125 GCA_964572505.1 uncultured Methanotrichaceae archaeon | reverse complement strand
ATGAGATAGGACGTAATAGTATAATAACATCAACTCACTGCTGGTGCACTACCCGGAATGCTGATGTCTATCAGCACCTTCCAGGTCTCGGCGTTTCTCGTAGGGACATGGACGGTCAGCGTATTGGCTCAGGATCTGGCAGCAGGAGTTCTCTTTGCTCGGATGGTCAAATAGTCTAATTGAGAGGCCCATCCGCAATAGATTTGCGGGCGTCGGAAAAAATAAAATTGCGGGACGGCCTTCTGCTCATCCCGCATCGTAATAGCAGACCTCGTCGACGTCCAGGACCATCGGCGATCCGAGCTTGAAGCTCTTTACGCTTCTCACCCGGCCATGGCCCACCATCTGGAGCTGGGCCCGAGCAGCCTGGGCCTCCCTCTCCTCGTAAAAGTCGGCTCCGGCCTGGACCGTCTTGTGGGTCACCACCTGAATCTCCCTGATCTTTGTCAGCATCCCGCCGGTCCCGGTGACGATGTCGGGGCCGCTCGCCTCGGTCAGGAATATTACATCGCCCGGGCTTAGGTGTAGGAGCGCTAAGAAGTTTTGAGGGCTCCTGATCTCGAGGGTCCTGATCCCGTTCGTCACCAGCTCCCTGATTACCTGTCTGGATATCCCCGTAAGTGCAACGCATTCCATGACCATCACCCGTACATCGGGAACTGGAGCTCTTTCTTCCTTGGAACCTCTTCGGCGGAGGTGCTCTTCACCTGCTCTGCAAGCTTCTGCATCTGAAGCTCGATCTCTTCCACCCTCTCCTCAAGCTCCGCCGTGTCGACGTTCAGGCCGTAGAGGGTGTTCAGCATCTTGACGGTGACCACCGCCGCCCTGGGGTCGGGAGCCATGCTGTGGGTCTCGCCGAGCAGGCATATCGCCGGCACCTTCCGGAGCAGGCACTCGTTCATGACGCTTCCCGATATCCCCGATATCGTTCCGATCACGAAGACCTCCACCTTATCCTTTATCCTCTCCAGCATCTCCTCGGTGGTGGCGGCGCCGAAGACCCGCTGCTCCTCGCCCATCACCGTTATCCCGGCAAGACAGACCATCTCCTTCGCCCCGATCGACTCGACCCAGGATACGATCCCTCGGGCGACGTCGTAAGAGGCTGCGGGGTGGACGGGTATGTCTGAACTTATCACCACCACCCCCAGGTCCGCCTTCTCGTATATCCTCACGGGCATGTGGGCGACCCCGCCCACCAGGACCGATAGCGGCGGGAAGAACCTCGAATCTATGGCGCCGAGGTAGTCCATCTCGAGCTTGTTGATGATGTACTGGCTTGCGATGTTTCCGATCAGCCCGATCCCTGGGAACCCCTCGATGACCACCGGGTTCTCGGATCTGGGCTTTTCAGCTCTGACCTGGACTTCGTCAGTCATGAAAATATGTTTACCCTCTGATGGGTGATAAGAGCATCGCTCACCGCCCATCAGAAGCCCTCATCCAGACCGACTTGCTGTAACAACTTATTAATTCCATCAACGCCTTATGTAACCTGCAAATCTTCGAGATGGTGTGATCCTATGGGCATCGAACACATCGAGGGGGAGAACCGGGGGAAGATAACGCTCTACGCCCTCAGCACCTGCGTCTGGTGCAAGAAGACCAAAAAGCTCCTCGCTGACCTGGGGGTGGAGTACAGCTACATCTACGTCGATCTTCTAAAGGGGGACGAACGAAAAATAACGCTGGCAGAGGTGAAGCGGCATAATCCGGTCACATCTTTTCCCACCACGGTCATCAACGACGACAGGTGCATCGTCGGGTACAAGGAGAAGGGGATAAAGGAGGCGCTTGGACTATGACCAATTTTGAACCATCTTCCGAGGAGGTGGAGACCCTCTGCGAGCAGCTGGACCGGGAGGCCGAGGAGATGGGCTACCACCTGAACCCCGACCTCGATTTCACCAAAGACCTGGTCTGGGGCCTTCTGGTGAACGAGAAGCGTTACGGCTACCATTCCTGCCCCTGCAGGCTCGCCTCCGGAGACAGGGATGAAGACCTGGACATAATATGCCCCTGCGACTATCGGGACCAGGATTTGAACGAGTACGGGGCCTGCTACTGTGCCCTCTACGTCTCCGAGGATATCCTGGCCGGCGAGAGGGAGCTAGAGCCCGTTACCGAGAGGCGACCATCGCCCGAGGAGCGGGAGAAGGCGGCACGGCCCCTCTCCGCCCCCTCAGGCGAATCCTTCTCCTCGCTTTCGTACCCGGTCTGGAGGTGCAAAGTCTGCGGGTACCTCTGCGCAAGAGAAGAGCCTCCGGGAGTCTGCCCCATATGCAAGGCCGAGATGGACCGGTTTGAGCGCTTCATCTGAAGGGACGACCTGAACCCGAAGGAACCATCTGACGATTGGGGAAGGGGACTTTGACTGAAGAGGATCAAAAGAAGGGAAAGAAGGCCGAGCTCAAGATATCGGGGATGATGTGCGCATCCTGCGCGTCCACCGTGGAAGACGCCTTGAATGAGGTCGAAGGTGTCGCCGAAGCCAGGGTGAACCTGGGGACGGAGACCGCCTCCGTCGAGTACGATCCCTCCAAGGCGAAGCTCGCAGACCTGGAGAGGGCCGTGGAGGAGGCGGGGTACGGCGTCGTCAATGAGAGGGTCGCCCTGAGGATAGGGGGGATGATGTGCGCCTCCTGCGTCTCCGCCGTGGGGGACGCCATCGGAGAGGTGGAGGGGATCGGTGACGTCAGCGTCAACCTGGGAGCAGAGAGGGCCTACGTCACCTACAACCCGAAGGTCGCCTCCGTCGCCGAGATGAGAGGAGCGATCGAGGAGGCAGGATACCAGTACCTGGGCGTCGCAGGAGAGGAGAACGAGGAGAGCGAAAGAAGGGAGCGAGAGGCGACGGAAAGGGACCTTCGGGATAAAAGAAGGAGGATCCTGGTGGGCTTTGCCGTCGGGGCCTTCCTGATGGTTCTGGGGATGGCGCACCTCCCCCTGCCGATACCGATGCCCTATCTGATGCTCGTCATATCGACCCCGGCCTTCATCTACCTGAGCCACCCCATATTCTCGGCCGGGTACAGGGCCCTTCGGCATCGGAGCCTGACGATGGACGTCATGTACTCCATGGGTATCGGCGTCGCCTTCTTATCGAGCCTGATGGGAACCTTCAGGATCGTTCTGACCCCGCAGTTCATGTTCTACGAGACCGCCGTCTTTCTTGCGGCCTTTTTGACCCTGGGAAGGTACCTCGAGACTAAGGCCAAGGGCAGGACCTCTGAGGCGATCAAGAAGCTGATGGGGCTTCAGGCCAAGACCGCCACCGTCCTCCGGGACGGCCAGGAGGTGGAGGTGGCGGCCAATGACCTCCTGGCGGGAGACGTGATCCTGGTTCGGCCCGGGGAGAAGGTTCCCGCCGACGGCGTCGTCCTCGGAGGCGAAAGCTACGTCGACGAGTCGATGATCACCGGCGAGCCGATCCCCGCCCTCAAGAAGAAGGGCGACGAGGTCGTGGGAGGGACCCTCAACAAGAACGGTGCCATCAGGTTTCAGGCCTCAAAGGTCGGAAGGGAGACGGCCCTCGCCCAGATCATAGCCCTGGTGGAGGAGGCTCAAGGGTCGAAGCCCTCGATCCAGAGGCTGGCTGACAGGGCCGTGGCCTTCTTCATACCCGCGGTCCTGACGATTGCGGCCCTCACCTTCGTCCTCTGGCGCTTCGTCTTCGCGGATCTTGCCCCCGGAGATCCGCTCCTCTTCGCCCTCACCGCCACCATATCGGTCCTGGTGGTGGCCTGCCCCTGCGCCCTGGGACTGGCCAGCCCCACCGCCATCACCGTCGGCCTCGGCCGGGCCGCAGAGCTCGGGATCCTGGTGAAGAGCGGTGAGGCTCTGGAGGTCTCTGAGAAGCTGGACGCCGTCGTCTTCGACAAGACCGGGACTCTCACGGTGGGAAGGCCCGAGGTGACCGACCTTCTTGGGTTTGGCATCGACGAGACGGATCTCCTCCGTCTAGCCGGTGGGATCGAGGCGAATTCGGAGCATCCTCTCGCCGAGGCGGTGGTGAGGAGGGCGAGGAGCCAAGGTCTGGACCTGGTCGAGACTACCTCCTTTGAGGCATTGGGCGGAAAGGGCGTCCTGGCCCGGATCGAGGGCGAGGATGCGGCCGTCGGAAACAGGATTTTCCTCCGAGAGATCGGTATCGAGATCCAAGAAGAGGCCGAAAAAGCCGCCCTCCGGCTCGAGGAGGAGGGAAAGACCGCCCTCCTAGTCGCCCTCGGCGGGAGGGTCGAGGGCGTCGTGGGCGTCGCAGACACCCTCAAGGAGAACTCCAAGGAGGCGGTCGGAAAGCTCAAGGATATGGGCTTTGAGGTTCTGATGATCACCGGCGACAACCCCCACAGCGCGGGGATCGTGGCAAAAGAGATCGGGATCGAGAGGGTTCTCGCCGAGGTTTTGCCCTCGGATAAGGCTCTGGAGATAAAGAGGCTCCAGGAGAAGGGGATGGTTGTGGCCTTCGTTGGGGACGGGATCAACGATGCTCCGGCCCTCGCCCAGGCCGATGTGGGGATCGCTATCGGCAGCGGGACGGACGTCGCCATCGAGAGCGGCGAGATCGTCCTTATCAGGGACGACCTGATGGACGCGGTGGCTGCGATCCAGCTCAGCAGGAAGGTGATCTCGAGGGTGAAGCTGAACCTCTTTTGGGCCTTCGCCTACAACTCGGCCCTGATCCCGGTGGCAGCGGGGGTCCTCTACCCCTCCTTCGGGATCGTCTTTCGGCCGGAGTTTGCGGGGCTCGCCATGGCACTCAGCTCCGTGACGGTGGTCACCCTATCCCTGATGCTGAAGGGCTACGTCCCCCCTGCGAGGAGGGCCAAGGGCTGAGCGGGGGAAAATGTGAAATGTCAGTTCTTCGATGATGTTTGGAGGTGAAAATTTTGGCGATAGATCCGATATGCAAGATGACGGTCGACGAGAAGTCTGCCAAGTTCAAGACCGACTACAAAGGAACCACCTACTACTTCTGCGCCCTGGGGTGCAAGAAGGCCTTCGAGAAGGAGCCCGAAAAGTATCTGGAAAAGTGAGACAGCCCGAATTTCGAGAAACCAATTTTTGATAGGTGTCATTTCATGAAAGAGTACGACCTGATAGTCGTCGGTTCGGGCGCCGGAATGATCATCGCATCGAGGGGGATCAGGGCCGGGATGAAAGTCGCCCTCGTGGACCACGGCCCCATGGGCGGGACATGTCTCAACAACGGCTGCATCCCCTCGAAGGTCCTGATCTACCCGGCGGACGCGATCAGGGCCCTTGAGGCGGCGAAGGCCGTCGGTGTGGAGGCTCGCGTCGAGAAGATCGACTTCGACCTTATAATGAAGCGGATGCATTCGATCGTCGACGAGGGGAGGCGCGGGATGGAGAGGTCCGCCGAGGGGACCGAGAACCTGGACTGGTATCGGGGCTGGGGCGAGTTCGTCGGCGACCTCGAGATAAAGGTGGGGGAGGAGACGATCACCGCCCCCAAGATCTTCATAGCCTCGGGGGCGAGGGCTCTGGTCCCGCCGATACCGGGCCTGGAGGAGGCGGGCTACCTCGACAACGTCTCGGTCATGGAGCTGGAGCACCTTCCAAAGAGCCTGACGATCCTGGGCGGAGGGTACATCGGCTGCGAGTATGGCCACTTCTTCTCGGCGATGGGAACCGAGGTGACGATCATCGGAAGAAGCCACCGGCTGTTGAGCAACGAGGACCCCGAGATCTCCGAGATCGTGGAGAAGCGATTCGGCGAGCACGTCAACGTCAAGACAGGCCACGAGGTGGTGAAGGTCGAGTGGGAGGGTGGAAAGAAGGTAGTATCTGCCAAAGACATCGACTCCGGCGAGATAAAGGAGTTTCCCGCCGACGAGGTGATGGTGGCCCTTGGAAGAAGGTCCAACTCCGACATCCTGAAGCCCGAGAAGTCCGGGGTCGAGGTCGACAGGCACGGCTGGATCGTGGTCGACGATTACCTGGAGACGACGAGATCCGGAATCTGGGCCATCGGGGATGCCATCGGAAAAGACATGTTCAGGCACGCCGCGAACCGCGAGGCGAGGATAGCCTGGAATAACGCCTTCGGCGAAAGGGGTGAGAAGGAGAAAGAGAAGGAGAAGGTCGACCGTCACGCCGTCCCTCACGCCGTCTTCACCTATCCTCAGGTCGGTGCGGTCGGCATGACCGAGGCGGAGGCAAAGGCCGCGGGATACAAGATCCTGGTGGGAAGGGCCGAGTACGGGGACGTCGCCAAGGGGTACGCCATGGCCGAGGAGGAGAGCCTGGTGAAGGTGATCGTCAATAGGAAAGACGGCAGAATCCTGGGATGCGCCATCGCCGGCTCCGATGCCGCAGACCTGGCTCAGCAGGTCGTCTATCTGATGAACGCCGGAGATCAGGACTACGGGCCGATGGTGAGGTCTCTCGTGATCCACCCGGCCCTCAGCGAGGTGGTGGCCAGGGCCTTCGCTAACCTCATGCCGCCGAAGGAGGACATAGTCAGATGAACGAGTTCATGGAACTCGCCCTGGAGGAGGCGAGGGTTGGGATCGAGAAGGATGACGGCGGCCCCTTCGGCGCTGTCATCGTCCTTGACGGCGAGGTCGTCTCGAAGGCTCACAACGAGGTTCTGAAGCGAAACGACCCCACCGCCCACGCCGAGATCCTGGCGATCCGGGAGGCCTCCTCAACCCTTGGCAGGTACGACCTCTCCGACTGCGAGATCTACTCGACCTCCGAGCCCTGCCCCATGTGCTTCTCCGCCATATTCTGGGCGAGGATCAAAAGGCTCGTCTATGGGACGACGAGGGAGGATGTGGCCGAGATAGGCTTCGACGACAGCTTGATCTACGACGTCATCCGGGGCGAGGCGGAACTGGAGCAGATGGAGCTGGTGAGCCTCGATCGGGAGGGGTGCCGGGCGGTTCTGGAGGAGTGGTGCTCTAAGGAGAACAGGAGACTATACTGATAAGATTATAATAGGCTAATAAAATGTTGCTTAAACCAGTATCATGAAGTGAAATTTCCGCATCTTGGAGTTGGGCTAATAATAATCAGATCATTGTAAACTTCGTTATACATATACTGATTATGTTCGCTTTTATAAACGCATAATGAATCATCATAAGCGTCTTTTGCCATTGCCAAATTGTAGTTCTTATCCTCGTAATTAGATAACATGGCGTAGGCACCTGCCAAACTAAACTTAGTAAAGGCGTAATCTAGCGGGTATTCATTTTTTGGCCTTGTAGTTAGAGACGTCTCGAATATATTGATAGCATTTTTTAGATAATTTTCATTGTTTGTAATCTTATATTTTGTTATATATGCAACACCTATATTATGTAATGTAATCCAATAATCGAGTTCGGATTCGTTCTGTCTTATTTGTTTAGATTTGTAAAGATATTTCAGGGATTCATTCAAATATAAGTCATTCTTTACTAATTCAGAGAGTTTTAAATACATTATGCCTAATCCATTTACAGTATCTGCATAGTAAATTGGGTAGTCGTTTTTATTTACTATGTCGAGCGAGTTAGTATAAAAATTCTTAGATTCATTTAAATTGTATAAACTGTTTTGGAGTTCTGAAAGGTCGCAAAAAGATGTTCCAAGGTTATTATTAATTGTGGCTTTTTCAAGTTCATCCATACTGCTATTGAGGGCCATACCATAGTATTTAATAGCCTCATTTAGGTAATATATGTCCCCATAGAACTTGTATAAAGATCTATGAACATTTCCCATATTATTTTGAATCTTAGCATCATCTTCGTGATTGGTATATTTTTGCCGGATCTTAAGAGCCAATGTAATATTATCTTTAGCCTTATTTAAGTTGTATTCCGTATCTCGAACATCAGACAGGCATGCATATGTCATACCCAGATAGCTCCTCGTTTCGGCGTATTCTAATGAGCAGTTATCTTTTTCGTAAATATTAAAAGAGCTTTCAAAAAATTCAATGGATGTATTAAGGTTGTATGCTTTATTTTCAACACCCGATAGAGAGCAATATGCTAAACCGAGGCCGTTAAGTATCTGAGCCTTTTCATCGGCTCGCTGGTCGAATACACCACTATTAAGAACTTCATTGTAGGCGAGAATAGATAACTTTAAATTCTCCTTCTTTCGACGAATTTTCGCTAATTCGAGATATGTATCACCCAACTTTTTCTGAGTTTTAGCGTAATCTTCAGATTTGTTATCATCGATTTTTTTAGTGATGCTGTTATACGCATTCAAAGCATTATTGAGGTTACTCTCCTTATCTTCATTTTTTGATAGAGCTTTGTAGGAATCCCCCAGAATAGCATTTATTTCGTAGTACTGTTTAGATAACTTGGATTCTAACGAAGAGTCCTGATCTGTGGCATACATATACAGCTTTGTGGCGTTATTACACGATCCAATAGCTGCTTTATAATCATGATGTTCAATATAATTTTTTGCATTTTTTATTTCTTCGTCGATTTCATCCGACGTGGTATGTAGCGGACCATTAATATTCCCCAAAATATCTAAAATATCTAGCAAAGCGGCGATACCACCAATAATGGTGCTAATGGCAACTAATGCACCTATTATTATTGCAGCTCGACCTTTCGTAGACATTGTGAACTTCACTACTCCAAATATACTATTTTAGAGGCGCTTCTATATATGCCTCGACATCATCAGCTATCGGAATTTTTAGTAAAGATACTCTTTTATATAAAAAGAATCTT
>CAZNGI010000084.1:0-1311 GCA_964572505.1 uncultured Methanotrichaceae archaeon | reverse complement strand
TCTTTTTGGCTTGATGTTTTGATCCCTACATTCTCCATCAAAGTAGAATCACATTTTCTCGTTAAACGTATTCTATCATCCTTATTTTTCATAACTACTCTTTCATCGTCGGATTCGTCCACAACCATTTTTCCAAATTTTATACCTTCTGTTATTTCTATTGGTGTTTCAGAGATCTGCCAGATACCATCGATGGTTGCGTATTCATTATTACCTAGGAAGGAATTTTTAAAGTGAATGGCTATGATAACCGATTTCTTATCGCTTTCTTCTGTTAGCGACTTTTTATAGGTATAAGTTTTCTCATCCATTGTGGCATCGGATATAGACGGTTGAACAGTGGCTGTATCTACAATATTGTTATCCTTGATGAGTTCAACGCAGACCTCATCTCCAGATACATCGACCTCTCTAATTTTCAGTTCGTACCCTTCCATAAGGTACAAGGACTTGCCCGCTTTTATAGTTAACTCCTTAACATAGTTATCGTCATAATCCAAAAGAACTTGAGATAGAAGCCCACTCTCCATCAAATCAGGAGTGTCCTTGGACTCGTCGTAAAGATATGAAATATTTCCGTCGCCTTTCACATAAGAAGAAAAGAACTCCCTTCCAAGAAAGCCAATTACCTTAAATTCACCCCATTCATCAAATTTGAGCCGTTGGATTTGGGTTTCTGTTGTATATATAATGCCGCTATCTTTCTCAAGATACATATCATCGGTTATGTTCATCCGGAGAGTCTCGGTCTTGATGCCATTATTCAAGTCGTAGTAGAAACCAGGAAATGAGGTGGCATTTAGGCTTACTTCGCCACTCACAGTTTGCATGATATTACTACGAATCTCATAAGAACCTGATTCGCGAATCTCCTTGCAGATATAAAACTTAAGAGGATTCTCGGTCGTTATTTCTTGATCTGCTGTCTTAATACTAATATCCCGATTGAAAGAGAATCCCAGGATGTCTCCAATTAGAGGGATATTGTCGTTTTTATTGATAGATATCCTCTCTTTATTTGACATAATGATTTTCATTGTGTCACTATCTACATCGTCGATTCTCATTTGACCATAATCATTGCCCACCTCCACTTCAAGGGGTTTTTCCGAGATCTGCCATATTCCATCGATCATCGCTTTAGGTGGATCATTTGATACGTAATTGAAATGGACGGCTATGATTACTACATCTTCCGCATTTCCGAGATCTTTCTTGTAAGTATATGTATAATCGGATAATTTGATAGTATCTACCGAATCAGGGAGTAGGGTATCATCCTTAATTAATTGTACCAATGGCCTAATTTTC
>CAZNGI010000083.1:0-10179 GCA_964572505.1 uncultured Methanotrichaceae archaeon | reverse complement strand
TCTCAAGATGGACTGAAGGCGTCTCGGGCTGATGGAGCCTTCGGTCACATCTGCCCATCGAACTTTCTTTTGACGAGGGCCGAGTGGACGTAGTTTATCATGGTGACGTAATCGAATACCGGAAGGCAAACGGCCTTTTGGATCGCCATTCCGTAGGGTGGAAGGCAGCTGCACTCCAGGAGAATGGCTCCGACCTCCGGCTCCTCTTCGACCATCTCTCTCGCGACGTATACCGCTTCCTTCTCGATCTCCTCGGAGTCGAGGACCCCTGTCTCCTCGATCACGGACTTCGAGAATCCGGGCTGGTCCTCCATCCCCCGAACCGCCAGCCTCTCGCCCTGCTCGACCCCCGCGGCCTTCAGCAACGTCTCGTCGAGGCTCATCGAGTCGGCGGTGATGATCCCGACCTTTCGGTCGGGGCCGAGGATGGCGGATATGAAGGGGATCTGGAGGAGGCTTGAGAGGAAGACGGGGATCTCGAGGCTGGCGGCAAGCCTTCTCTGATGAAGGGCGAGAAATCCGCAATCTCCCGAAATGGCTCGGACCCCCTGGCAGGCCAGCTCTTCTGCCGCAGCGAGGAGCGGCTCGAAGGCCGTCGGGTCTTTTCCCAGGACTCGTTTTGTCGTCAGACCCTCCACCTTCTGGAACCGCACCGGAAAGTCATAGGTGGTGGCGTTGGCGACGTCCCCTGGGATGAAGGGGGTGAAGCAGTCCAAAAGGAGTATGCCTATCGCCTCGCCGTAGCTGACCTGGCCGGGCTTGGCCTTGTAAATCATTTTTTCACCCCCCCTTTTCTCTCACGTTGTCGACCTGTCCCGGTTCACTGAACCTTTTCCCAGGTGGTATAGCCGACGTTGAGGGTTCCTGGGCTCGGTCCCACGGGCGCGTTGACCCGGAACTGAGAGAAGCGGCCCTCGTTGGTCAGCACGCAGACGTATGTTCCCTCTGGCAGATCGTTGATATCGATCTTGGTGCTGGAGAGGGGTGCCGCCATACAGCCCTCAAGTCCCACCGATCTCGTCCCCACTTTGGCGATATCCGCTCCATCAGTCGGCTCGATATACCGCTCGTCATCGGTCAAGGCGTGGAACCAAATATCCGCATCTGGGCCGGCGCCCACCACGCCTTCATCGAGATCTGCCGTCCAGGTCTGGGGGATGGTTAATAGGCCAGTCGAGTGGGTCTCAGGACGGATTACCTCCAGGGTGACGGAGGCATCCGCCCTTCCAGCATCATTTTCCGTCGACAGGATGTAAGTGGTGGTCTCAGAGGGTGATACCTGCCTTGTGCCGGTCGGATCTACCCACCTTATTCCTGGCTCTATGGCCGCTCGTGTGACGTCACGGACGCTCCATCTCAGGGTGGCGCTCTCACCGATGTGAATGCCCGCCGGATTTGATTCAAAATATTCGATCGTCGGCATCTTATCTTCCGGTTCGACGATCACTTCGACGGTGGCATCGACACGTCCCGCCTCATTCTCAGCGCTCAGGGTGTAAGTGGTGGTCTCAGAGGGAGATACCTGCCTTGTACCGGTCGGATCTACCCACCCCATTCCCGGCTCTATCGTCGCTCGTGGGGCCCCAGAGACCAACCATCTCAACGTCGAGGCTTCCCCTGGATTGATTCTGGCCGGGTCGGAATCGAACTGTTCGATCTTTGGAAGTTCAATTTGTGGGCCGTCCGGTTCGTCTCCATCGAAAACGCCCATCGGATGGAGTATGACAAGAAGTCCTCCGATGGCTGTTATTATTGCGGCGATCCCCGTCAGGATGCCAGGCAACGTATTCCAGAAAGATTTTTTGTCGTTATCGCCACCGTTCATGTTTTTCACCTCATCTGCTATTCACAGACTTGACGGGACAAGCACAATTCCAGCTGTTTTATCTCGCCGAGAATTTCGTCTGGATTTAAGATGATGTTATCGTATTTTCGATTCTTTTAGGCTGTATTTTCTTTGACTTAATTAATCTTTTTCCCCTAATTCGTCGACGGACGGTTCCATCTCCAAAGATTCAGCCAATTATCAAATCAAAGCTCGATCTCGTATTGCCGAATATTAGGGCGATCTCCAGATGTTAGAGCTCTTCACCTAATATCGAAATTAGATGAAAAAGAAAGTGATAGAAACCTGATTCGTTAGGGTTCCTAGAGACCTAGACGTGGGGGTCCGTCAGTCCGATCTCGTGATGAGCGGCATCTTCCTCCCTATTCTTCCTCCCTATTTCTCTATCAGCTCTCCTTTCAGGACGGTCACGGCCTCGCCGCCGAGGCCGACGCGATCTCCATCCTCGCCCACTCGGACACGGACGACGCCGCCCCGTTCCGAGGCCTGATAGGCGACGAGTTCGGTTTTTCCCAGCTTTCCGGCCCAGTAGGGTCCCAGGCA
Organism: uncultured Methanotrichaceae archaeon; assembly: GCA_964572505.1. GTDB lineage: Archaea > Halobacteriota > Methanosarcinia > Methanotrichales > Methanotrichaceae > Methanocrinis. The sequence continues at coordinate 7,790 of CAZNGI010000083.1, read as the reverse complement.
GCAGTGGGCGGAGCCCGTCACCGGGTCCTCGTCGACCCCCAAGGCCGGAGCAAAGAACCGAGAGACGAAGTCGTATTCTGGAGAGTCGCTCACGCAGGTTACAATCACTCCGCGGACCGGGAGCTTCTTCAGAAGGTTGAAGTTGGGCCTAAGCTGGCGCAGGGTCTTTTCAGAGTCCACCTCCACCAGGAGGTCGAACCTGTTTTCGCCGACGTAGCCGAGCCGCGCGCCCAGGGCCGTTTGAAGCATGGGCGGAGAGCATTCGACGGCCCTCTCCGGCTCTGCCGGAAAGTCCATCTCGATCAGGTCGCCTCTCTTCTCGGCAAAGAGAGGGCCGCTTTTGGTCTCGAACCTGGCAGTCTCGACAAGCTTGAGGATTTCCTCCTCCCAGAGGACGTGGGCGCTGGCTAAGGTGGCGTGGCCGCAGAGGTCGACTTCGACCTTGGGCGCGAACCAGCGGAGGCGAAAGCCGTCCCCGGACGGGATCAAGAAGGCGGTCTCCGGGAGGTTCATCTCCCGCGCCACCTTCTGCATCCATCCGTCATCCCGGGGCTCGTCGAGGAGGCAGATGGCGGCCGGGTTTCCGGCGAAGAGCTCTGAGGTGAAGGCGTCTACATGATAGATATCGAGGGACATGTGGACTTTATTTATATCTCTTCAGCCTTATATCCTTCCCTCGGCGCGGAGGCATCAGGCCTCCACGGCCCAGAAGCCCATGATCCCGATCCGGATCACCAAAGCCCCGGGCGCGGGCGGCGCCCACCACGATCAGCCCCTCAAAACAGTCCCCCTCCCCCGACCCCTCTGGTCCCGGAGAGGTCGCAAAGCATTTTAAAAGATGACTGCGAACTTGTTGGCGTATGATCGATACGAGATCGCTTCGCATCCTTCAGATGATCGTCACGATAGGCCTGGGCTTTTATCTGGGAACCTACTTCGGGCACCTGCTGGAGCTATCGCCGATAGGGACGGGCCTGTTGGCCGGCGGGATATGCCTTCTCGCAAACATCCTCATGACCCCCATCTTCGGCCTCGGAAGAGAGATGCCGTGAGGGTCCGGGGGCTCGGGCGGCGGGGAAAAATTGGGGCAGGGATTCGGAAGCCCAGAACCTGGAGCGGATCAACTTCGGGATAATTTCGCCATTTCTATCAGACCGTCCCTGAATACCTGAAAGCTCTTCGACCGGTTCTGGTCAGGGTCCATATGAGCGGATATGGCCTTTGCGGCCTCGATTTTGGCCAGACCTCCCAGGAAATATCCTTTCCTCTGAAGCTCTCGTTCCAGCGCTTCCCAGGTGCCACCCTGGATTGCGTCAGGGTCATGATATTTTGACCTCGTTCCCAGGCTCGAAGGAATCTTGGGATAGGCACGATGAATCGCCTCCACATCTCCGAAAAACCAGGCTTCCAGCTCCTCGATCGAGATCCGGTTCAGAACCTGAAACGTAGAGCTGTTTTCGGCATTCGTTTTGGTGACCAATCTCGCATCCACTGCCGCCCTCTCCAGCCTGCGCTTGAGTTCCAGGCAGTCTTGGCGATCTTCGTCGACCAGCACTACAATGCGCCAGTCGGCGGGAATCCATTTTCTGTAGCCCTTCAGCCGTACGGGAAGATTGGACAACAAGTCTTGTTTGCACTGGAAACGGATAACGCGAAACTCGACATCAGGTCCCAGAATCTTGGGCACCAAATTTCTCAAAGCCGCCTCGGCCGAAGGCTCTTCGACCAGAAACTCGATGTGCATGGCGGATCACTCAGCGGCTTGCTTTCCCGCCTCAGAGTCGGGCGAACTTCGGGATGATGATTCAAGGAGAGGGTCAACAATTTCGAAGAGTCCCTCCACCCACAGGTAACCGAGCTTGGACCCTTCGTCCATGAGCTCGTTGATTCCCTTAATGTCGGCCGCCCGCCTTGCCTGGGTGTAGCCCTTCTCGTCGCGGCGGAGGGCCCAAACTTCTTCGGGTCGAAGGCCGTTGACGAAAAATGGAGAGTGGGTGGTGACCATCAGCTGCGTCCGGCTGGAGGCGTTCCGGCACTCTTCGGCCAGCTCCGGCAGTATCCGTGGATGGAGGTGATTTTCAGGTTCCTCGATCCCCACGAGCTGGGGCGGATCTGGATCGTAGAGGATGGTGAGGTAAGAGAGCATCTTGAGAGTCCCATCGGAGGCGAACTTCGCCAAAATCGGCTTCTCGAAAGGAGCGTCTTTGATCTCCAAAAGGAGCCGCCCGTCGGGCATGAACTCGGAGTCGACCCTCTCAAGGCGGGGCACCCTTTGAGATAGGGTGCGTAAGATTTCCACCAGCCGGTCTGAATGCTGCTCTTTTAGGTACTGGATCACGTTTGGGAGGTTGTCTCCAGTCATGGAAAGTCGCTCCTGGGGTCCCGCCTCCGCGATCCCGCGGGCGCTGTCAGCGGTGAGATAGGAAAGGTACCAGCCCGAAATGAACCGTCGAAGGGCGCTGACCCTGGGATGCTTTGCGAACTGGCCGAGCGTGTTTACGGCGAGCATATCAGGAGAGTCCAGCCTCTCCTCAACCCGCTCGTCCTTTTCGTTGGGCATCTCTCCCGTAGTCACCCGTCCAGATCCGTTTTTGAAGTCGAGGAACCGGACGGGCTTGCCCTGTGACCCTCGTCTCCACTGGAGCCACTCTTCGGCAACGACTGGCCCCGTCTTCTCCTCGTCGATGGATAAATGATAGGTTATGACCGGAAGGTTCCCCCTCTCGCGGTACTTCAGCTCGATCTCGATAGGGCCGCTGGTGCCGCGGGTGTGAAGCTCCTTGAACCGCCCTCGCTTGTCCCAGGCTCGCCTCAAGCCCGCCGAGAAGCATTCGGAGAGGAAGGCGAAGACGTCGAAGATCGTGGACTTGCCGCTGCCGTTGGGACCGAGGAGGACTGTGAGGGGGGAGAGGGGCTTGAGCTCCAGGTCGCAAAGCGCCCGGTAGTTCTTGATTCTGATCGATTCGATCCGGGGGACGGACCGCCTGGGGCTTTTCTGATCGGTCATTTCAGGGACTCCAAGGGATGATTAAGGCGGATATCGGGACAAGTAAGTTTCGGGACAAGTTTAGCTAAAGGGACGGACAGCACTATGTCGGGAATGATAGATGCATTAATCTAATTTTTAAAAGTTACCTCCTCTTCGAATAAAATCATTAATATGTTTATCAAACTTTTGTTTAGCGGAGTTGAATTCCTTTACATCACCTTTAAAAAGACCGGCTTTCAGAAGTGGCCAGTTGTCACCTAGCACTGATGCTTCGTCCCCTATTTCCTGCATAATGCTAACTTCGCGATGCTCATTCTTATGCCTAAAGGCAAAACACCCGATAGGCCCATAAGCGTCATCTTCCAAGGAGGTGTTTACCAAAGCAAACAGATACTCAAACCGATCAAAGCACTTTTGATATCTGGTATCTTGAGGAAGGAAATCTTTAAGTGGTTCTCGAAGTATTTTATATAAATAATTACTAAAAACCGGTTTACGCTCATGCTCCATACCAGGCAACCATTTTTGGGTGCTTTCCTTTTCAATAACGGATTCTGTATATAGGGATTTAACAAGAGGGACATCTTCGCCATGCACGGACCTAACTTTAGGTTTATTCAGAAGTGCAGAAAATAGTTCGTAGTTTTCTGTTGCAATTGAAATAATTCCACCACCATAGAGAAGAAGAAGGGCAGGGTACAATCTCAGGTTAGTCGATACAGGTATCCCATTCCGTTTTCCTGATGGATTAGCAATTCGCTCAAGACAGTGGATCCAATGATCTTCATGTAATTTTTTACCCCAGCGACATCCTGTGATCATCATAGCGAGGACAGGTTTAGTTATATATTCGTAATGTTTCACATGTCTTCTGAATTCATCTTTATGTCCATTGTTAGAGATGCCGCAAACAGGAAACTTCTCCTCATCTGATAATTCTGCGTAGAGTTCCTCTACTTCCTGATGCATCAAATCATGAAGACGAATATCACAACGATCATCACGTAAATACTTCTTAACTCTGTACGCCAGGACAGGAGAATCAAGGGGGTGTGGCTTAGAATATTCTTCCAAAGCGAACACGTTATCAGCCAATTCTCCGAAAAATCTATCTGCATTTTTAATGTGGATGAATTTTCCTTGCCTTAGACTTATAAGGTTACCTGCTTCACCTTTTGGTTCCCTAATGTCCGTCCAATACGTCGTATATCTGTGATTGCTGCATCTTTTCAGTGCGGCACGAAGAGCAATATCTGAATCACCTGACCAACCGCAAACTATCAGCCCAAACTCATCGAATATGCGATCTAGGAGTCTCTCTATAGGTTCAGGATATTTTTTTAGCTCATCAGCCGTATTCTTGGTCTGCGGGTCCAAGTAATCCCCATTGACTTTGACAATAATACATCCTGTAGGATGTGTAATTAGTGGTAATGCACTTTTTGCTATTTCTTCTGTGTTTATAACTATAGGTGCTCTCCCCTTATTCCCAAGGGCATTTTCTAAGAGCCGATCGAAATTTGTCGTAATAATTACCCGAATATAACCACTTTCAACAAGATTCGCTATGGCTTGATGGGCTTCTGTGGATAATTTCAATCCTTCTTCCTGTTCCTCCTCAGTGGGTTCAAAGTAAGGTCTAAGCAGTTCACGACGTTCGGATGCGGAATAAACAACCTGGCTGAGCAGCTTAGAGTAGTCTGGATATTCTTCATATTTGTCCTTGTACCATGCGGCACGGTCGGGTTCGCAATCTCCACCTTCGAGTTTCGCCAACTTTCCTATAAGATCCCAAATGATCTCCCGTCCTGTCGGAATTTGAGCAGAACGAGAGACGCCCGAACCCAACAGAAGGGCGTATACGCCCTTGTTGGATTGAACAGAAATTGCCAGCGATAGCTTGGGATCGATCATGGTATCAACTCAGTAAATTCCTTACATAAATCAATCGGTTTTTGGATCTACAAATTCGGTGAGGTGCGGATCATGGGGCGAGCCAAAAAATATTTTCCGCGCCGCCCACCACAGCGGCGCAGCTTATCGTTTTTTCACCTTACTCTCGCTTCCCCGCCCTCTCCTTCATCGCCTCGACGAAGGCGAGGAACGGAGGCGAGGGGCGGCCGGGCCTCGACTTCATCTCGGGGTGGAACTGGGTCGAGAAGAAGAACGGGTGGTTGGGGATCTCGGCGATCTCCATCCTGTTTCTGTTCTTGCCAGAGAAGATCATCCCTTTCTCCTCGATCCTGGAGATGTAGTCAGGGTTCACCTCGTACCTGTGACGGTGCCGCTCGACGATCTGATCTGTGCCGTAGATCTCGCGGGCGATGCTCCCCTCCCGGAGCTCTGCGTCGTAGTTACCGAGGCGCATCGTCGCGCCCATATCCTTGATCCCCTCCTGCTCTGGAAGGATCGTTATGACGGGGTGGGGGGTCTCGCCGAACTCGGTGGAGCTGGCGTCTTCTAGGCCAAGGACGTTCTTTGCAAACTCTACGACGGCAAGCTGCATCCCAAAGCAGATCCCCAGGTACGGAACGCCGTTCTCGCGGGCGTACTTGACCGCCTCCATCTTCCCTTGGGTGCCGCGCGCGCCAAAGCCGCCGGGCACGAGGATTCCGTCGAAGTCGCTCAGGACCTCCTCTGGCGGATTGTGTTCCAGATCCTCGGCATCGATCCAGGATATCTTCGGCCAGACCCCCGCCTCGATCCCCGCGTGCTTCAGGGCCTCCCGGATGGAAAGGTACGTCTCCTCCATGTGGGTCGTCCCCTGAGACCCGGCGGTGTACTTGCCAACGATCGCCATCTTGACGGAATCGTTGATCGATACCATCTTCTCGATCAGCTCCACCCAGTCGGTCCTGTGTTCAAGAGGATAGAGCCGGAGCATCTTCATCAGGTACAGAGGGGTCCTCTGCTCCTCCAGGAGGAGGGGAACCTTGTAGACGTCGTCAACGTCGTGGTTGCTCACCACCCCCTCGACGGGCACATCGCAGAATAGGGATATCTTCGACTTCGTCTCGTCCCGCAGGGGCCTTGTGCAGCGGACAGCGACGATGTCGGGCTGAAGGCCAAGAGACCTCATCTCCTTGACGCTGTGCTGGGTCGGCTTCGTCTTCTGCTCGCCGTCGGTGGTCGTCGGCGCGAGGGTCACGTGGATGAAGGCGATGTTTCCCATCTCCTCGTTTCTGAGCTGCCTCATCGCCTCGATGAAGGGCATGCTCTCGATGTCGCCCACCGTCCCGCCTACCTCGATCAGGCAGACCTCGCAGCCGCTCTCCCTCGCCACCCGCCTGATCCTCTCCTTGATCTCGTTGGTGATGTGGGGGATGATCTGGACGGTCTTACCCAGGTACTCGCCGCGCCTCTCCTTCTCGATGACGCTCTTGTAGACCTTGCCGGTAGTGATGTTGTGGTCGCGGGTCAGCTCCACGTCCAAAAATCGCTCGTAGTTGCCGAGGTCCAGGTCCACCTCGCCCCCGTCCTTGAGGACGAATACCTCGCCGTGCTGGAAGGGGCTCATCAGCCCCGCGTCGATGTTTATGTAAGGGTCGATCTTGATGGCGGTGACCTTGTAGCCCCTCTCCATCAACATCCGACCGATAGAGGCGGCGGTGATCCCTTTGCCAAGGCCGCTCATCACCCCGCCCGTAACGACGATGTATCTCACGCTTATCACGTATCCGGGAAGGTATTTCGTCCCTAGATAAGAGTGACGATCAGAATAAAAGGGAATTTGAAGAGAGGTTTTGAGGCGGGATTGAAGGGAGGGGAATGAAGGGCGGGTGGACGAGATCGGACGAAGGCGAGCCCGGCGGGCGGGCCCCGAAGGCCGCCTAAGAGGCCATCTCCTCCCGCAGGCCCGGCGGCAGCATGTTCGGTATCCCGTCCTCGATGGGGTAGCACTCGCCGCAGCTCTTGCAGCACAGTTTTCCGTTAAGGATCTCCTCGTCCTTCTCCTCGAATACCTCGAGGTCCAGATCGCCCTTGCACATGGGGCAGGCCAGAATCTCCATGAGATCGCGCTTCATATTCCCAACACCATATCGATCCGTTAAAAAGTTGGCTCAGCGGAAAAGGAGCCTTTTGGCGTTCTCGGATAAGATAAGCCTCTTCTCCCGATCCGATAGGTCCATCTCCCCGACGAACTCGATCTCCTCGGCCTGGTCTGTCCAGGGGTAGTCGGTACCGAAGAGGACACGATCTGCGCCCATCTCGGATATCAGGTCGCAGGACTCCTCTGAAGTCAAACTCGGCGAGACGTAGGCGGTGTCGAAGTAGACGTTCTCCCCCGCCGGGATCAGGTGCTCACGCACCCCGTTCCACATCTCCCACCCTCCCAGGTGCGCGAGGACGACGACGAGGTCGGGGTGTCTCTCCACCATCCGGGCGAAGCGGTCGGGGGTCCCGAAGAACTCCGGCAGGTCCTCGGGCACCTTTCCAGCGTGGAGGAGGAGGACCATATCCCGCTCTTCGACGGCCTCGTAGAGCCGGTCGCACCGGGGGATCGTCGGGATAGAAGCTTTGGAGGAAGGGGACGAGGCCGTTTCCTTCAGCCGCCCCGAGGAAGAAGTCGTTCATCGGCCCGACGTGCCTAGGGAGAGGCGCGAGGGGCAGTATTATCGATTTCTCAACGCCAGCCCTCTCCATCGAGTCCCGGAGGGCGGAGACGGTCCCAAGCCCCGGCACCCTGACCCCCATCCTCCTCTTGACGGAGGCGATCGCTTTTGGCGCCATCTCGTCGGAATATATGTGGGAATGAAAGTCAATGGTCACGATCGAAAGACCCTCCCAAAATAGATAAAAT
>CAZNGI010000082.1:10343-10437 GCA_964572505.1 uncultured Methanotrichaceae archaeon | reverse complement strand
ACGGTACTACGCAAAAATAACTACAGCTGCAAAAGATGGGGCAGGCAATAATCTAAAAGATGACTATGAATGGGAATTCAAAACTGTCCCTTGG
>CAZNGI010000082.1:0-10243 GCA_964572505.1 uncultured Methanotrichaceae archaeon | reverse complement strand
AAGATGAGGCAGGCAATAATCTAAAAGATGACTATGAATGGGAATTCAAAACTGTCCCTTGGTATGAACGTCCAGAGGTATATCTAACATCCCCAGAAAATGGTAATACAAGCGTACCAGTCGACCCCACAATACGTATCAAATTTACCAAGCCGATGGACTTAACCTCGGTTCTTGATGCATTCTCCTTAAAGGACGAAGCAAGAAACCTGATTTCATGTCGATCGGAATCTGTAGACGACGAGACGATATGTTTTAGGCCTGTATCAGATCTAGACTATGATACACGAATCTATGCAAAGATAACTACAACCGCAAAAGATGAGGCAGGCAATAATCTAAAAGATGACTATGAATGGGAATTCAAAACTGTAAAGGGATCTATCACAATTTATGCATATAATACTCGCCCAGGTGATGAAAATGGTGCAAAAAGAATTACAGGAAATGTTGAAAACATCTCCGACGATGATAATTGTTATACCAAAATATTAATTGGGCCAACAAATAACGTAGTAATATACGAATTTGAAGAGGACCATTTGGATATGAGCTATAATAATATGATATTGCATGTAGATTGCGAAATACCCGATTGCGAGGATCAATATGCAGATATTTGTTTATACATATACAATTACGAATTAGGTCAGTTTGATATAAGTCCTATTGGCAAAATTTTTCCGAGTGGAAAAATACAGCCGATGCGAAATAATGCCGAATACATTTGCATAGGTACAGATCATACTTGTTGTGGGACTGATTTAGCTAGTTACATAGATGATGATGGTTCGATACAAATTAAATGGGAAGTATCCTTCAAAGGGATGACTCGTGATGTGGAAATTAAAGTAGATCAATTTTGTGCTGAGTTGACGAAATGAACATACAATAACTACTTTCCTTCCATCACTTCCGAAATGCTGGAACAGGTTGCGAACCACGTCCTAGCCCATTCCATAGGTCAAGGGCACGCCGCCGGGCCAATGGCGCCTGGTTATTAGAGTTTACGAATCATAAACGAATAGTTTACAGAACGTAAACAAAATGCATGGGTCATCGGTTAAGACAAGAATCGCGATGTGACAGCGATCTCAGTAGCAAGTCAGATGAGATTGGTCTGATCAAAAAGGGTACAGCAAGCCCTTCTTGAAATCGGGTCTCATCTATGTAACGCATAACTCGTGTGAAAAACTGCTAGATTATGTAGCTCAAAATCCTTAACCGATGACCAATGAAACAAAATGCACCCCCTTCGAGGCTCCATCGACGGAATAGAACGTTTAGCAGAAAGTCGTGGACAGACGATTCGTTGTCGCAAGATTTTTCGGCGGCTTTCATCACCCCTTGTACTCCCCGCCCACTAGCTCCCGGATCCGCTCGGCGGTCTTAGGCCCCACAAGCTCCACCGTTTTCAGCTCCTCCTCGGTGGCCACGAAAACCCTTTCGACGGACCCGAAGTGGCGGAGGAGGTTTTTTGCCACGGCGTTTCCGACGCTGGGGATCGAGGAGACCAGGTACTCCTGCTGCTCTTTGAGGGTCCGATGGGTCTTCTTGCCGTGGGCCTAGGGACTGCCTCCCCTCGCCTGCTGCTCGCGCATCGCCGTCGCCCGCGATCACCGAGACGGTCTCGTCCTCGTCGGCGGTCGGGATGATTGGGAAGCCGCCCGAAATTTCGCGCCGGTGGCCTGGTTCCGCGCCGATGGTGGCAGGGGAAAGGCGCAAGGGCCAGCGCCGCCGGTCGGCTCCTGTAGATCGACGGCGCCCATAAAACCTGTTTACGAATCGTAAACAAATAGTTTATGATCCTTAAACAAAATGTTTATGTATCGTAAACACAATATAAAAGCGATGCTCTCGAAGCTCTTCAGCTCGGAGGAAAGGATCAGGCTCCTCAGATACGTCCTCACTCACTCTCCCGCCAGGGTCTCCGAGGCCGCCAGAGAGACCGGGGTCAACAAGGGCCTCGCCTCCCGGTACCTCGCCCTCCTGGTCGAAGAGGGCTATCTGGAGAGGGATGGTAGGGATTTCTCCTGGATAGACGACTCCAAAACCCGATCTTTGAAAGCGTTTTTGAACGTCGAAGCCCTGGAAAAGCAGGTCTTTCTGCCGGAGTGGGCGCTGGGAATCGGCCTTTACGGCAGCTGGGCGGCTGGGACGAACACCTCCGAGAGCGACCTCGACCTCTGGCTCCTGGTGGAGAATATTGGGCCGGAAACGGAGCTTGCGGTGGCCAAGCTGGAAAGAGATTTGGGCGCAGCCATCGGTTGCGAGGTCACGATCCTCGTCCTCACACGAGATAAGCTCGCGGCGCTTCGGGATGACGACCCTCCGTTTTATATGAGCCTGATGAGAGAGACGAAGACCCTGGCAGGTGAGGAGGGCCTTGAACCATGAAAACGGAGGATGAAATAACGGGTTTCACAGGGAAGTGGCATATCTTCGAAATGGAAGGGTGGGATGAGGATTACTTCAACATGGAGGTCCAGGCGTACATCGAGATAAAATCGGATAATCTTGGAATTTTCCAGTTCGGCTTGGTTTCAGGCGAGATTGATGGGAAGGTCGTCGACCGTCCCGACGGAAAAAGGTTTGAGTTCACCTGGGAGGGAAACGACGAGTGCGATCCAGCTTCTGGCGGAGGCTGGATCAGGTTGAAGGATGAAGACCAGCTGGAAGGCGAATTCAGGATACACATGGGCGATGACTCGAAATTCTTGGCGAGACGAACGAAGTAAATTATCTAACATGTTAAATTCAATCTATATATTTTTATTTTGGACGAACTTCACCCCTTGTACTCCCCGCCCACCAGCTCCCGGATCCGCTCGGCGGTCTTCGGCCCCACCAGCTCCACCGCCTTCAGCTCTTCCGCCGAGGCCGCAAAGACACTCTCGACGGACCCGAAGTGGCGGAGGAGGTTTTTTGCCACGGCGTTCCCGACACTGGGAATCGAGGAGACCAGGTACTCCTGCTGCTCTTTGAGGGTCCGGTGCGTCTTCTTGCCGTGGGCCTGGGGACTGCCTCCCCTCGTCTGCTGCTCGCGCCTGGCAATCGCCGCGATCACCGAGACGGTCTCATCCTCGTCCGCCGTTGGGAGGATGGATACGCCGAAGTCGACGGCGATGGAGGCGAGAGCCCCCCGGATGGCGTTCGGGTGTACCTGCCGGGCGTAGAGGTCTCTGCCCTCCAGGATCAAGATCGGCCTATCGTAGGTCCGGGCGAGGTCCCGCATCTGGCCGAAGAGGTTTCGCCCAGGGTCGACGAGGGAGTCTATGAAGTCGTTGGCGGTCTTCCTCTCGATGGCAACCCGGTCGCTGACGACGTAGTCGCCTACCTCCAGAACCTTCAGGGTCACGCCCACCCCCATCGACTCCAGCATCCTCGCCATGCTCCTCTCTCTGGGGTCGACGGCCACAAGAGCGCTCGCCTCGTCCTCCTCGGGCCGGTCGAGGAAAGTCAAAGGCTCGCCCTCCACCGCCCCCGCCGCGACGGCACCGACCTCTCCGATCTCAAGCTGTCTTGCGCCACCTCCGGCCACGGAGCCCACATCCCGCCGGTCGGGCCAGCTCATCTCCCGGATCTGCTGGCGCATGTTCTTCTCTTTGCGGTCGCTGATCCAGCGGTAGGCCTCATCCCTCGTCCCCTTGGCGACGAGAACCACCACCCTGCCCGCCCTCGCCCTTCCCGTCCTCCCCTTCCTCTGAATCGACCTGATCTCGCTTGGGACCGGCTCGTAGAAGAGTACCATGTCCGTCGCCGGTATGTCGATCCCCTCCTCGCCGACAGAGGTTGCGATCAGAACGTTATACTCGCCATCCCTGAACTTCTGGAGGATCTCGGCCTGCTTCTTCTGGCTCAGCCCCTCGTCGGCGACTCTGCTGCTCTGGCCGACGAACCTGACAGGCTTTATTATCTCGTCTCCGGACTCCTTGAGAAACTCCAGGACAGAGCTTGCCGTATCCCTGTAGTTGGTGAAGACCATGATCCTCGAATCGGTTTTGGCCCGGAGCTGCTCCTCGACGAGATCCTTCACGGCTCGAAGCTTCGGATGGTCGACGTCCATCCTCTCGAGGGAGTAGATAGCTTCCTTCACCCTCGAATCTTCCATGATCCTCTTTGCAGCCTTGCTCCCGCCCCTAGACTTTGCCTCCGAATCGAGCCGATCGAGGTACCTCGCGAGGGAGTCAACCCCTTGAGTCTCGGCGAGCTCGACGGCGTGCTTCAACTTCAAGACCTCAGCCAGGACCGAGACCGCCTGGTAGAGGTTCGGCGATGGGTTCCTGGCGATCGAGCTCCTGAGCCTCTTCTGAAGGTCGAGAAGATCCTTTTTCGAGGTCCTGTCCATCTTTTTCGGGGTCCGGAAACCCTCAGCTCCGCCCAGATGGTCCAGGGTCTCGCCCCGCTCCTCCAAGACCTCCACCAGGAGGGACCGCAGCCTCAAGATGTCCTGGGGGACGGTCACCTTGACGACCTCGATCTCCTTCTCGTAAACGAAGGGAGAGACGTCGGGGTCCGCCTCGGTCTTCGTCTCTACCCTGGCGGCGCCGAGGTTTGAACAGACCTCCTCGATCCTCTCGAGGCTGCTTCCGGGGCTCGCCGTGATCCCGAGGGCAATCTGATCATTTCCCTCCCGCTGGTACCGTTCTGCTATGTAGACGTAAGCGTAGTTTCCAACGGCCCTGTGAGCCTCATCGAAGATGATGCAGGAGACGTCCCGAAGCGATATCCTCCGGGATAACAGATCGTTTTCCACCACCTGAGGAGTCGATACGATCACTCTCGCATCCTCCCACCTCTCCTTTCTCCGCTCGGGCGAGATCTCGCCGGTGAAGTGGACGACGATCGAGCTGTCCTTCAAAACGTTCTCCAAAAAAGAGGCGTGCTGCTCCACCAGGGGCCTTGTGGGAGCCAAAAAGAGAACCTTGCCCCGATCAAGCCTTGCGAGAAGGACCATCAGGGCGACGACGGTCTTTCCAAGGCCCGTCGGCAGAACCACGAGGGTTGAGCGCTGGAGGGCGGACGATGCCAGCTCCAGCTGAAACATCCGCCTCTCCACGGCCTTCTCCTTCAGCAGAGGGTGCTGGATGTAGGAGGTCATCTCCCATCCTTCAGGTCACGATCTCATAAAAGTCCTTGTGAGGGTTTATAAGGAGCCTCTCGGCGATCTCCTCTGCTGCCTTCTCGGGGTTGGTGGACTTGAGGTACAGCTTCCAGACGACGGATCTCTCGACGCCTTTCACCATATCGAACCCGAGCCGGTTTCGGAGCCGGTTCAAAGTGGAGACGGCCTCGCCGTCCTCGATGTGAAGCCCCACCTTGACGGGAACGTACCCCTCCTCGAACTCGATCGAGTCGACGGAGGCTCTGTAGCTCTCCTTGTTCTCGTTCACCAGATCCCTTGCCAGCCTTCTCGCGAGATCCATGGGGTCCTGGACGGAGTCGTCGACCTCGATCGACCACAGCCTCTCTTTGCCCAGCTCCGCCAGGACAATCTCGTAGCCCATCCTACGACGGAGGGTGTTCTTGACGGTGGCGGCCTCTGCATCCGGTATCTTCAGCCAGACCCGAAGTTTGATCTTCATCTCCTCACCTCGATGTACCGCTTCATCGACTCAAATACCCGTCTTCCGGGTCCCGCAGCGCTCATATCCCCTGTGCATTTCCTGGAATCCGTTGGAGGAAGCTGGAATGCGAAAGACGACCTCTCAGGATGAGGCATCATCCCCAGGACGTTGCCCTCCGGGTTGCAGATCCCGGCGATATTCTCTAGGCTCCCGTTAATGTTCACCGGAAACTCGTCGTCTACCTCGCCATGCTCGCTGCAGTATCGAAATACGACCTGGTTCTCCTCGTTCAGCCTGTCCATCAGCTTCTCGTCGGCGGTGACGAGGTTTCCCTCGGCGTGGGCGAGAGGCATCTGGACGAGCTCGCCTTTCTCCAAAAGGAAGCTTCCGCAGCATCTCTTCGATGGCGCCTCGTGCCGAAGAGTAGTCCAGGCGCAGTAAAATCCCCTTCTCACGATCTCGCCCTTCGAGACCATCACGTTCTGGGCGAGGGCAACATTCACCCCGTCGAGGCCCGGAAGAAGGCCCGCCTCCACCAGGATCTGAAAACCGTTGCAGATCCCGATGATCGGCTTTCCAATCTCTGCCTCTTCCCTGAGAGTGTCCATCACCGGCTCCTTCGAGGCGATGGCGCCCGCCCTGAGACGATCCTGGTATGAGAAGCCGCCAGCAATCAGGTACCCATCGAAGTCGGAAAGCTCCTCAGCGGGCCGGTTCCATCTGAATATCTCGCCGGATAGGCCTGCGCTCTGAGCTGCCAAAAGAGTCTCGTGCTCGCAGTTTGTTCCCGGAAACTGCACCACAGCTATCTTCATCTCATCGCCTCCGCGAGGCTTCCGGTCCAAGCCTTCTTCGCCGCCTTCAGGTCCATTCGAACGACGGTCTTACCCTCGTGGGTCATCACAAGCGTCGGTGACTCGGTCACCTTCCCGAGCCTCATGATCGCAAGGCCATACCCTTTTAGCAGCTTTTCAAGCTCCTCTTCGGACCCAGCCCTGCACTCGAGGAGGAATCCCGATGACTCGGAGAAGATCAAGCGGTCGGCGCTCAGATCTGAAGATCCGGCCGAGTCAAGGGCAAGCTCCATCCCAAGGTCGCCCTTACCGGCGAGGGCCATCTCGGCGGCTGTTGCTCCCAGGCCGCCGTTCGAGATGTCGTGGGCCGAGACGACGATTTTTTCGACGATTGAGTCGATGGTGGCGTAGATCATACTTCTCTCAAGCTCGAACCTGACCACTGGGACGTTCGCGCCGGTGACGTCGTAGATCGTCCTGTAGTACTCGGACCCACCCAGCTCGTCGAACCTGGGCCCGATGAGGTAGATGGAATCGTTCGCCTCCTTGAGGTTCATCGTCACGGCGTCCCTGACGTCGTCGATCAGGCCGACGCAGGCGATGACCGGCGAGGGGTCCACAGTCCCGTCGGGAGACTCGTTGTAGAAGCTGACGTTCCCGGAGACGATCGGGACTGGAGTGTCCTCATACCCCTTGAGCCAGAGAGATTTTGCGGCGTCTGCAAGGCCCTTCACGCATTCCCTGAACTCCCAGAAGGCTTCGGGCTTCTCGGGGTTTCCAAAGTTTAGGCAGTCGGTGAGGGTTGCAGGATAAGCGCCGATGGCAGCGACGTTTCTCATCGCCTCGGCGACGGCCGTCGCCCCAGCCCAGTAGGGGCTGATTCTGCCGTAGAAGGGGTTTGCGTCGACCGAGAGGGCGATGCCGAACGTCTCGCCTCGGATCGGGGCTATGAGGCCAGCATCGGCCTCTCCGGGCCTGATCACCGAATTGCCCTGGACCTCGGTGTCGTAGTAGCGATAGATGTGCTCTCTCGAGGAGACGTTGGGCGAAGCCAGGACCTTGAGGAGGGCGTCGGTGAGGTCCTCGGGAGCCGTTATGACGGGCTCGCTCAGGCTGATCTTTCGGGCTCTCTCCTCTCTCTGGTAGTGGATACCCTTGGTCAGGTGCTCGATGGAGATGTCGCAGGTCACCTCGCCCCTGTAGCGGGTGATGTACCTGACGTTGGTCGTCACCTTTCCGACGACGGAGGCTCTCGCGCCCTCGTAGACGTTGGGAAGGTCCCAGTCCTCGTTGTAGATCTCAAGGACCCTCGGGGTCAGCTCCGGAGGACAGATCAGCATGAACCGCTCCTGGGTCTCGGCGCAGGCCACGACCTCGGGGGGTAGGTTCTCGCTCGCCTTGTGGAGCTTATCGAGGTCTAGGTCCATGCCGTATCCGGCGCTCGCCCCCATCTCTGAAGAGGCGCAGGTGAACCCGCCTCCGCCCAGGTCCTTGAACCCTATGGTGATACCCTCCTCGCGGGTCAATTTGAATAGGGCTTCGTTCGCCTTGAATAGGACGTTCTTCAGGAAGGGGTCGGGGATCTGGATCGCTCCCCTGTTAGCCTCCTCATCCTCCTCCCGGAGCTCCTCGGAGGCGAAGGTGACGCCACCAAAGCCGCTGGAGTCGGTGGGCTTTCCTATCACGATCGCGTCGTAGCCCTTCTCTCCTGCGCCCTGGGGGGCCCTGCTCTTGATGATCTCGCCCCTCTTCACGACGCCGATGGCGACGACGTTCACCAGGCAGTTGGTATCGAAGCTATCGTCGAAGACGACGTCTCCGGCTATGATCGGAACTCCGAGGGCGTTTCCGTACTGCCAGATCCCGTCAACGACGCCCTCTGCGACCCATCGGACGTGGTTTCTGTCCTCGCCGTTGGGGTCGCCGAAGCGGAGGGGGTCGGCGGTGGCCACAACTTTTGCGCCCATGCAGTTCACGTCTCTTACGATTCCACCGATCCCGGTGGCAGCGCCCTCGTTGGGCAGTATCTGGCTCGGGTGGTTGTGGCTCTCGTGGGCGATCACCACGCACCACTCGTCGTCGATGGCCACTATCCCGGCGTCCTCTTCCGGACCCTGGACGACGTTTGGTCCGGTGGTGTGGAGAAACTCGTTCAGGGTGGCGCGGCTGCTCTTGTAAGAGCAGTGCTCGCTCCACATGGTATCGTAGTTAAAGAGCTCCGGGATGGAAGGGTCCCTTCCCAGAACCTCGGCGATGGAGCGCGCCTCAGAAACCGCGAGGCCTAGGCCAGCGCTTCGCAGGCTCGCTTCGACCTCCTGGTCATTAAGACCGATTATTTTCAACGATTGACACCTCATTTACAGGGAATAACTATGCCGCCAAAGGCCATTATGTATTTGTCGATCCGAACGGGTTTTAAGCTTCTCGGCCAGTCTCGAACTCTCTGGCGGCTCCTTCGAAGTCCAAAACGTCCTTTCGGACCTCCTTTTAGACGTCCTTTTTCGGTCGCCTCTTTAAAGATTTCCGACCCGGAAAGAGGGTGTAGAGTCCTGAAATTATTTCGCACCTCATCTAAGCCCGGACTCATAGTCCGGAATATGAAGCTGAACAAGACGAAGGTTCGTTGGATCCTTCGTCAGAAACGCAAGGGGGTGGCTACAAAAGATATCGCCCGGGATATGAAAGTATCCACGAGACGCGTGCAACAGGTCCTCAAGGAATACCGCGATACCGGAGAGGAGCCATGTCCTGGTAAAAACCTCGGGCGGCCCGCTAAACCCTACGATGAACAGGAAGCTCAGATCGTCAAGGAGGCACATGAACGCTATCGATTTGGGGCACGGATGTTGGAGCAGGTGATCAGGAAGCAATATAAGATCCGCATATCTCATAACCGCATCCACATGTATCTGAAGGCTCAAGGACTGGCTCAGGAGGATCAAAAGAAACAGAAACAACGCAAGTGGGTTCGTTACGAGCGAGAGCATAGTTTATCGGCAGGGCATATCGACTGGCACGAGTGGGACGGAACTGGTATCAAAGTCTGCGTCGTCCTGGATGACGCCTCCAGGATGGTACTGGCGGGTGGGGAGTTCTCAGTTATCAATACCGAGAACAGCAAGTTGGTAATCGACCAGCTGGTGGAAAAGTTTTGGTGGCTTTGTCCGATGAGGGAGCTGATACTCGATCATGGCAGCGAGTTTGGTGCCCACAGAATCCATGATGATGGAAGCTGGAATAGCGACTTCAAGAATCAACGTAACTATTCAGCACCCAACAACCAGCATCGGCAAACTCAATTGATGAGATGTCGCGTGGCCAGTTCCAGAGAGCTAACTTCAAGTAACTTCGTCAGTAGATATCGTTTTCCATTCTAGCGCAAATTGTTTGTCGGCATGCCTTCATAACCAAAATCAGCATCACGCGGGCGATTCGGGATAGCTGAATAGTTACGTTAATTTTTTAAATTGATCTACAAATTCTCGAACTCGCTCATACTTGTATTGTTTTGAACTCAATGGGCGAGTCATATTTCTGAAAATGGGTTGAATTTACGGGGTCCGACGACTGCGCAGAGAGCTCAGGAACTTGTCCTTATCCTCAAAAGTTTCCACCAGACCAGCTTTATGCTGTTCGAGCCCGCGTAGTACACCAGATTCAAACTCCGCTAACCTGGCCTCATCCCCATCTGCCCGACCGACCTCTTTGCTACGGACTTTGGCACACGCCATTATAGGAACCCCACGTCAAAAAAGGCGATCTTTCAGGATATATATCTTTCCAGCTCGCCGCTCACTGATATATTCTTCGATCATCTCCCTAAACTCAAAGGAGGTGAGCCAACCTGGCATTCCTCGACGCCGAGGCGATCGGATTTGATTT
>CAZNGI010000081.1:0-10681 GCA_964572505.1 uncultured Methanotrichaceae archaeon | reverse complement strand
GTTTTTCGATGTCATTAAAGAAATCGATACAATCGTCTGCAGTTCTTTTTCCTTCGTAACTATTCAGCACCCAACAACCAGCATCGGCAAACTCAATTGATGAGATGTCGCGTGGCCAGTTCCAGAGAGCTAACTTCAAGTAACTTCGTCAGTAGATATCGTTTTCCATTCTAGCGCAAATTGTTTGTCGGCATGCCTTCATAACCAAAATCAGCATCATGCGGGCGATTCGGGATAGCTGAATAGTTACTCAGCGTCTAGTATTACGGTTCCAAATTTCATTCCTAAATACTAGTCCTCGAAGGTTATCTTCTTCTGGGTCTCGAAGGTTCCGCTCAGCTGCTGTTTGGCCTTTATTTTCTTGTTGAAGTTTGAGTACTCTGTCTTGGTTCCCCATATCCCTTCGAAGGCCTGTTGGGTGTTGAAGAGCAGGGTGTTCTCCGACCTGTTAACTGAAGATATCGTCCCTGACTCGCTCTTCTCGAGGGTCGTAGCGTTGAACCGTTCAGTGACGCTGGCGCCCATGCCACCGTGGAAGTTGGGAGATTGCATGACCTTGAACCCCTTGAGGTAACCCTGGTCGAATACCAGGAGCCGGCTGTCGGTTATGTTGACGATGGGGTTTCCTTTGTTTATGGTCTTCTCTGACTGCATCTCTATCGACCCCCAGCCGTCCAGCTCTTCCTTGTACCGGGCATTAGCCTCTCGGAACTCGTTTTTGATGGAGACGTCGCCCCTGCCGATGACGGTGGTGGACTCGACGAAGAGCATCCCGTTCTTCTGGCTTTCGACGGTCTTTCTCCTTCCACCATCTTCCGCGGTTGTTTCCTGGGCGGCGGGCTCTGCGGCTTTATTTTCAGAGGCCGCTTCCGACCAGAATAGGATGTAGGGGCCGTCTTCAGCCCATCTCTCCCCGTCGCTCACCTTGATGAAGACCGCCATGTAGGTCCCCGCTGCCTGGCCGGGAATCTCGTAGCTCCAGTAGCCCTCTTTGAGGTCGCCCTCCTCGAGTTCCATCTTCTGGGAGTTGATCTTGGTGATGTCGACCAAATCCAGCCTGCTGACGGTGGTGGTAGGGGTGTCCCAGAGCATGTCCACGGACTTGATACCGATGTCGTCGGAGGCGTGCACAGCCACCACCACTGGCGTCCATGCGGTCGGATCTGGTGGGAACGCCCCCATGTCGATTATCTTCGGTGGACGGTCGACCTCAAGAGTGCTCGGGTCGCCTATGACCAGCTTGATGTTCTTGGAGGGCGATTTGGACTGGGAGGGGCTGTCCAGGCCGAGGCTGCCAGCCGGAGCCGCGGCCTCTGCATACCCCGGCGAGACCTCCGGGTATCTGTGGAGGCTTGAATATTCAGCGGAGGCTTTCGACTCGGCCACCTTTGGCGATACTTCCGAGGACGATCTGGGGTCGGCGTTCTCGTAACTGGTGGGGGTCGCCGACCCCGCGAGGGTGGCCGAGATTCCGGCGGGCGAGGTCAGGGCCGAGAAGGGGCCACTGTCAGAAGAGGCGTATCCCGCACTCCCGGGCGAAGTCCAGGGAGACGAGAGGTATGCGGAGGCAGGGCTGCTGGCCGAATACGCGTACCCCGCGCATCCCGGCGAGATCCACGGAGAGGATAGATAGGAGGAAGCCAGCCCCTCAGCCGAGTACGAGTAGCCCGCAGTTTCGAAACTGGGTCCGAGAGACGAAAGATCGCCCGAAGCCAGCTCCTCTGCCGAATAAGCGTATCCCGCGGTTTCAGGGCTCGTCTCGCCCGTGGCGGGCACGGCTCGCGGCACCTCAGTCGACGGCGCATATCCCGCCCCTTCCGGGAGGGCGCCGTCGGGAGAGAGGGGCGAGGCGTTCGTGCTACCTTCGTAAGTCCCGTACCCCGACCACTCAGTCGAAGCGCCCGGCGGGCTGGCCGAGAGAGGGGCGCCCGAGGAGGGCGCGGGTTCTGATCCGGCGGGCATTGTCCCTTCCGATTCTGCCGAGCTTTCTTTATTCAGCCTGATTTTTTCCAGGATCTCCCTCAGGCGGTTCATGAGGCCGGTTATGCTGGAGCTTTCATCTTTTCGAATATCCGAGATCCCTGCGTTGCTTGTGTTGACCATTTCTCCAAGGCCGACCTCTTCTTGATATTTGGCCTCGGCCACACCGGCATCGCGAGCCTCCTGGGCTGATATGCTGGCCGCACCCACCGGCGTGCCTTCTGAAGCGTAAGCAGGCACCGTCTCTTCGGCTGGTGGTTGGGGCTCCGTCAGCCCCACCTGGAGGATCGCTTTGTCTCTCACCGAGGCCCTGTCCCTGGTGAAGCCCTCGGCCGTTATCTCGTCCTCGATCTCCTCGGAGACCTCGATCTCCTTCTCCAAAGTGCGGCTGGAACCTGGGGAGATGTAGTCTATGGTGCCCAGGTGCTCCAGGGACCTGCCCACTATGAAGGTGCTGAAGATGGGGACGTTCCCCTGGTTTTCGACGGTGCAGACGACGTTGACGTTTCCTCCGGGGGCCGTCTCGGGCGGGTCTGCCCATACGGAAAGCTCGATGTTGGCGGAGACGAGCTTCACCGCCACGTCCTGGGAATCGGTCCAGGTTTTGCCCATCGAGTCGGCACCCTTCGCCTCGAGCCTGAAGGTGGTGTTCGTCTCCGCAAAGAAGTCGAGAGTTGCGACTTTGAAGTCGCCGGGCTCCAGCCTCCCGATCTTCTCAAGGGTCCCGAGGCTCTTCTCGGAGAGGGTCACGTCCTTGAGGAGGTCGTCCCCTGAATTGGTCACAAGACAGCTCAGGTTGAAGGCCTTCTCGGGGCAGGCCTCTACCTCGGAGGGCTTGACGTTGAGGCTGATCCCTGGCGAGACCACATTGATCTCAAAGGCGGCAGAGTCGGAGACCGTCTCGCCTCCTGCAGTCCTGCCCTCGGCCCGGCCCGAGACCTCTCGGCTCTCGTCAGCGAGATAGGTGGAGGATACCGGCGTTGACCCACCGGCGGCGACGGCAGTAAGCCTGAACCTGCTTGCGTCCTCCCCCTCGAAGGTCACGTCCACGAGATCCACCTCACCGGTGTTCCTTATGGTCCAGACCACCTCCACCGCCTCTCCTGGATATGCGGCGGCGTTCCTGGGATCGACTGTTAGGTTCAGGCGGGGTTCGAGGAGCTCGAAGTTCAGGGCATGCGACTTCTGGAGGCGACCGCCGGTCGAATCGATGGCAACGACCCTGACCACGTCTTCGAGGCTCTCGCCGATGGTCGAGTTCCTCATGAGGGTCCTCGCCTCACCCGGCTCGAGGACCGGGATTTTTCCGATTTCCCCAAGGGTGTCTGAGACCCTCACGTCTGAGAGGGCGTCGTCTCCAGAGTTCTCCAGCCGGACGACGATCGAGACCCTCTGGCCTCGACAGATCTCCTCGGGGTCCTTATAGACCTCTAGATTCAGGTCTGGCGATACCACCTCTATCTGAAGGAAAGCCTCGTCCGTCAGCTCCGATCCGCCGGGTCCTGAGGCGATGGCGTTGGCCGTCAAGTTCTGGGACCCCTCTGCCCGAATCGCCCCTTCAAGGGGAAGGCCGTCTCCGGGAGCGAGGTTGGGTGCCGTTGCCGTCTTCTCGCCGCATCGAAGCGCGACATCGACCAAGTTTGCGGTCCCCCGGTTCACGGCGGCGCACCTGTACCCGACCATGTCGCCTTTATGAACCAGGGTCCTGTTGACCTGGAGGGTCGCCATCAGGTTCGGCGAGCCAGTTTCCGTTTTTGTCTCTGTCTTTGATCCCGTCGATGGAGTTATGAGGTCTGAGCTTCCTCCAGCAGGGGCTGTGCCAAAGTCGTTGCCAAACCCGAAATCGCCGAAGTCGAATCCAATATCGAAGTCTCCAAATCCAGCATCCGAACCGATGTCTTGTAACTCTGAGCCGGCAACCGCCGACCGGCTCTCTTTCTGGCCGCTGGGATCTGTTGCCGTCCCGACGACGTCAAGGCCGGAGCCGATACCATCGAAGTTCAGATCCAGGTCCATCTCCTCGAATTCCGGCATGGCCCCGAACCCCATCGACTCGGAGGTTTTAGTGGACGGCTTCGAGGGGCCTGAACTGCTCGTCGGCCCCAGAACTGAGGCGGCGGCAGGTCGGGTGGTGGCGGGCTGGACAATCACCTCTCCTGTAACCGTTTTTCCCTCTGGCGAGATGGCCGTCACGTCGATCGGCCCGGTGGCTTCTTCGCCCTGGGGCGCGGTTCGGGTCAGGCTCTTGGACTCTCCGGGGCCGAGCTGGGGCAGGATGCCGAGGGTGTCTCCCCCGCCGTCTTTCAGGGTCACCCGGCTCAGAACCTCCTCGCCATCGTTTTTCAGCCTGTACTCGGTGGTGGTGGGCTGACCCGAACCTGCTGGGGTGGAGATCACCCTGACCGAAAGATCCGAGCTGATGGTTGAGACCGTTAGCCTCTTTTGATCGGCGGCCCTCTCACCGCCGTCGGCGGTCCCGGTGGCGGTCAGGTCCGCTGATAGGTCTTCGGTGATGGTCAGGGTCTTCGAGTAGGTTTTGGACTCGCCGGGGTTCAGATCTCCAGCCTGGACGGTCCAGCCGGGACCGGTGATCCCGACATTTCTCAGGGGCTGAGAGAAGCGGTTGGTGACGGTCATCCTCACCGTGGTCTTCTCCCCGGGTCGCACGGCGTTCGGGTCGGCCCCGACGACGAGCTCGATCTCGGGCGATGCCGACATTATCTTCAGGGTCTGGTCTTCAGATGCCACCAGTTTTTCGAAGTCCGGCACGGGGATCGAAAACTCCTCTTCAGGGAGTCCAACCTGGACGGCGGCCTCGGCCCAGCACATCTCTTCGCCTCCTGAGGTTGCCACTACCTTCAGCTGGGTGCTGGACTTCAGGGGGGGTGTGGTTCTGATGAGATCGAGAGATTCTCCTTTTGGAAGGCTGGCGAGAAACCCCGCCTGGCCGAAGTTGTCCGCTATCGAGATGTCGGTTAAGGTGTCCCGACCCGAATTCTTCAGGTGGAGGGTGTAGGTGGCCGAACTTCCGTACCCCACCAAAAGCTGATCGAGGTCCAAGCTCAGCTCACAACCTTCATCGGGGCTGGAGAGGAAAGGGATTGAGAAGGGAAAGGACCAGGCAGAGGCGGTGGGGAGGGAGATCGAGACGAGGATGAGACCAGCTAAGCAGAACAAATGAACCGCACCGCCCCTTTTGGGGGATTTTATCCAGCACCCACCCTTCATACGCTCCCCCTGAGCAAACGTTTTATTGTTTTCCTTCTATAAAGTAATTTCGGAACAATTAGGCGGTACTGTCATATATATGAATTGGTTCTACAAATCGTGATAAGTTATTTTTCATATTAATTGAATGAGAAAATGATTTCTGAGGAGATCTTTTTATAGACCCACTATGATATATCACCATGATGGATCCTCTTCCTGCCTTCCTCTTTGCGATCCTTCTAGCGAGCCTCCTGACGGTGAAAATCGGCCTTTCGCCCTTCCTGAGCTTGGTCGTCTCGGCTCTGGCTTACGGGGTCCTAACGGGCATGGGTCCGGAATTGATCGGTTACGTCACGGCGGGCCTGGCCCGGATCTTCTCGGCCCTGGCGATAATCGTCTTCTCCGGGTCGGTGATCGCCGAGCATCTGCGGCGGTCTCGGGCCGTGGACAGGATCGTCGCCGACCTTCTGGGGCTCGTGGGCCAGCGGAAGGGGATGCTGGCCTCGGGCCTATCTGGATACCTGGTCACCCCCCCGGTGATGTGCTCCATGACCTCTTATCTGATCCTGGAACCGCTGGTCGGGGGGATGGGCCGAAAAGCAGGGGGGTCGGGAAGGAGGTTCCAGTTTGCGGCTGCGGTCTTCTCGGTGATATCCTTCAACCTGGTATACCCATCACCGGTGATGGTCACCCTCACCGAATCGCTGGAGGTGCCCCCGGCCGAGGCGCTGAAGTTCGGCCTTCCCCTATCTCTCCTCCTCTTCATCCCGGCATTTCTCTACCTGGGACGCCTTCCGATCGTCGAGAAGGAGGCCCCGGGCGAGACGGGCCCCCTGCCTCCGAGGCTTCTTTCATGGGCGCCTCTGGCTCTGCCCCTGGCCCTGATCTTTGCAGGCCTCCTCTTTCCAGCGGCCTGGTTTGTGGGGTCACCCAACGTCGCCCTTCTCACCGGAGCGCTCCTCTCGGCGGCCCTGGCCAGAAACGAGGCGAATGAGATGATCAAGAAGGCCACCAGGAGGGCGGGTATCATAATCTTCGATTTATGTGGGGCCGGGGCTTTCGGGTACGTCATCGCCCAGGGTGGCCTCGGGCCCGAGCTTTACGCAGAGCTCGGCCCATTTGTCCCGGTGGTGGTCCTCCCCTTTTTGGTGGCGTCCTTGATCCAGCTCGCCCAGGGTTCGAGGGTTGTAACTGTGGTGATCGCCGCCGAGATGATGAAAGGCTACCCGATGGAGCCCGTCACCCTGCTGTTTTTGATCTCGGCAGGGGCCTTCGTCCTCTCCAGCATCAGCGATCCCTACTTCTGGCTGGTGAAGGAGACTACGGCTTCCGATCTGAGGGAGGCTCTCGTCGGGTACACCCTGCCCCTCTCCATCTGCGGCCTTTTGGTCTTTGCAGCGACCGTTCTTCGCTGGCTCTTTTTCTTATGATTTCTTCTTCTTTCTCTTATCGTCGTGCTTCTGAGCTCGTCCCTCCATCGGATCGGGATATCTGAGCGTGGGCAGATCTCACCGCCGCCAGGATCTCCTCCCTGTCTCTTGAGAAGTGGAGGTGCGAGGGGCACCGGCAGTCGGTGCAGCCGAACCTCTCGACGAAAGAAAGCCTTTCGCCTATCTTGCGGGCGATGGGGCACTCAAGGTCCTCCTCGGTCTTCGTCGCCACCACCTCCACCAGGGTCGAATGGGGGAGGAGCCGGTCGATGTGCCACCTTCGCGTGGAGTTCGTCCCCTCCATCACCGAAAGGTGTCGCTTTACCCTCGCAAGGCCCCCCGGCCCCCGGGCGGATCCGGTGTAGGCGTAGTAGCCGGCCCTGAAGTGGACCGGTCCGAGGGAGCCAACCTCCAAGTCCATGTCCGCCTCGAGCCGGAGAACGAGGGTGTAGATGCCTTTTTCCATCGTAACCAGATTTAATTTGGGGGTATTTCAGGGTTGGGCGTCAGACCGGAGCCAGGTCGTCCAGGATCTCTCGAAGCCTTCTATTAACTTCGGCGGTGATGTGCATTTCGAGGTCGGGGTTTTCGAGGCTCTCGTGGATCGCCGTCCCCACGATCACGCCCTTGAGAAAGGCGGCTCTGCAGTCCACCTCGACGGAGCTTTGGACCCGGTTGACGTACCTTCTGAGGGTGGTGCCGGGGATGCTCTTGTAGGCGTCGAGCTCGTCGGTCACCAGGAGAAGCTCGTCCTCCTCGAATCCGGCAGCCTTCATGAATGTCAAAAAATCGTACTTCTCGTCTTTATACACCGATGTCTGGAAATTGCGCTCTTCGTATTGATACATGGCTTCACCTTCGGTGTTTACGGCAGGCGCCGGAGTTTGCGGGAAACTATTTATCTTCCGCGCTTCAACTCTGCCTGACGCGGTGCGATTCTGCACTGATTATAGTGCAGCGTAGCGTTTTCGCAATCGATGTCTGGGCGGGGGTCGCCAAGTGGCCAAAGGCGCGGGACTTAAGATCCCGTCTCGCAGGAGTTCGCGGGTTCGAATCCCGTTCCCCGCATCAATTTTACCAGTGAGGATTGGGCGGCATAGGGCCCAATATGTTTCCGCGGTGCAGCTTGGTTGAGACCAAGAATTGCCGCTTGTGAGTTTCTTCGGGTTACGACGAGTTCGGTAAAGACAAGTTCACATTCTGGGCCAAGTCTTAAATATCAAAAAAAACGCAAAACTCTTGGCAAGAGGGATCCGGATGAAAAAAGGAATTTCGATCATAATATCTTTAATTATTCTATTAATGTCATTAACTGTTGCCCAGTATCAGCCTTTACCGCAGCCAACGCCCACGCCCCAGCCGGCCGTGGGGCTGCAACAGCAGCAATCGTTGCAGCAATCGCTGATCCAGCAATCGTTGCAGCAACAAAGCCAA
This sequence comes from uncultured Methanotrichaceae archaeon, assembly GCA_964572505.1. Lineage (GTDB taxonomy): Archaea > Halobacteriota > Methanosarcinia > Methanotrichales > Methanotrichaceae > Methanocrinis. The sequence goes on along the minus strand of CAZNGI010000081.1, from coordinate 2,627 downwards.
TTGGTTCAACAACAAGTCCTCTTAGCTCAACAGCAAGATCCACCAATAACACCTCTGATGGATTCGCAGATCGCTCAAGTCTCCGGCGCCGATCAGTCCCTCCCGTCCCCGTTAGATCACGAAGACCAGATCGAGGGAAGCCCAGCACGCCTCTCCGATCCGCAACTGACCCTCCAGTTTATGGAGACATCTTATTATCTCAAGGACGTGGCTTTCCTGACCAAGGACCTGGGATGGGCAGTAGGAGAGCCTCACTGGAGTCAGTCGGAAAAATGGTTCTTTGGCACCATAATCAAGACGACAGACGGAGGCCTGAGCTGGACCGCCCAGGATGCAGGGGTGGCGGAGACGTTCAATGCCGTCTCCTTTATAAACCCGGATCTTGGCTGGGTGGCGGGAAAGAACGGGACCATCTTGCATACATCCGATGGAGGCGCTAACTGGACTGTTCAGAAGGTGAATACCTCTGATGAGTTCAGGGGCCTGGCATTTTCCGACTCGCTCAATGGCTGGGCCGCAGCCGTCAGGCTGATCCACCAGGACTGGCTGGGAGAGGATGACGACTGGACGGCAAGCATCTGGCATACCTCGAACGGTGGACGGAACTGGACCCGACAGACCCTTCCAGAGAACGTCTCCCTCCTCGGCCGCATAGATTTTGTCGACTCGGCAACGGGATGGGCCGTCGGGGCCAAGAGGCTGGAAGAGGAGGATATTCGCATGAGGCACGCAGGTGTGGTATACAGCACCACGGATGGCGGGATGACCTGGAAGGAGCAGTACAGTCCCGGAGTGGACATCACCCTCACCGCAGTCGACTTTGTGGACCTCTCCACCGGTTGGGCCGCGGGATTTCCAACATCAAGCTCTCTTGATGGCGGCTTTGTCTTCCACACCTCAGACGGGGGCATGACCTGGGAGAGACAGGAGCCTGGTGGATTCTTTGATCCCCTCTGGGACATCCAGTTCATAGACGAAGAAGGAGGCTACACAGTTGGATTCAATTACATAGCCGCCTGGGGTCCGCCGGTGTACAGAACACAGGACGGTGGCGCCACCTGGACCAAGATCCGGATGGATGAGGCCAATCCCCTGTCGGTCTTAATGCCAGAAGGATTCTTTGCCCTGGCTCTGGTGGAAGACCAGGCGGTGCTGGTGGGAGATCACGACCTTGTGGCCCGGTCAAGTCGGGCCTGGGATGCCTGCCCAGAGGTAGTCGCTCCAGGAGAGACCTGCTACAATTGCGACTGCCTTTTTGAGCAGAGTTACATAAATCCGCATTACCTGCTTCACGACATCTTTTTCGCAGACAATGAAAGCGGCTGGGCGGCAGGCAGCGTCAGTTCCGTGCCCAACCTGTGGGGTCAGGTCATACTGCATACCTCTGACGGCGGCAAGACCTGGCAGGTCCAATACGAAAACGCGCCACCTTCCGACGATCTCTTCAGCTACCATCGCCTGTGCAGCATATACTTTGTCGATCGGCAAAACGGATGGGCCCTGGGAACTTCCGAGACTCGTTGGGATCAAAGTCTGCCACCGGCTGGCAATTGGCAGCACGAAGGAGCCATACTGCACACCACGGACGGGGGGAAGACCTGGAAAGATCAGGGCAGCGATCTGTACGATCAGTGGGATCTGGAGTTCTTCGCCGTAAAGTTCCTTGATGAGAGGGATGGATGGGCGCTGGCAACGAAGCGCTTCCCCAGTCAAAATATTTTCCTGGCCCATACCACAGACGGCGGTGAGCACTGGAGCTGGGTGGACACCGGCATTCCCGGCACCATGGCGGTGGGTTACGCTCTGGTGCAAGGCGATCTGGAGGTTGTCGACCGGAATAACATTTGGGCTGCCGGGGGACTGGGTGAGGTGGTCCACTCGCAGGATGGTGGGGTCACATGGAGAAAGCAGAACCTCTCCTGCGGTTATCCGAGCTGTCCCATCAGATGCTTCGCTCTGGCCTTCCATGATAACCGCAGTGGCTGGCTGGCCGGAGAGATGCTATTCTCCACCACCAATGGGGGAGATAATTGGGACCCTCTGAATATGGATGAGAGGGGTGAGGGTGATATTCAGGATATACAGTTCCTGGACTATATGAACGGCTGGATGGTGGGAGTTGATGGACTCGTCAAGAAGACCTCCGACGGGGGCCAAAGCTGGCGGGATGTAGAGATCGGCATTCCCCTGGATCTGAGGGGACTGTTCTTGCTCGACGAAGAAGATGGATGGTTCGTGGGAGACTATGGGATAATAATAAAGGCAGAGGGCAGAAGCCAGATTTAGAGGTTAACTGCGGGGGGCGATGGACGGGGATTTCGAGCTTCTTTCCATCACCTTCCGCACCAGGGGGTCGAGAAATAAATCCATGGAGAAGGATGGCGTGAGCAGAGAGGTGAGGGCTTCGGCCGGCCAGGGGGTCGAAAACCTCCCCTGGGGCCACGGGGTACAACGCCTTCGCCATACCTCTTGCGGCAGGCGTCCTCTACGGCCGCGGGATCCTCCTCAGCCCGGCGGTGGGAGCGGTATTGATGAGCCTCAGCACCGTCATCGTCGCTGTGAACGCGAAACGTCTCAAGATGGACTGAAGGCGTCTCGGGCTGATGGAGCCTTCGGTCACATCTGCC
>CAZNGI010000080.1:0-10795 GCA_964572505.1 uncultured Methanotrichaceae archaeon | reverse complement strand
CGAATTATCAAGTGATATCACTGGATCGGAACACCAAAACGAAGATCCTTCTGTAGGTCAAAACAATCTATGCGTGTGGGTTTTGGGATATCGAGGAGGATAGCCATATTTCAAAAAAACCAAAATCACTTGATTTCTAGATAGTACCCAAAAATCTAAAATTTTTGGTTTGGAATGGTTTTCCTGCCGACAACCTCATTAAAGGAGTGGTAAATTATACCAATTGCGGGGTTTTGCTCTTTGGACAGAAATCGCCTAACGGGCAGACTTTTAAATTCGATTTTCACAGCATACCGTTAAGTTGTGATACTATGCAGGGCATTATCCGACAAATACTCATAAAGGAGGACTATAAATTTATGCCATTAGAATACACAGATATGTCGTATGAAGAGACCTTACGGACACATATCCTAAACATTCATTTTAGATTAAAGAAGATTCTGTTATTTCTTACAATTAGTTCGATCTTCACAGCCATGTCTGGATTCTTCGTCACAATCGTCTGTTATAAATTTTTTCAAGGTTTAGTCGACTTTCAAATATGTTTTGCGGTATTTTTGATGGCATTCAGCGTTTACAGTTTAAATAAAATTTCCGATATCGATGAAGATGCAATAAATATGCCAGAACGAGTGAATTTCGTTGGGAATCATAAAAAGCTTGTTATATACTACTCCATAGCTTCATATACATTCTCATTATATTTAGCATATATAAATAACCCCCAATCTACACTAGTATTATTAGTTCCCATAGTTGCTAATGTTTTATATAGCTCACACATATTCCAGGGGGTTCCCAGACTCAAGGATATACCACTTATGAAGAACGTAGTTACGGCTGTTTCTTGGTCAACTGTTGCAACATTGCTGCCAGCATTAAGCTTAATGAAGAAACAAGATATATCATCACCTTCGATCGAGCTATTACCTGGAATACAGATTCCTTTAGTCGTATTAGTGATATTCTATTTCGTTTTTATAAAGGGATTCATAAACACAGTCCTTTACGACGTAAGAGATGTCGATGGCGACATCATTAGTGGGACTAAAACGATACCAGTAATTCTTGGGACGCAGAAGACTTGCTTCCTACTTTTGGGCGTGAATTGTATGTTGCTGCCTTGTCTGACCCTGATGAGTGGTAGCATCAGGATTTTCATGACAATGTTTATCATTTATGGATATGCCTCAATATTATACTTCAGAGAGCGACGAGATCCCCTCTACTTGGACCTTTTTGTGGAAGGTGAATGGATGAATCTATACTTACTATTCCTATTTCTAAAATCTTTGGGGCTGCTGTCTTGAAGCAACCCCATCTCAAGCTTCTGCAGTCTCATAATCGGTGTCCATGGTATCCTGCAGTCCATCCTTGGAGATGTGAGTGACCATCCTCTCTGAGACGTCCTGGTCAGAGATGATATCCTCAAAGCGCTTGGTATATCCGTCCCTCTCTGCAGCCGCCTGGCACTCGAAGATGTTCTTGTACTCGCTGATGGTAGAAGGGGCTACACCCAGACTTTCGCTCATCTCCTTCACCGAGAGGCCAGCTTTAGCCAGCTTCAAAAACTCCTGTTTTTCGAAGGGCGGCTTCAGGTCAGATTCCCGGAACAGATGGAGCTTGATCCTGGCGCGACTGACGGTCTTGTTGAGCGCTCGATCTCCCAGCTGCTCGGCGATCTCGGTGTCGCTGAGCCCCTTATAAAATAGCCTCACCACGGTGGCCAGCTGCTCGGGGGTGAGCTTGGTCTGTATGTTGTATCGCTTGCACATATCGGATACAACCACCCGAAGCTTACGTTCGATCTCTGAACTTCCTTTGAGATCGCCATGTAGCGTGGCCTGCTTCTCGACCACTTTGGTACTGCTTGAGATCTTCAAGAACAGCTCTTTCAACTGCTCCGTCTTATCGCTCATTTAAGTACACACCCCGTCGATAACTCCCTTGTTTATACTATAAAGAGGTTTCCCATAATATTGACCGGGCGGCCTAGCTAAAATATATATTCCAGGATATTATGGACTGCATTAACGAAATTTTGTATTTGATGCACCCGTCCTGAGATGCGTAGCTGCGTCCAAAAACCAGAACATTGTACTCGATTTGCGGCCCTAAACACCGATCGGAACGACCTTATATTTTTAAATATTTATTTATTCATCTTCGAATTTCGGATAATTATGGTCGACAGAGATAAAGTCCGCATATCTCCCCAAAATAGCTTTAGTCAGAGAGGCTGGATCGGAGCCTCCCCGACCAATTTGTTCACCAAAAGAGGTGATCGTGATGGGATTCCGCTCTAACTGAACATCACAACACATCGCGAACCCGCGATTGTTGTTGCGGTGCCGTCCTCGCAGCTGTGACCGGTCGCACTGACGTCGTTCACCAGGCACAGCAACTCGCGGTCCTCGGATGTTATGACATACTCTGCAGTAAGCGTTGCATTTTCACCAGATTCCAGGTCGAAGGGCTCTAAGGGAACTACCCCAGAGAGGGAGTTGTTTATGGCGATACTGCAAAGCTTGGAAGTGCCACGATTATAGACAGCGTAGGTGAACGTGACCACATCAACTTCACTGACGTCATCGGGCGTAGAGCGAACATTCAGCGAAATAGCGCTGTTGGAGCCACTAATTACGGAATCGTTGGATTCGTCGATTGAGCCCATCGGGTTAGATTGCGCTCCACCTGTAACCGAAAATATCAGCAGAACGAATAAACCCAAAGCGATTCGAAGATTGTTCACGCCTGACACCTCTGCTCATCCAGAGCATTCATAGTAAATAAGGCTTTTTGTGATAAGTTCACACTATTTTTATAAACTACGCTTATAGCATCCTACGACATAAAGCATCCTACGACATAATTTCGATGATATTTGTAAAATTACATGTTAATTACAACCATGTATCCGCATCATGATGAGACGAAAGCTATTCAGGTGGCAAACGAGTGTATTTTAGATGTTTGAAATGGTGCCCCGGATGATCCAGTTACTATGCCGTGCTGGAAACACCCCTGATTCAGCAAGATTGGTGAGATTTAGATGTGGTCGATGACGTTGATGCAGAAAAGGCGTAAGCGGGGACGTGGCAGAACCAAAGCCGCCACGCCACCTGCTCGCGGCACGGAAACGGTTCCGTAACGGGTCGTCTCCATCAAAGCCGACCTCTTTTGATGAACAAGACGACGAGACCCCGATCCGATCTCACCGTCGAAGGTACGATGATGTGCACGAGATACATAAATATTTTGCATGTATCTGCATAAGATCATTCGCACCCGCTGCATATTTCTAGATAAATATACCAAATCTAAAAAGTTAATATACATCCAAATAGAAGACGATATCACTGACAGTATGTGAGTTATTCGAAATTTAAGACATAATTATTCGGATATGTAAGCCACCAAATAGTATAATTCGTGATATGAAATAGCAAATAAGCTAGGCAAACATCCCGGCCGAGCCAACATGTACGTAAGACATAAGAGCGACCCGAAGGTTCGCCGGACCTGAAGACGCGGATGCGATCGCGAACACAGAACGGATAACCCAGAAATCCTAGGTCCATCCGAGATGTTCCACCCTCAAAACTCCAACCTGAACCGATATCGAGGCTCTGAGTGCGCGAAGCATAAACTCGAAGACAGCGCTCGTCTGGGCCGAAATCCTGAACCCGATTCATGGGTCATCGGTTAAGGCAAGAATCGCAATGTGGCAGCGATCCCGGTAGCAAGTCTAATGAGACTGGACTGATCAAAAAGGGTACAGCATGCACTTGTTGAAATTTGGTCTCGCCTATGTAACGCATAAATGGTGTTAAAACTTGATAGATTATGTAGCTTTAAATCCTTAACCGATGACCAATGGAACCCGATTCAGAACCTTCTGCGCAGCCTTTTTTTGGACCTGTTCTCGGGACTCATGTCCCTGGCAATGCCGGCGGCGATGAACCTCTCCACCCTCTCCTCCCGGATCTTCCTCTCCTGGACCACCCGCTTTACGATGACGTAGTTGGCGATGAAAAAGAGCGGCAGCATCAAGAGGCATATGGCGGCGATCTGCCAGATCTCCAGATGGTAAGAGACGTCCATGAAATATAAATTATCCTACTCGTATAAAAATTCACCGGAATTTCGAAAGGAGCCTGGAGTAGAACTCCCGTTCATCTCCCTCGGTGGTTCGAGCTAGCCTGTCGATTATCAGCTCCGGGGTGCTTTTGGCCAGGCGGTTGTAGAGGGGGTTTCGATCGACGACCAACTGGTTATTTTCGTCGAGACCTCGAGCCTCGATCCCGTCGATCCTAACCTTGGTCTCGGCAAACCTCGCCACGTCCTCCGCGAGATGGCTCACGAAGATCGCGACAGACCCTCCCCTCGAAAGTTCGTCCAGAAGGGAAGCTATGATCTTGGCTGAGGCGCCTGGCTCGGTTATCGCCTCAAGCTCGTCCGCCAAAACGAGCTTTCTCTCCTTGCCCGCGAGGACAGAGAACTTTCGGATCGTAGTCTCGAAGGCCCCGGCGCCCAGGGTGCCTCTGCTTTTGCCGAAGTAGTAGAGGCTCTGGAAAACGGAGAGTCGACAGGATGCCGCTGGAACCGGAAACCCCATCTGGGCCAGGATCACGACCTGAGCTGCAAGCTCGATGAGCGTCGTTTTGCCGCCGGAGTTAACGCCGCTGAGGATTGCCGTCCTCTCCGAGGGTTCGACCAGGCCCGTCGGACCCACCGAGTAGCTTACGGACTCTGGGCCGTCGAGAAAGAGGCTTCTTCCCTCCGAAAAGCCGATGCAGGTGTCCTCCACAAATGAGGGCATTATCAAACCCCTCTGGAGGGCAAAGCAGCCGAGGGAAAATCCCACATCGAACTCCAAGAGGTCTGCGTGGAGGGTCTCGACGAGGTTCCACTTTCCTGCAAGATCTCTGGCAAGATCCCGTCGGGACTTCAGCCTTTTCGCCTCCGCCTTCTTGCGTAGCTCCTGGAGAAAACGCACCATTGCCTCCCGGTCTTCCTCCAGGGGGTAGCGGACCTCAGAGGAGACTATTTCCTCAATGTGCGCCCTCTCAGCCCCCTTCAGCTCCAGATCAGAAGAGGCACGATCCCTCGCCGCCTTCAGGACGTCCTGGAACGTCTCCCCCATCCGAGATTTGAAGACATCCCGAAGGTCCCCGCTCCTGCCCAGGGCGAAGAGTAGGTCGTCCCCGGCGAGGGTCACCGAACAGCTCTCGACCCTCCTCTTCAATTCGGCGTTAGCCCAGGCCACGGCCTCTTCCACCTGACCTTCAAGCTTCGCGATGAGCCGATCGAGGCGCAGGACTTCGGGGTCGTCGTCAACCTTGAGCTTTGAAAGCCCACGAACCAGCTCTTCTAGCCCCTCGAAGGAGGCGACTTTGCACATCTCCAGGATTCCTGCCGCCTTGAAGATCGCGTCGAGAAGATCCTGGTTCTCCTGGTAACGATGTAGTATACGCTCCGGGACGAGGTACCAGTCCTCCTCGCTCTCCGCCTCTTCGATCTCGGAGAGGGCCAGGCTGTCGAGAGTTCCGCCGAGAAGGGTGACGCGATCGTACCCCTGGGAGATATCTCTCAGCTCCCGCAAGCTCTCGACCAAATGGACGTCGACAATTCTGTCGATGCCCCTCTCTTTCAAAACCCGAAGGTTTGCTGCTGAATCGACCGCAATTGCCCGGTTCCTTACCCGAAAGCTGGCGCCCTTTCGAAGCGGCTTTATTTTGGATAGGTGGAGGGCGAGGTCGGTATCAACAAGAGCTGAAGCTGAACTGATCGCCGATTCTGCAAATTTCCTGTTCTCCTCGATCATCTCCCGGCAGGAGGAGGGAAAGAAGGTGCCGAGCTTCTGCCTTGCGTAGTCGGTATGGGCTGACCTTCCCAATAGCTCCATCAAAGATTCGTAGATCCGGACCGCTTCATCTGTGGCCAGAAAGTCGGAGGGAGAAACGCCGTACTTTGCGCCTCGGGCCCTCTGAACGAGGGCAGTCGCCTGCCGCTGGCTCATCCCCCTCATCCCCAGAAGGCCTGCCACGTCTCCCTTCAATATAGCCTCAAGGGCGGCATCCTCATCTCCGAAGTGGGCTGCGAGCCTTTCGTTCAGCTTTGCCCCAACCCCTGGAATATCTTTCAGCTTCAAACCGTACCAGAGTCGACAGAAGACAATATAGCCGTTTCCCCAAAAGAAACCTTGATATCTGCCAGGCTCGAAAGTGATTATTCGTGTTGCTTCATGAAATCTTGAAAATCGACGGTGAGGAGGACGTCTTTTTGGCCGAAGAGTCCCTGGCCGACCTGATCGCCCTCCCGGTGACATCGGAGATCCTCGAGTCCGGGCCGGACGTCGGGGAGTCGATAGAGATATGGGAGGAGACGAGCGGAGACGAGGACGAAAGAGAAGACGGTGACGTCCGTTTGGGAGTTGCATTGAAGCTGACGGAGCCTGCAGAGCTCTGGCTGCTCTTGACGGACCGCTACTCAGGCACCAATGCCCTCAAAGCCCTTCCCAGAAGCTCGAGCTCGAAAGTTGTAAGGGTTGAGGAGAGGACGTTTATGGAGGGGCTGGTGGAGTGGCTTGCGATCTCCCTCAAAGATGAGTTATTCTGCGAAAGCTGTCCTGTGGCAAGCCCTCCCCTTTTCGTCCCCGAGAGGATCGAGAGCCTGGAGGGGTTTCTGCGACCACTTCTACCTGCCGGAGGCGAGGTGCTGGAGATATGCTGCGGGAGCGGCATGGCCACCCAAGCCCTAAAAAAGCTCGGATTTAGTCCCTGGACCGAGGACATCGACAGCTGCGAGATCTGCATGGCTTTGAAGTCAGGATATCTCGACCCCGAAAGGGCGATGGTCCTGGACGCCCGACTGATGGACCGCTTCTTTCCTCCCCTGCACTTCGAGGCGGTGGTGGGGTTCATGGTGGGGCTGATAGACGACGTCAACTGGCCTCTATGGAAGGATATACTTCTCAGGTCGTCGGAGCTTGCGAAAGATATGGTTATCTACACCACCTACACCGAAAGGGAGGCCCGCATGGTGACCGAAGCCCTGAAGTCCGCCGGGTGGGATGGCAAGGTGGTGGCAAACCCCGATGACCTTGGGATCTACGATCAGTGGGCCTGCGTTGGACGAAGGCTGAGGTGACGAAAGGTTAATACCGTCTCAGATCAAAAAGAGAGCAGGGGTGATGCTTGTGCCTAAGTTCAAGAAAAGAGACGTTGAGAGAAAGGGCGACAAGAAGACGGAGAACCTGGAGAAGAAGCTGATCGAGGAGAACCTCGATGATCTCGTTGGCACAGGCGGTGAGGAAGAAGAGTGACCGCTTTGAAGGTGTTGGTCCTCGCCGAGGGCCGCGTTTCTGAAAGAAGGATCGAAGTGGAAAGGGGCCTGACCTACGAAGGTCTCTTCGAGCTACTGAAAATTAACCCTGAGACGGTGGTGGCGCTCTGGGAGGGCCACCCCGTTCCGAACGACGAGCTGGTGGAGCCCGGAGATCTGGAGATCGTCCGGGTAGTCTCCTCGGGATGAAGGGCTTCGTCAGCTGCTGCTCAGCTTTCGGCTCAGGTCCTTCAGCCGATCTATATTTTCCATCACCTTCGTCGACTCTCTCTTCTTCTCGTCCTCAAAATGCCTGATTATGTCTTCCAGGGATATTGTGAGCCTGTAGACCTTCATCGGCCTGCCTTTCCCGTCCTTCTTTATCTCCCGCTCCTCGACCCAGTCGTTGTTTCGGAGGGTCCTCATGGCGATGCTGACCTCCGGCTGCCGGAGATTGGACCCGATCTCGATCTCTCGGGAGGTGGCTTCCTGGACGTTGGCGAGGTAAGTGATCATGCTGGCGACGTTTCGGGGGATGCCGAGATCCCGCAGAACCTCTACGAACTCCCGGTCGTCATCGTCCAAAACTTTGACCGAAAATTGTCTCATAATAATCACATCTATTTTTCTGGTTACAAATTCATTCTCATATAAATAGCTTATTTTTGTTTATCCAGAAAGATTATTGATTCAGCCACGGGCACCCCTGTAGACCGATCCTGACAGTGTTCCCTTTCCCAGGGCCACCACGTCCTCCAAGATCCCGGCCATGTACTCTTTCTCCACATCAATATCAAACCTCCTCTTCAAATCTGCGTGTATCTGATCCGCTGACAATGGAAGATCTGAGCTGGAGAGGACTCTTTCGGTGAAGCCCACCAGGTCTTCGTGAACCGCCCAGGGATAGATGATCCACCTCCACTCGGTGATCTTCTCTGCGTAGTAGTCGGGCTCGAAGGCGGAGCTGGTCTTGTGCTGGAGTACCGCGGTCCTCGTCTCTTTCGGCCCCAGGCTTTCCACGTAGCCCACCGCCGTGTTGAGGGTGTCACCGGTGTCGGTTACGTCGTCGACGATCAAGACCTTCTGGCCGGATACGCTCGTAGCCAGGGGAAAGCGGACCATTGCCTGATCTTTTTTCTGGGCCCCGATCCCCCAGTGCTCGACCTTCATGCTGGTGAGAAGGTCGTGGACCAGGAAGTCGCAGACTACCCGGGCCGGGACGTAGCCGCCCCGACCGATGGCCACCACCAGATCGGGTCGCCAGCCCGAGGACTTGATCAGGCGGGATAGGGACTTTGCGAGATCGTAAAACTCATTCCAGGTCACAAGATCGCAGGGGAACGACTCAGGACTCATCGACGAGAGTATCGACGTTCAAATTTAAATATTTTCAGCATGGCCCGGCATTCCGGACCGGACGACCTTCCCGGTGGTGCGGGGATGACGAGAAGGTAAATATACCATATTCTGCATCGCCTGGACTTATGGCAACGAAGCTGGACCCCTGGGGCGCGGTCTCGATAGACGATTACTCGAAGCTCTTCGAGGAGTTCGGAATATCGAGCTTCGAGGAGATTCTGCCTCAGATTGACGATTCCCATCCATATATGAAAAGGCATATAATATTTGGCCATCGTGATTACCAGTCGGTCGTCCAGGCCATGAAGGAGAAGAATCCCTTCGCGGTGATGAGCGGGTTTATGCCCAGCGGAAGGGTTCACCTTGGCAGCAAGATGGTGATGGAGGAGATCATCTGGCACCAAAAGCACGGGGGGGACGCTTTCGTCGCCATAGCCGACATGGAAGCGCACTCGGTCCGGGGGATAAGCTGGCAGAGGTGCAAAGAGATGGGGATCGAGGAGTACGTCCTGAGCCTCATAGCTCTCGGGTTTGAGCCCACCGGCACCATCTACTTCCAGTCCAAGAGCGGGGCCGTCCGGGATCTCGCCTTCGAGCTTGCGGCCGCCGCCAGGTTCTCGGAGCTCGCCGCCATCTACGGATTTTCCGGCGAGACGAACGTCGCCCACATGGTGAGCGTGGTGGTCCAGAGCGCCGACATCCTCCACCCGCAGCTAGCCGAGAACGGGGGACCAAAGCCCGTGGTCATACCCGTCGGATCGGACCAGGACGCCCACATCAGGCTCACCCGCGACCTCGCCAGCAGGATGAGAAAGTTCCTGGTGGAGGAGAGGGAGGGGTACGTCAGCCTCCGGGGTAAGGCCGCCGGACCCGAAATGATCGAGGCTGCCACCGCCCACCTAAAGGAGATGGGGTACAAGAAGGTGAAGCGGTACGAGGAGCACATCGACGTCTTCGACGCGAAGGACGCGGGAAGGATCGAGGAGTTGATGAGGGAGTTTGAGGTCGAGCAGGGCGGATACGGCTTCATGCCTCCTGCATCCCTCTACCATCGGTTCATGACGGGCCTCACCGGCGGCAAGATGTCCTCCTCCAAGTCCGAGAGCCACATCGCCCTCACCGAGGACCCCGAGGAGGCGGCCAAGAAGGTGATGCGGGCCGTGACGGGCGGAAGGCAGAGCCTCGCCGAGCAGAAGAAGCTCGGAGGCGAGCCGGACAGGTGCACCGTCTACGAGCTGATGCTCTTCCACCTCTCCGAAGACGAGGCTGAGCTCTCGGAGATCTTCGAGGAATGCAAGAGCGGCGAGAGGGTCTGCGGGACCTGCAAGAAGGAGGCCGCCGAGAGGATCAAGCTCTTCTTGACCGAGCACCAGCGGGAGAGGGAGATCGCGCGGGAGAGGCTCTCGGAGTATGGGCTGGGATGAGAACTCGTGAGGATTTCGAAACCCCCCCCTAAATCCCAAAATTGTTATCCTCCCTATTTTAAGGGTATTTAGAGGAGGCCGCCCGGCCAGAAGTTAATCGAACCCCTCTCGTGTAAAAAAGTATTTATAAAAATTTTATTTTTACTGAATGCCCTGCAGCTATGCAGCAGGGTGAGCCCCCCCGGTTTGACATAAGAATTTCTGCTATAGTTGTTACTTTTTTTCGTTCTTTACTTCTACCCACTTCATCAACTGTATAGTCCTGAAATCTTTGACATTATATACCCAAAATTCGCGCATGGAAACGCAAAATAAGTTGTAAAGCTAAGGGCGAAAAAGGTCGCGCGGATGTAGGCTATTGAATGGGATCTCTAAACCCTGGCTGATGCACCTATTTATGGGTTCTAGTCAAACTGGCGGCGGCGCACCCCGCAGTAGAACTGCGGGGCATGCTTCGCGCCGCCGCCTTAGTCGTCCTGGTTTGTAGGACGGTCCCCAAACACGTTGCACTATAAACCGCATAATATCGTGTCAAAATATGTGAACACAGCAACGGTTTGTCAGTTATATGCTCATCCCCGCAGCAGAGCTGGGTGGTGACCGTTTATCCGGTTGATGTTATATAATATGGTTCCTCGCTGTTTTATGTGGGTAGATTGAACTTAAGATTCCCTAATCTTAGA
>CAZNGI010000079.1:0-10808 GCA_964572505.1 uncultured Methanotrichaceae archaeon | reverse complement strand
CTGTTGATCTGTGGCGATGGCGTTTGAGCCAATGCCAAACAATACAAATAACGCAATTAAAAATGTCCATATACACAACCGACTAGAAGCTTCAGCATTCAATTCTTGTTCACCTCAGATCGCTTATGGCCCCCAGCTAGAAGGCTAGAATAATATATATTTTTCTGTTATTTATAGATTTGCAGATGCCGATTCCTTCATCTGTCAGTTCCCTGAGCAGCAGGCAAATCAAGTGGCTGCAAACTGGTGGTGGTGCACCATGCAGCAAGTTGCGGTGAATTGAATTTAAAATAAAATCTCGCTTCTTATAAAAAAAGTCGCACCACCTCCTTTATTCCTCCGCCAGCTTCCTTGCGATCCCGGTGGGGTAGGCCCCGAAGTCCCTCGCCATCTTCAGCTCGTTGGCGGAGCTCATCCTTTCGCCGCGCCCCCCCTGGTCCCTGAAGGCACGGCGCCGATTCTGGGTCGATCGGGTCCCGGAGCACCACCTCGGGCGCGCTTCTCGTCGTCCCGGCCCCAAGGCGAGGTGCACCTTCCAGATCGCCCAGGCGGCGCGAAAAGCTGGGTAGGCCGGACCGAGGGGCGCGGGACCGCCGCCGGGCGGGAAAATCGGGCGGCGAAAACAGACCGTGATGGGGAGGGCGGCGGCATCGTGCGGAGCGGCGAGGGCGAGGTCGCGCAGGATTGGGATGTTGTCGGAAGAGGGCGAGATGAAAATCGAAGGCTGGCTGCGGGGGCGGCGGGACCGTCCGGGGGGCGCACTTGGGATCAGTCAAAGAGACCTGGGACGAGCTTTAAATACGAGTTAAATTGGCTCTTATTACAACATCATCCCAAAAGAATTTATAGTTTATCTATAACAGACACATAGAGGTGATTTTCATGAAAAGTATAACGATTCCGATTTTAATCATAGTTGGCTTGATGGCGATATCTGGGATTGCTGTGAGTAAAATAGTTATCAATGAGGTGGAGCTCAATCCAGGCTGCGACCACCTCAATTGCTTTCAGTTTTTTGAGTTGTATAACACTGGGACTGGAGATAAGTTTTTTGACCTAGACGACTGGACCATCTCATCGACCAACAGTGGCGTCACCATCGAACTAACTGATGCTGCGATCTTCCCAGGACACATATACAGCATGGGAGTAGACGAAAAGTTCGAGCACAATGATGAATCCCTCATCCTGAGAAACAGTGAGGGCATCGAGGTCGATAGGACTCCCATATTAAGTGATAATTCCGACAACAATTATACCTGGTCCAGAATCCCCGATGGTGGAGCCGATTGGAGATTTGTGAAGGGAACATGGTACTTCAAAAATACGCCCCAATACACTCAGCAAAAATAACCTAGCTCGGCCAGCCGAGAAGGCCGCCCCTCACCTTTACCTTCCCCTGGATCTCGCCCCGAAATAGACCCAGGCCGTCAAGACGAGGACCAGGACGATCGCCAGGCCCCAGTTGAGGAGAGGCGAATCGCCCGATTGGCCGGAACGATCACGATTTTGATATGGGTCGTCGGGAAGCTCTTGGGATGACCTTCTGACGACCTCGCCGGATTCCAGGTCCAGGTCCACCAGGTCCCTCTCGCCCCCGGCGTAGATTCTGGTGACGGTCAGGTTCAGCCCCTCACCCCTCTCGTCGTAGGCGAAGCTCTCCCCGGTCTTCAAGATCGAGGACTTGAGGGGCCCATGCTCGTCCCGAAGCTCCAGCCAGACGACACCCTCGCCCGCCCCCGGCTCCACGTCCATCACCACGAGGGTCAGGTTGTCGGCGAAGGTGAGGCTCTCTCGCGTCGACATGAAGACCTCGGCTCCGCCTGCAGTCTGCATAATTAAGAGGACTGATGCCAGGAGATACGCTATGCGGCTCATATCGACTTATCCCAATTGTTTTGCGCTCAGCCCGAGGTTGAGACCTTCAGCCACTGACGAAGATCTGGGGACCGACTGCCAGACCATTTTACGTCGGGAAAGGATTTATTAGTTATTAATCCCATCCAGGTAATACAAATATGTAAAAACGTAATATCGGTGAGATCTATGGTTGACGATGTAGGGATTCTTGTTCTCGGACACGGCAGCACCAAGCCGTACAACAAAGAGATGGTGGAAAAGTGCGCGGAGCTTATAGGCAAAAACCACGAAGGCCCCGTGAGAATCGCCTTTCTGAACATGGACGAGCCGAACATCGCCGCAGGCCTTGAGAGTTTCTCGGGAACGAACGTCAAGACGATCGTTGCCCTCCCCATCTTCCTCGCCCACGGCGTCCACACCCTGGAAGATATCCCAAGCGAGCTGTGCGTGGACCCGAATCTCCGGAGGGGAAAATGCAAGCTGAACGGAGACGAGGTGGAGATCAGGTGTGCAGAGCCCCTGGGCGTGGACGAATGCATCGCCTCCCTCGCCTACAGGAGAGCGACGGAAGCTCTGAAGTAGCCTCCGAGGTTGCGGTCCTCGACACCATCCACGGCGCCGGGTTGATCGCAGAGCGGATGAGGGGGAGGGGGATCGAGGCTGCCGCCCTCGAGGTCTACCACAGCGTCCCCGACGTCTCGGGCTTCGATTTGGTCGTCGCCCCGGTCCACCTGCCGCCAGGAAATCCGGCCCACGAAGAGGCGAGACGTCTCGGAAAAAAAGTGGTCACCCACCATCGGGCCGTCGGCGACCTCTTAGATGGGAAGAGGAACTTTCGGGCCTTTGAGATCACGGGGACGAGGGGCAAGACCACCACAGCCCTCATCTTAGCCCGGATCCTCTCTGCCAGGGGAACTGTCGCATCCCACACCACCCGGGGGATCGAGATCTGGAAGGACGGAAAAAGCGAGCTCGTGAGGTCGGGGCTCAGCATCACGCCCGCCAACGTGATCCGAGCTTTCGACGCGGCAAAGGACGCTGGCGCCGACGATCTGGTATGCGAGATATCCCTCGGGGGGACGGGCCTTGCCGACTTCGGGGTTCTGACCAGCTTTGCCGGCGACTACAAGATAGCGGGAGGATCCCTCTGGGCCAGCACCGCAAAGCTCCAGATGGTGTCTTTGTCAAAACGGGGCTCGAAGCTTATCGCGGGCGAGGACGTCGAGATCTCGGCCGACGTGACCTTCGGGGCGGGGCCAAGAGGCAGGGTCTGGTGCACGCCCCGAGAGATTCTGGCAGGCGAGGAGAGGGCGCCCCTCGATCTCGGCGAGAGCTTCGATATCGAAAGCTACGTTGCAGCCATCTCCGGAGCCGCGGCTTCTGCCCTCGCAGCGGGCTTTGGCCTCGAGGAGATCGCCTCCGCCCTGGAGGGATTTGAGGGCCTCGGCGGCAGGATGAAGAAGACGTGGCAAGACGGGATTTTGGTACTTGACAACTCAAACTCAGGCCTTGGGGCCTCGGGGGTCGAGGCCGCCCTTGACCGCGCCAGAGGAGACGGAAGGCTGGCCCTCGTCGTGGGCGAGGAGGCCGCGACCGTCTGCGAGGGGATGGACGTGCCTGCCCTGATCGATCTTCTCACTCGCCGCCGCCGGGAGATCGACCTATTGGTCCTCGTGGGGGAGAGGCTGAAGCCTCACGCACCCAATCTAGCAGCCCTATCGGCCCCAGACCTCGATTCTGGCCTCGCCGAGACGAAGGCCGACCTGAAGAAAGGCGACAGGATAATTTCATGCGTTAAATGTTTCAGGTGATTTTCATGATGGCAAACGAAGTTCAAATACTGCATCCAAGGCCGAGCTCGATAGTTGCGGCCCTTTACACCTTGAGAGACCTGGGCGTCGACGTCGTTATAATGCACGGCCCCAGCGGCTGCTGCTTCAAGCACGCCCGCCTCCTGGAGGAGGACGGCGTCCACACTCTCACCACCGCCCTCGACGAGGCGGGCTTCGTCTTCGGCGGGCAAGAGCAGCTCACAAGGCTCCTCCAGCGAGCGAGCGAGCTCTTCAACCCGAAGCTCATCGGCGTGGTGGGGACCTGCAGCAGCATGATCATAGGTGAAGACCTCCACCAGGCCGTCGTCGACGCCGATGTCGACGTTCCCGTCCTGGAAGTGGAGGTTCACGCCGGATACCGCGACAACACCAAGGGCGTCATCATCACCCTGGAGGCAGCCCTCGACCTGGGTATAATCGACCGGAAGGAGTTTGACAGGCAGAAGTACCTCCTGGAGAAGGCGACAGAGGTCGAGAGGCTCCACGGGGCGGCAAGCCAGGAGTACCTGGCGCCCGAGAGAGGCGAGATCAAGTACAAGGCAGCAGAGAGGCTTCTCGACCTGATAAAGGAGGGGAAGAGGGGCATAAACGTCCTCAACGCCAAGAAGGAAACCGCCTACATGTTCGCCGACATCAACGCCGCCGTGGCCCAGGTCGCAAAGGCCCGGGGCGCCGAGGTCTCGACCCTTGCAAACCTCGACGAGAACAAGGGGTTAGCGAAGGTGAGAAGGGACGCGAAGAACGTCCTCCGGGGCCTCGAGGAGAGAGGTGTTCAGATCGATCGAATCATCGGCGGGCTTGACGAGTACCCCATCGCCGGAGATGAGGTGGCAAGATACATCGCCGAAGAGGACGACTACGACTTCGCCGTGATCTCGGGAGTTCCCCACGCGATACCCATCGACTCGCTCAAGGGGATGGAGATATTCTCCATCACCAACGGTCCCCGGCAGGTCCGGCCCCTGAGAGAGCTCGGCCACCAGCACGTCATGGTGGAGATCGACCTTCACCCCAAGACCATGGGCGTCTCCAGCATCGTCGAGTCGGAGTTCGGCGCCACACTGCGAGGGCTGAACGAGGTGGGATAAAATTGAAAAACTCGATGGATGGGGACCCGGTGGCCCCATCTCGAAATCGTTTTTTTGCTCAGACCGCCTTTGGAAGCTCTGTGAGGAAGACGTAGATGATGAACCCCATCATGCCGATCAGGGCTATCCCCAGGATGGCGATCTTGGAGATCATCAGAAACTCCTCGCGTGTGGGCTTTCTCGCCAGCTTGAGCACCCTGATGTAATCCTTGTAGTTGAACTTCGGGGCGTTGATCTTCACGTTCATATCGCCCAGCTTCTCGGCCAGCTCGCCTTTGCGGCCGTTGACTTTGTTCTTGCGGGTCTGAGCCTTCTGTTCTGACATTCAGATGGCGAAGGGGGCTTCATGGTGAAAAAGATTTCGATCAATATGCCGCCTTCGCATACCTCAAATCAACCGCCACGACCGCGCCTTCCGAGATCCTCGATCAATCTGACCAGGCCAGCCGCTTTGCGATGGCTTCTGCCACCTCTTTTGTGGAGCAGCTCCCGCCCAGGTCCGGCGTTGCAACCTTCTGGGCGAGGGTCCACTCCACCGCCTCCTCGATCATCCTCGCCTTCCCGACCTCGCCGAACCACTCCAGCATCATGGCGGCGCTCCTGATGGCGCCGATGGGGTTTGCGATTCCCATTCCTGCGATGTCGGGGGCTGAGCCGTGGATCGGCTCGAAGAGGGCGTACTTCTCGCCGAGGTTCGCGCTGGGACAAAGGCCCAAGCCCCCGATGACGCCCGCGGCCTCGTCGCTGAGGATGTCTCCGAAGAGGTTTGTGGTCACGATCACGTCAAACCTCTTGGGGTTTTTGACCAGGTTGTAGGCGGCGGCGTCGACGAGCATATCCTCGAAGAGCAGATCCCACCGGTGGGCCGTCTCCCCGCATATCCGCAAGAAAAGGGTGTCGCTCTTGAGGACGTTTGACTTGTGGACGATGGTGAGCTTCTCTCTATCTGAAGCGATCTGGCAGGCCTTCTCCGCGATCCGAAGAGAGCCCCGGAGGGTTATCACCCTCAAAGTCGTAGCCTCCTCCTCGTCCAGCTTCTCGACCCCCGAGTACATCCCCTCAGTGTTCTCCCTCACGATCACAAAGTCGAGGTCCTGAGTTTTGAAAGGCCTGATGTTGGCGTAGAGGTCCAGCCCCTTTCTCAAGGCGAGAAGGACGCTTTTGTAGTCGGGGTCCGGTGGAGTTGTGATCGCGCCGAAGAGAACGCAGTGGCAGGTCTTGACGAGGTCCAGGTCCTCTTCTCCAATCGCCTTTCCCGTCCTCTTCCATCGGCCGTAACCAAGCTCCACGGGAACGAACTCCAGGTCCGCGCCCACCGCCTCCAGGACGGCGAGGGCGCCATCGATGACCTCCGGCCCCACGCCGTCCCCCTTGACCAGGGCTACTTTCTTTTCAGCTCCTCTGCCAGACATCTTATCGCCTCCGAGATTTTTGGGGCACCATCCCCCCAGTGGACCACGACGCCCACGTTGCCTTTCGACCTGGTGATCCCGCTGCGCTCGGACTTGCAGCACCGCGTGATGAACGGCCCCTTCGGAGCCAGAAGATCGTTTGAGAGGGGGCAGGTGTTCAAAAATCTGTGCTCTTTTCCTGGGTACATGCCCCTGAAGACCTCCCTTGAGACCTCACACCCGACGATCAGGGGGTCCTCGATCTCGACCCTGTCCGAGTCCAGGGACCTGCCCAGGCCCGAGGCAGTGCAGGGGAAGTAGACGTCCTCACCCTCAAAGCTTCGAAGGTCGAGAACTCTGCTCTTGAACTTCAGGGCAAGATCTCCGAGAACTCCGGCCGTCTCCAGGTTCTCGATGACATAGACCAGCCAGGATGGTCGGGGCGGGACGACGTCCAGGATCTCAATCTCGGTGACGGCTGAGAGGTCCGGCTCGTGGACGAAGGTGACGTGCTCGTCGGGACCCTTGAAGATCACAGCCTTCACACCGTCTTTGCACAGAGAAAAAGCCAGCTCGATCAGCTTTGCCCGGCTCCGAGTGTCGATCTTCTCTGGATATTCCAGGATAGCATCGCCGCTGACGATCGGCTTCATCGACTTCACCGGACGCATGAACCCCTTCCCCGGCCCCGCCTCCACCATGTAGATGGTGATCTCGTCTGTGAAGTGGATCAGGTACCGGGTGGAGAAGTAGATGGGGTCGCCGGGCCTAGCCTCGAGGGCCGTTCCCACGTACTTGTAATCCTCAGGAAATATCAAAGCGCTCCTTCCTTCTCCTTTCTACGATGGGCGACGAGCCCTCCATCCTGGAGGATCGCGAGGAGGAAGTCTGGAAGCCTAGTGCCCAAAAAGGTCCTTTCCCCGACGGTCACCGTCCCCTGTGCAAGGTCCACCTCCACCTCGTCGCCCTCCAGGCACGCAACGTCGGCCTCCACCACCGGCAGGCCGACGTTGATGGCATTCCTGTAGAATATCCTGGCAAAAGACCGCGCCACAACGCAAGCCACTCCGGCCTCCCGGAGGGCAAGAGGCGCCTGCTCCCTGGAGGAGCCGCAGCCGAAGTTGCTCCCCGCAACGATCACGTCCCCGGGTTTCACCTTTTCGGCGAAATCCGGGTCCAGACCCTCCATGGCGTGGCAGGCCAGCTCCTTGATGTCCTTCGTCCTGAGGTAGGGACCGGGGATTATGACGTCGGTGTCCACGTCGTCCCCATAGACCCATGCCTTTCCCCTGATCATGGTCGAGAGTTCGACCTCCGCCGCTATATGGCTTTCCTCTGAAGAGGTCGAAAAAGACGAGACGAGAAAAATGAGGAAGGAGGGCCATAGGCCCCTTTCATGGCGCAAGGCCACAGTTTTCTTCGCAGGTCATCTCCGCCGGGTATCCGACGTACTCGAACTCCCAGTTCGGCGGCTGCCAGGCGTCACAAGAGACGGGGCCGCACTCGTCCTCGACGGTGCCAACATCGATGACGCAGGTGGCGCGGACCGGCTGGACGACGGGTCCGTCGACGGACCTCGGATCGACCTCGACGGAGTTTGAGAACCTCCCGTCGCCGGGGGCGAGGGCGGAAAACTCGATCGTCACCGTCTCGAACGGGCCGATCTCAAAGAGGTTCCAGATGACGGTGCCGTTCTCGTAGGAGGCGAAAGGTATCGACGAGTCGATGAGTTCCATCCCCACAGGCAACCAATCGGTCACCGTCGCCACCCTGGTGACGTCGTCGTTGTTCTTGATCTCGATCCTGTACCATACGACGTTCGCGTTCGTCTCGTCAACCTCCGCCGTCTTCGTCACAGAGACGGTCTCGTCGAGGCAGCATGTGAGCCACTCCTTCTCGACGGCGCTGAAGTTGGATGCGCAGACCCATTCGTCGCCGTTGTAGCCGCCGCAGACCTCGACCCTGTTCACCAATTCTGCAGGAACGTGCTTTGTCACGTCCATGTTAAGAACGATGGTGACGACGTCGCCTATGGCAAGATGCGTCAGAGTCCAGTTGGCATATTTGTCAGTCAGCTCGGCGGGCCGGACCGAGGCGTTGATGTAAACCGCCTTCGGCGGGAATAGGTCCTTCACGTATATGGGACCCAGAGCCCTGTTGCCGTCGTTCTCCACGGTTATGGTGTAGGTGGCAACGGTGATCACCTTGTCTCTGCTCTCGCCGGCCAGGGTCGTATCCTTGGCATTGAATATCGTCTCCTTGGCGAACGATCCGTTCTTGACGACGGTCAGGTGAGGCCGGTCGTACTTGGGAATCCCGGTGAAGAGAACCCTCCTCTCGATGGAGTAGTCCCCCTCGTACTGCTCGTCGAAGTCGACCTCGTCTCTCAAAACGGCCCTGTAACGAGCTCGGCCCGAGAACTCGGCCTCGGTATCCATCTCGTTGAGACCTTTGGCCACCGTCTCCTTGTCGAGTTGGGTCACACCAGTGTACTCCTCGCCGATGAAGCTCGTGTTCTCGACCTTCGAGTACATACCCTCCTTCCACTTCAGAGAGGCGTCGATCGATACGTCGCCCGTGAGGCTCTGGCTCATCGGCGAGTATACGAGGCTGATATCCTTTGCGATGTAGTTGGTGTAGGTCTCGATCAGCTCTTCAGAGTCGTAGGTTCCCGTGCCCGACTCGTAGCTTCTCTGGACGTCGCCAACCCTCTTGTCAACCACCACGAGGCCCGCTCCCGATGCCGCCTTCTCGGAGCTGACGGCTGAGCCGTACTCGTCGACTTTTTCTAAAACCTTGAAGCTTCCGGTGTAGTCCTCGCGAGCCTCAAAGATGGGAGTTGTCTGAGGCGTCGACGAACTCGAAGGCATCTTCAAGAATCCGATGTGACCCCGACCGTCGAACTCGGAATTGACCTCCATGACGGACTCGTTCTCGTCCAGGAACATCCTCGACTCGCGATCGAGCCTGGCAGCATCGTGATAGGTCTCGGTCATGGTGGTGCCGGTAACGCGGTTCTTGGCCCGGGCCTTCTTGACCCAGGCGGAGTCGTAGGTGACGGTCCTGTTGTTGTAGAGCCCTATCGTGGTCGGCTTGTAGGTCGCTGATAAGTCCTCTTCCCACTCTATCGACTTGTTATCGGTGAAGATCGCCACCCTCTCTTCGACGTCGAAGAGGCCGCTGCCGTACTCTCTCGTCTCCAGCTCGGTTCCAAGCTCCTCACCAACGGTCACGGTCACGCAGGCAGAGATCGGCTCCGAATTCCAGTCGGAGGTGGCATAGGCGCAGTTCTTGATGAGGTACTCCTCGAAGGTGGTGCTGTAGTCGTTGGCGACGTTGACGAAGCCTTCTCCCGTCACCCCCTGCTCCATGCCGAACTCGAAGTCCTGCCTCTCCGGAACTCTGACCTTGACCGTGATCGTCCTGCACTCGCCTGCCGGAATAACGTCGAAGTGCCACCTTCCGTCGGGCCCTGGTGCGGGCGAGGACCACAGGAGTTCCACGTACCTGTTGAAGACGTCCCAGACGGTGACGTTGCCGACGTCAGTTCCGCCGTTGTTGCAGACGGTGATGGTGTAGGTTACCTCCTCGCCGCTCTTGACCTCGTACTTGTCGGCCACCTTCGTTATGGTGAGGTTACGCGGGTCGTTGGTGAAGTCCAGGGTCACGTTCTGACCGGGCACCAAGGTGACGTTGTGGTAACAACCGCTGGGAGGATCGATCGGGGTCCATCCGGGCTGCAGCTCTTCGCAGACGGTGTATTCGCCAAAAGACAGACTGCAGATCTGCCAGCGTCCGGTCGAATTCGTCGTGCCGTTCGGCTCGCCGGAATCGAATTCGCCGTCGCCGTCGTTGTCGACGAAGATCGTCCAGCCTGCAAGCCTGTTCCCAAAGGTGTCGTTCTTGTAGCCCGAGATGCAGGTGACGTTCCGGGCCTGGACAATGGCGCTGGCATTGGCGGTGACGTTATTGCCGTGCTCTGGCTTTGCCTCCACATTGACGCGGTTGGTCAGAGTCTTTGTTCCTGAGACCGGGTCGTCGATGTGGGCTACGAGCTCAAGCGACTTTTTGGCGCCACCGTTCAGAGGTCCGGCGTCAGACCAGTTTATGTAGCGATCGTTGTTGACCCCACCGCCTTTCGACGATACGTAGCTCATGCCTTCAGGCAGAAGATCGCTGACGAAGACGTGGGGTAGCGTTGCGTTGCCGTTGTTTGTAACAGTCAAGTTGAAGGTGACGTTGGTGCTCGGCGAGCCGAAGGTGGGATCGGCGGTCTTGCTGACAGTGATGCCCGCCTCCTCAGCCTGGACGATGGCGCTGGCATTGGCGGTGACGTTATTGCCGTGTTCGGGCTTTGCCTCCACATCGACGCGGTTGGTCAGAGTCTTTATTCCTGAGACCGGGCCGTCGATGTGGGCAACGAGCTCAAGCGACTTTTTGGCGCCACCGTTCAGAGGTCCGGCGTCAGACCAGTTTATGTAGCGATCGTTGTTGACCCCACCGCCTTTCGACGATACGTAGCTCATGCCTTCAGGCAGAAGATCGCTGACGAAGACGTGGGGTAGCGTTGCGTTGCCGTTGTTTGTAACAGTCAAGTTGAAGGTGACGTTGGTGCTCGGCGAGCCGAAGGTGGGATC
>CAZNGI010000078.1:0-11097 GCA_964572505.1 uncultured Methanotrichaceae archaeon | reverse complement strand
TCATAACCAAAATCAGCATCATGCGGGCGATTCGGGATAGCTGAATAGTTACCATCTATTTTGGTTACATCTTCTCATGAAGTGTTCTCGATTCTCATCTCCAAACTGCAGGTTCTACCAGACCGTCTTGGATCACCATGTACTTGTAATCTTCACAGGGGCTCTTGTTCCAGGAGCCGACGTTCGCAACCCTATGCTCTTCGTCAACGAAGGGCATGTGAGTGTGGCCAAAGATCAGAAACTCGTCGATTTCCATCCCCAGATAAACGGTTCTGGACCTGGATTTGGCGAGGTTGTCTATGGTGAGGGCCGCTTCATGGCGGCCATAGAGCCTCTCATCCGGACCTTCCATCATGGATTCGAACGCTTTGCGTAAATCCGACGGAACCCTTTGGAGCTTCTCCAGGATCGACTTTGAGGTCTGGATCGTATCCCAAAGTTTGCTGGCGGCATTCCCCGTGTCATCGCCCGCAAGACAAAGGTGCTCGGCAAAGCACTTGTAAGAGGTCAAGGACTTGTAGTAGGGGTTTGCGAGGACCTCCAGCTGGTAGCCGTGAGTGAAGAAAAATTTCTTGCCCCCTTCCTGAAGTTTGACGTGCTCTGCGACGTTCTCGAAGGGGAAGCGGTCTGACAGCGTCTCTTTAAGCTTCAGCATGTAGTAGTCGTGGTTGCCAACGACATAATGCACCTTCACGTCGTCCTTGAAGCTCGTGAGGACCGAGACCGCATCCTCCATTTCCATGAGAGCTTTTGCGAAGTCCCGTCTCCAAAAGTCGATCAGATCTCCGAGGATGACCAGATCTCCGCCCTCGCTCAGCTGATCGTCTTTTATGGAATTGAGAAACTCGAGGAACTCTCTGCCGTCTTTCTCAACTTTTTCATCTCTCTGTTTTTCTGCTAGATGGACATCAGATACCACAACTATCATACAGATCCCCGGAACTTATGGGAATTCCACATATTTAACTTCTCCTCAAAGCTTTCCTCATAAGCCACAGCTTATCGAGTCACGATCGACCGGTCGTTAACCACCTTCTGCAAAACCCTTAATCAAATCTGGACGGTCCAGACTCTGCCATAGTTGCTGGGGACCACAAAAGAGGTCCAAGCACCGCCGACGACTTCTTCGAGGTTGTCTAACCCGTGAAGCTCCTCCACGTATTCTTCACTGAAGGGGAACTGGAAGTCCGCCTGCTTTATTCCTGATCATCCAAGTTGGACGATGGCGACGGTGATTCCATCAATAAGAGCCGCAAAAAAAATTCAGGGTCCGATCGGGACGCAGCCCTGGAATAAGTTGATCTATCGGGAGGTAAACCCTCATCCGATGATCGATCTCTTTCTCAGGGTGCTGGAGTTCGCAGCTCCGATACTGGCCATGATAGGCATCGGCCTCTTCGGCGCCGGCGTCCTGACGGAGATGGGGCTGATGCAGGGCCTCGCCCGGATCGCAAGGCCGATCTTCTCCTTCACGAGACTTCCCGACGCCTGCGCCTCGGCCTTCGTCGTATCCCTGGGTTCGGCGGTGGCGGCCAACGGGATGGTGGCGAGGTTCAGGGAAGAGGGGTGCCTGGAGGAAAAAGAGGTGATCCTCTGCGCCATCATGAACAGCATACCCGTCTACGTCAGGGAGCTATTCACCTACCAGATCCCGATCGTCATCCCGGCCCTGGGGCTGGTGGTGGGGGGGTTTTACGCCCTCGTCTTCATAATCACGGCCCTTGTCAAAATCTCGGTGGTGGTGATCTTAAGCAGGCTCTTTCTCGGTGAGGGGACCTGCCTGGTCCCAGAAAGCGGCCGTCAGGAGAGGGTTTCCCTCCGGGCCGCGGTGGTAAAATCTTTCCGGCGGGAGAGGAGGCTCTTTTTCAAGATCGCCGCCATCTACATCACCATGACGGCCCTCGTCTTCGCCCTCAGGGACCGGGGGGCCTTCGAGGCCTTCAGCGTCCTGCCCCTGGCGGAGATCTTCGGGATACCGCCGGAGAGCATCGTTCCCCTGACGACCTACGTTGCAAGCCCCATCGTCGGGATATCCCTTCTCGGCCCGATGATCCACAGCAACGGGATCTCCCCGGTCCAGGCGATGACCGTCCTGATGCTGGGAAGCATGTTCATGCTCCCCTTCTTCGCCGTCAGGAGCCTTCTTCCCCGCTACGTGGGGCTCTTTGGTCCGCGCCTGGGCATTGGGATCGTTGTCTTCTCCACGGGGATGAGCGTCCTCGTCAGGTTCGTGATCCTCGTGGCCCTGCTTGCCTTCGGTCGGTGAAGGCAACTCCGTCTTTTCACGATCCGAGGTGGCTTGACTCGCCGATAATTTCATTCGCCCATGATCTGGACGACGATCCTCCGATACCGAGGCCTGTTGTCCAGGTCCAGAAAGACTATCTGCTGCCAGGTGCCCAGCATCAGCTTTCCGTCGGAGAAGGGGACGGTGAGGCTCGGGCCGATCATCGAGGCCCGGATGTGGGAGTGGCCGTTGCCGTCGCCCCACCTCTGGTTGTGGGCGTACTCAACGTTCCTGGGAGCTATCCTCTCCAGGGCGTCTTTCATGTCCTCCACTAGGCCCGGCTCGTACTCGATGGTGGTGACGGCTCCGGTGGCCCCGGAGGCGAAGATGACGACAACTCCCGCAAGAAGCTCCGACCTCTCGACGGCGGCTGCCACCTTTGCGGTCAGGTCTGTCATCTCGGCGTTTCCTGCTGTCTGAAAGTCAACGTGTTCGGTCACGATCACGGGGATCACCTCCGGTTTGAAGACACTATTTGTGCGTCATAACATCTTTTTGCGGTCACCCTTGATCAAACTTTGCAGAGGAAAAGTCGGGACATGCGAAAGGGAAAGGCGGGCCGCAGACGGCATGCCGATCGACCAAACCCGGCCGGCATCCGCGCCAAAATTTTTGTACCATCAGAGACATACACTCTAGCGAGGTGTTCATCTTGAAACCCTTTGGATTGGCGGCCTGTCTGTTGTTCTTCGTCCTCGTCTTTGGAATGCCGATGGTATGCTGTATCGACCCTCCAGACGACGTTTTTGAATACAGCTCTGAGGATGTATCTCAGTTCTCCGACTTCTTCACGATGGAGTCGCCGGCCACCAGCGGCGAGGTGGAGAGCTACAACCCGGCTGGACGGGAGCCGTCCTCGGTCTATTTCGGCGACCGGTCCACATCCTACTACACATACCAGTCAACGTACATGGGGACTAACTCCCTCTGGATCCAGGGTTCCTCGAGCTGGGCCCAGCGTGTCGTCTGTCCCCTGGGGGCGTACCTGTCGCTCCTCGCCTATTCCTCCAGTGGCGGGAGGGCCGACTTCTACGAGATATACCCCGACGGAAGGCTGCTTTCCAGGTCCTACTCCTTTTATCCTGGGTACAGCAGGCTCATCTTCGAGGCCGATGAGGTCGGGCGACACATTTTGATGTTCGCCTTGAACAACCAGCCGAGCAACGTCGTGATCGTGGACGTGAGCAGTGGTGGCTGGCCGCCATCGCCGGGACCCGGGCCCGGTCCCGCGCCGATGCCCTCGGCCGGATCTGCGAGGGTGATCTTCAGCTCCAGTTGGCTTAGAGGCTACAGCGTCTTCGTCGACGGGTCTTACGTCGGAGGCGACGGCCAGGGCGGCGACCCCCTGGATGGAACCTACAGCCTGAACGTCGCCGGAAACCAGTATCACACCCTGGATATATCCTCAGGCGGCCAGACCTACTCTGAGCAGGGGACCTTCCTCACCGGTTACACCTACAGGCTCTCTCTATAACCATAATTGGTCGGGGCGGCCGGTCTATGGCCGCCCGATGTTCTGCTTTCTTTTCACGAACTACGAGATCGACGCCGTGAAGACGGCAAGGTCTACGTCGTGGACATAAACATGGCAAGCGGCCTTGCGGAAGTTGTGAACATGCTCTACTACGCCAAGTGGTTCCATCCCAACCTCTTCGAAGACGTGGACCCGAGGGCCGTCCACCAGGAGATATATCGGAAGTACTTCGACATGGAGATCGAGGGAAATCCATCAGGTCCGTCCCGAAAGCACATCTTATAACTAGCTGGCCTGAGAAAGACGGGTTCCATGGTTTCTGGCGTGAGGTTGAAGGGCTGGGTCGAGGTTGATGGAAGGCGGCTCTCCGAGTCCGAGGTTGGAGAAATCCTCAAAGAGAGCCCCAGCCACGCGTCCAACTTCGGGGGCGAGTTCTTCCTTTGCTGGAACGGCTGGATGGCGCGAGACCATTTCGGGATCATCCCCGGCGACTGCCCAGCAGGAACCATCGTCTGCGGGGGTGAGGTGGTCGGGGCCGTCGATCTTCAGCCGCCAGCATCGGACCTCGACAGGGCGATCGAGACCGCCGTTCGTCTTCGAAGTGACGAGGGGGTCGTCGCCCTCTCCGGCGGCGTCGACTCTGCCTTGGTGGCAGCCATAGCCAGAAGAGAGTGCGTCGTCGTGGGGGTTGAGGGGTCCCACGACCGTAAGAGAGCAAGGGCTGTCGCAGACGTTCTCGACTTATCCTTGGAGACGGCGGTCATCGATCCCGGAAGAATCGAGGAGGCCCTCGTTTCCGTTCTTGCCGCCCTCCCTCGGGTGACGCCCGTCGACGCCTCCATCGCCGCCACCCTCTACTTCGTGGCGGAGTGGGCAGAGGATCACGGGCACAAAAGGATCCTGGCGGGCCAGGGCGCCGACGAGCTCTTCGGCGGCTACGCCCGCTACCTGGAGACAAAGACCCTTGGCGATGACCTGGAGCGGGACTTTCGGGATCTTGCGGTCCAGGCGGCGCGGGACCAGGCCGTGGCCGGCCTCTTCGGCGCCTATTTTTCCCTTCCCTACCTGGACGTGAGGGTGGTGAGGATGGCCATGGCGATACCTCCCGAGGAGAAGGTCAGGGACGGCATCCGAAAAAGACCGCTTCGGGAAGTGGCGGCGAGGTGCATGTCGACTGATATCGCCTATTACGAAAAGAAGGCGATGCAGTACGGGTCCGGGGTGATGCGGGAGATGAAGAGGCTCGCCAGGAGGAAAGGGTACAGGAAGGTGGGCGACTACCTGGAGGAGATCGGATGAAAGACGATCCACCCTTTACTTTTTCAACAGAGAGGACACATTTCAAATAAAATAGGAAGGGATCGGTTTTGTCTTTGGTTCATGAACTTCGGCCAGGAAGGTGCTTTCTTTGTGGGCTCGATCACGGCTCAGAGATCGTGGCCTCAATCACGGCCCTAGCCGAGGCGCTGGAAGTTGAGACTGGAGCCGTCAGCGCCATAGGGGCGCTTCAAAGGGCAGAGATCGGCTACTATGACCAGGTCTCCCACGAGTA
Source organism: uncultured Methanotrichaceae archaeon (assembly GCA_964572505.1). Taxonomy (GTDB): domain Archaea; phylum Halobacteriota; class Methanosarcinia; order Methanotrichales; family Methanotrichaceae; genus Methanocrinis. The sequence goes on along the minus strand of CAZNGI010000078.1, from coordinate 5,784 downwards.
TAAGACGATCGAGATCGACCATTCGATGGAGATTGCAAGCCTCACCGGAAACGTATCGATCAGGGACGGAAAGCCCTTCCTCCACGCCCACGCAACCCTGGCGAACTCCGAGGGGAACCTTTTGGGCGGCCACCTCCAGAGTGGGACGGTCTTTGCGGCTGAAGTGTACCTTCGGGAGCTTGTGGGAAGGCCGCTGGTGAGAAGGCACGATCCCACGACGGATCTCTATCTCTGGAGTGAAACCGATTGAAGACCGCCGAGTACTTCGAAGTTCTGGAGTCGGGGCTTGCCGAGGCGATGGAGATCGCGGGAAAGGCTCGAAAGCAGGGGAAAGACCCAAGCCTCTCGGTGGAAGTCCCCACGGCCGTGGACCTGGCTGAAAGGGTCGAAAAGCTGATCGGGATCGAGGGGATCGCTAAAAGAGTCCGGGAGCTTGAGGGCGAGGGGATGAGCCGGGAGGAGTCGGCTCTCGCCATCGGCCTCGACTTCGCCGAGGGTAGGATCGGAAACTTCTCATCCAAGATCGAGGCGATCGACAGCGCCATTCGAACCTCTGTCGCCCTTCTGACGGAGGGCGTGGTGGCAGCGCCGATCGAGGGGATCGCCAAGGTGGACCTGGGCAAAAACGACGACGGGACCGAGTATCTCAAGGTCTACTACGCCGGGCCCATCAGGAGCGCCGGGGGGACCGCCCAGGCCCTGAGCGTTCTCGTCGCCGACTACGTCCGGCGAGGCGTGGGGATCGCCCGCTACAAGCCCAGGCCCGAGGAGGTGGAAAGGTACGTCGAGGAGATCGGCCTCTACCGGCGGGTTGCGGGCCTCCAGTACGTCCCCTCCGACCAGGAGATAAGAACCCTGGTCAGAAACTGCCCCATCTGCATCGAGGGCGAGCCCACCGAGGAGGAGGAGGTCTCGGGGTTCCGGGATCTTGAGAGGATCGAGACGAACCGGGTCAGGGGCGGCGTCGCCCTCGTCTCGGCCGAGGGGATCGCCCTGAAAAGGCCGAAGCTCAAAAAGCACGTATTGAAGCTCGGGATCGAGGGGTGGGACTGGCTCGACGAGCTGGCCAGCGGCGAAAAGAAGGACGGCGGGGCCTCCAGCGAGAAGTTCCTCCGGGACATCATCGCCGGAAGGCCGGTCTTTTGCCACCCCCACCGTCCCGGAGGATTCCGGCTCAGGTACGGAAGGTCCAGGAACACGGGTCTGGCTGCCGCCGGTTTCAGCCCTGCGACCATGATCCTTCTGAAGGAGTTTCTCGCCGCCGGGACTCAGGTGAAGGTAGAGCAACCGGGAAAGGCGGCGGCGGTCTCGCCGGTGAGCAGCATCGAGGGGCCCACGGTCAGGCTCATCAACGGCGACCTCGTGCGAATCGATTCCCAAAAGGAGGCGCTGGTGCACAAAAACGACGTCGTCAAGATCATCGACGTCGGCGAGATTCTGATCAGCTTCGGTGACTTTCTCGAGAACAACAGGACTCTCGCCCCCGCATCCTACTGTTTTGAGTGGTGGGCGGCGGAGCTCGAGGAGGCTGGAGGCGATCCAGCGGGCCTAGAGAAGATCGGGGCCGAGGAGGCGATCGAGATATCGAGGAAGTGGAAGGTTCCCCTCCACCCAAGGCACACGTACCTCTGGCACGATTTATCCATCGACCAGTTCCAGCTCCTGAGAGAGACCGTCTCGTCGGAGGGGGAGCTCGAGGACGACGTTCTTACCTTGCCTTTGTCGGCGATGGAGGCCCTGGAGACGCTTCTGGTTTTGCACAGGGTGAGAAACCAGAGGATAGAGGTCGATGACCCCCTGCCCCTCCTCCTCTGCCTCGGGATCGAGCCCGAGGGCATGAAGCTGAAAGTGCTTGATAAGGCGGGTTATGGGGCGAAAGAGGAGGCGATCGGGACCGAGAAAGTGGGTGAAGGCACATCCGAGATAGAATCGAAGGTCTCGGCGCCGGAAACGGCCCTAAATTTTGTCAACCGCGTCGCAGGGATCAAGGTGATGGCGAGGGCCCCCACCAGGGTTGGGAGCAGGATGGGAAGGCCCGAGAAGTCCGACAAGAGGGAGATGAGGCCTCCGCCCCACGTCCTCTTCCCCACGGGCGACGCCGGAGGCAAGAGCCGGTCGGTGGGGGAGTGCGCCAAAAATCACGTCGGAAACGGCAGGTCCGGCATCATAGAGACTTCCATCGGCAAGAGGGTCTGCCTCCGTTGCGGCAATGAGACCCACGAGTTTTTGTGCGGGTGCGGCGGCCACACCCTCCCCAAAAGGGCCTGCCCCACCTGCCACCAGCCGGGAAAAGAGAAGTGCCCTCGTTGCGGAAAGCCCACCACATCCGCCGCCACCATGAAGCTCGACGTAAAGGAGCTCTACACCCGGGCGCTCATGCACCTGAACGAGAGGGAGCCGGATCTGGTCAGGGGCGTTCTCGGCCTCACATCACGTGACAAGACGCCGGAGAGCCTGGAGAAGGGAATCTTGAGGGCGAAGCACGGCGTCTACATATTCAAGGACGGGACGGTCAGGTACGACCTGACCGACCTGCCCCTGACCCATTTTCGGCCGAGGGAGATTCACACCGACGTGAGCCGGCTCCGGGACCTCGGCTATGCCGAGGACATTTTTGGCGAGCCCCTGACGAGCCACGACCAGGTCTGCGAGCTGAAGATCCAGGACGTGATCCTCTCCTTCGACGGCGGCGAGTACCTCCTGAAGGTGGCGAAGTTCGTCGACGAGGAGCTGGAGAAATTCTACGGCCTTGAAAGCTGCTACAACGCAACGACCCCCCAGGACATGATCGGATCTCTTCTGATAGGCCTAGCCCCCCACACCTCGGCCGGGGTTCTCTGCCGGCTGATCGGCTACACCACCGCCTCGGCGGGCTACGGCCACCCCTTCTTCCACGCTGCGAAGAGGAGGAACTGCGACGGCGACGAGGACTGCGTGATGCTCCTCTTGGACGCTCTCCTCAACTTCTCGATGTCGTACCTGCCGGAGAAGAGGGGCGGCAAGATGGACGCGCCTCTCGTCATGACCACCAGGCTCGACCCCTCGGAGGTGGACGGCGAGGCCCACAACCTGGACCTTCCATCGAAGTACCCGCTCGAGTTCTACAGGGCGACCCAAAAGAATGCGTCGCCGAAGGACGTGGAGGGCCTGATTGACCTCGTCTCAAAGAGGCTAGGAACCGAGGCCCAGTACGAGGGCTTCCTCTTCACCCACGACACCGACGACATCGCCGCAGGGCCGAAAAACAGCGCCTACAAGACCCTGGAGACGATGATCGACAAGATGGACGCCCAGCTCGCCCTCGCTAAGGAGATCAGGGCCGTCGACGAGAGGGACGTGGCGACGAGGGTCATAAACTCCCACTTCCTCCCGGACCTGATCGGAAACCTCCGCGCCTTCTCCCGCCAGAAGGTGAGGTGCGTGAAGTGCGGGGCGAAGTTCCGTAGGCCCCCCCTCTCCGAGGTCTGCCCGAAGTGCGGCGGAAGGGTGATCCTCACGGTCCACGAGGGGAGCGTGAGAAAGTACCTGGAGGTCTCGATGAAGGTGGCCGAGGAGTTCGGGGTGGACGACTACACCAAGCAGCGGCTCCTGATCATCAAGATGGACATCGACTCCCTATTCCAGAACGAGAAGTCGAAGCAGATGGGGCTTGCGGACTTCATGTGAAGCGGGACCGGGAACCTGAGACGTCGCTTCGCCCCCCATGTCTTAAGCAGATCATCAGAGTGAGCCTTCGGGGCGGCTCGCATACTCTAAGTCCCAGTCCGGCGTCGTTCAGCCTGGCTCGGGCAGCTCGCCGGCGAACCGGTCGACCGTGACCGCAGAAGTGGTGCCGGTCGAGGCTTCGACGGCACCGTCGACAGACCCGACAGTGACAGAGACGCTGTTCATGAAGTTTCCTGACCAGAGAGCTTCGACCCCGTAGATGATGATCTTGGTCTCCATCGGCCCGAGGTCGATCAGGTTCCAGGATACCTGATCGTTCTCGTAAGATGCGAACTCGGGAAATGCTTCAAGGAGCGTCATGCCCTTTGGGAGGGTGTCGACCACCTTGACCACTTTGGTCGAGTCGTCCCTGTTCTGGACCTCCACGAGGTACCAGATCTTGTTCGGGTTCTTCGAGCTGACGTAGGCGGTCTTGGTCACGGTCACCGAGGTCTCTGGCTGGCAGCATTTGAGCCATCTGATCTCGTATGACGATGCGTTGCTGGCGCTGACTGACTGATCGTCGTAGAGGCCTGTGGCCCCGATCCTGTTGACCAGCTGGTCTCCACGGCACTCGGTGACGTTCAGCCAGAGATCGATATCAGATCTATCTCCAGTTGCGAGGTGGGTCAACGTCCAGGCTGCGCTCCCGGACCCGAGCGTCGGCCTCACCGACGAGTTGACGAAGACGTCGCCAGTCAGTCTGGTGCTGGTGGGGGCACTGACGAGCCTCACGTCCTTTGCGATGTAGCTCGTGTGGGTTGCTATCACCTCGTCTGATTCGTAAGAGCCCGAACCAGACTCGCGGCTCCTCTGGCTTTCGCCGAGCCTCTTGTCTGCTGATACGAGACCCTCTCCGGAGGCCGACTTCTCCGATGTCACGCTCGATCCGTACTGGTCGACCCTCTCGTAAACCCTGAAGCTTCCGGTGTAATCTTCGAGGAACTCGAACTTTGGGGACCTCCCATCGGACGAGGCCGGGTTTGATGTCTTGAAGAAGCCGAGGTGGCCCGTCCCCTCGAACTCCGATTCGACCTCCATCGTCGACTCGTTCTTGTCGAGCTTCATTCGGGACTCGCGGTCGATGGAGGTCGCATACCTGTAAGACTCGCTCATCGAGGTTCCCGTCGCCCTGTTCTTGGCCCGCGCCTCCTCGGTCCACCTCGAAGAGTAGGCGACCGTCCGGTTTCGATAAAGTCCGAGGGTCGTGGGCTCGTAGACGGCAGAGACCTCTTTATCCATCGAGATCGATCTGTTCTCCGTCAGGACCGAGACCACCTCGTCGCTCTCGTAGAGGCCGCTTCCGTGCTCCATCGAGTTCAGCTCCGTGCCCCTCTCACCGAGGACGGAGACGTCCTCGACGTCGGACGCGCGATCCTCGGCCCCGAGGGTCTGGTTATAGAAAGTGACGAAGACTTCGTTTCTCAGAACGTAAGGATCGAGGGAAGTCTTGTAGGCGTTTGCAACGTTGACAAAGCCCACTCCCCGCACGCCGGACTCGTGCTCGTATTTGAGGTCATGTCTTGGCACCCGCACGACTAGGGTTATCGACACCGACTCGTTCGGACCGATCTCATCGAAGCGCCAGAGGCCGTCGGGGTCGGGCGGAGGAGAGACGAAAGAGAGCTCGACCTCTCTATTGAAGAAGTCCTTTACGACGACGTCGGTCGCCGGAAGGTCACCCGTGTTGAAGAGCCTGATGGTGTAGGTCACGGTCTCGCCCCGCTCGACCTCGCTCACCGAGGCGGTCTTCTCGACGAAGAGGGGGTCGATGAGGTTTACGGTGTCGAGGATCTCAGGGTCGAAGATGGGGTAATAGTTGCCGTATACCGTGTCAGGAATGATAATGTACGGGACATCGCCGATGCCGTCACCGTCTCGATCGTATCCGCCTTTCTCGACGTAGTCGTCCCAGTAGTTCCCCAGGTAACTGGTGTAATCTACGCCGTTGTACCGGTAGGTCATCTCCTCCGGCGAGTTCCAGAAGTTACCGAAGCCTGACTCGGCGTTGTTTTCGTTGTCGAATTTATTTTTATCGAATACCCCGCAGCTCTGCTGCGGGGATGAGCAAATAACCGA
>CAZNGI010000077.1:0-11106 GCA_964572505.1 uncultured Methanotrichaceae archaeon | reverse complement strand
AAAGGTTACCATCGAAAAGGTGACGCTCGCTAAGTGAGCTCTCACCTTTTCCCTCTTATCTCTTCTCCGACCATTTTTTTCCGGACCCTTCTAAGATTCCTCTCCTTTCCAAAGCCGTTTTTCCGCTGAATAGATGATGGTCGATGACCTCCGACGGAAGGGCTGGCCCTTTCCCCGGGACGGAAAGGAATTTCGGAAGACGAATGGCGTCAGGATCGACGATCCCAGAAATCGTGACTGATCCGGGCAAGATGACGATGAGGGGCCGCCGTGAGCAGAGGTCCAGTGCGAGATCCAAAGACTGATATCTTCACACCCAGGCCGAGGAGGGGACCGGGTTCAATAAGTGACCAAAAGTCACTCTATCGTCGTCATCGAAATCCTCCCTCCGCAAAATTATTCGAGCATCAAAATGACCAGAAGGGAACGTTTAAGTATTAGTTTCTCAGGTAGATTACTCTCAAATGAGAAGGATGGTCGGATGGAGTCGGTAGTGGTTTAGAAAAGGAGGAAATAAGATGGCGTTTTACACCCTTGGTCTCACCTTTTGGTTAGTAATCGCCCTTACCGTCGTGGTATTGGGAATCTGGATATACGGCCTCTACTTTAACTTCAAGAAGTGGGGCATGGGATCCACCGGTTATCAGGATGAGCTGCGTAACAGCTTCTGGCTTTTTATCGCAACATGGATTCATGAAGCTTTCAAAGATGGCGTATGGGTATTCGTAAAAACTCTCATTCTCGACGTGCTGCTTCTCAGGCGGACTCTCAGGAGGAGTCCCGTGAGATGGGTCATGCACATGGCCATATTCTACGGGTTTTTGACCCTCGCCGCCCTTTCGGGTCTCGGCCTCTTCATGGATATAATCGAGCACTTCAACGTTTTGGGCCTCGCCCACCAGGCTGAGATGGTAAAGGGCTGGATGGAGCTGCCCTTCGACATATTCGGCTACCTGCTCCTCTTCGGAGCCACGATCGCCGTTCTGAGAAGGATCTTCTTGAGAGAGGTCAGATCCCGGACCTCTGCCTATGACGTGGTTCTCCTCGGCGGCGTATTTCTGATCACCATCACCGGCTTCTATGCGGAGTGGCTGCGTGGCAACGCCTTCCTGGTCGGAAACGCCTTCGCAAACCCGATATACGCACCCCACTTCTCCCTGCTCCACACATTATTGGCGCTGGCCCTCTTCGTCGCGATCCTTCCCTGGAGCAAGTACATGCACATAATAGCCGGGCCACTGACGATTCTCGCAAACAGAGGAGGCGAATAAGATGGCAGAAGATAAAGAAAGTCCCGCAGGAAAGCCCCTCATATCAGGATTCCTAAAATCCACCCAGCTTATGGAGCTGGATGGATGCACTCGATGTCAGGAGTGCTTGAAGTGGTGTCCCACCTACGACGTGTATAAGGATCGACCCGAGATCACTCCCATGTACAAGATCGCCAAGTTCAGGGAGCTGCTCGGAAGCCAGCACGGCCTGAGGGCGAAGCTCTTCGGAGCCAAAGAGCTGAACGAGGACGAGGTCAACCAGTTCATGGACGATACCTACATGTGCACTACCTGTGGTGTATGTGGCACGGTCTGCGAGTCGGGAATTAACACTGTGGAGCTGTGGGAGGCCATAAGGCCCAACCTGGTGGTAAGAGGAAACGGACCCTGGGGCAAGCAGTCCTTCTTCCCCATGCTTCTCGGAAAGGACAGAAACCCCTACCAGGGAAAGCAGGAAGATCGACTTTGCTTCGTTCCCGACGATGCCGAGGTTCTCGACTCGGCAAAGATATCCTACTTTGCTGGTTGCACCGCCGCCTACAGGCAGCAGGCTCTGGGCGTGGCGACGGTCAGGATACTCAACGCCCTGGATATCCCCTTCTGCATGCTGGGCAAGGACGAATGGTGCTGCTCCTCTGCACTGGTCAGGACGGGCCAGCGCGACGTGATGAGGGACCACGCGGTTCACAACGTCGACGCCCTCAAGGACAGAGGCGTCGAAACCGTAGTTTACGCCTGCGCAGGCTGTATCAGGACCGCCAGCATCGACTGGCCCCGCTGGTATGAAGGTTACATACCCTACAAGAACGTGCCCTTGGCAGTTTACCTGAGGGAAAAGATCCAGAACGGCGAGGTGGAGTGGAAGCGGGCCCTCAACGACTTAAATGTGACCTTCCACGACCCCTGCCACTCGGGAAGGCACATATTGCATCACGTAGGGAGGGATTGGGCTTTCGAGGCGCCAAGAGATGTGTACAAATCCATACCCGGCCTGAATTACAAGGAGATGACCCGCTCTCGGGAGTTCCAGAGGTGTTGCGGAGCCGGTGGCGGTGTGAAGGCTGGACAGCCTGATCTTGCACTGGGTTGCGCCATGGCGAGGGTCGGAGATGCCCAGGCGGTGGACGCGGACGTGATATCAAGCACTTGTCCCTTCTGCAGGCGTAACATCATGGACGGCAGAAACGAGCTGAAGTCGGATATCAAGTTTGCAGACCAGGTTGAGCTGATGGCCGCTGCCATGGGCCTCGACGTGGTCATCCCGGACAACCCCTACATGGAATATCAGGAGCAGGACGAGATCCTTTGCAAGGGCGAGGTCTGCCAGCTGGAGGAAGTTGCCGAGACAAAAACGCAAGACGTAGATGCCTATTAAAGCGGGCACCGTCTCTTTTTATTATTTTTTCTCGCTGAAATTCTGTTTTTCGTGGAAAAAACCGCACATTCGATCTTACTTAAAAAATATTTAATAAAAATTCGTCTCTTTTTAGCCCAGCACCTGCTCCATCTTGACGGTTACAACGCTTCCAGGCGCGATGGGCACGGATTCTCTGATGTCATCAGGGATGGTGATGCGCCCTTCCTCGTCCACCTGGCTGGAAAAATCGAACTTTTCTACGTACTCTTCTATCCTCTCTATCGGCTTGTTTTCCGAGTCCAGCACATGTCTGAGCCTGATAGAAACCACGTTACCAGAGCTGATCCCAGCGGAGCTTCTGATAACTTCTGGGATGGTTATCCGCCCTTCTGCATCTACTTTGTCGAGGAACTCGTATTTATAAACAGCTTGCTTCTTCTCTTCCCTCAATACGTGTTCTACGCTGGCAGATACTGTGAACCCCGAAGATACGCCGGAAGATTTCCTTATCATCTCGGGAATTCTGACGAAGGCCTCTTCGTCGACCTGATCTGTAAATTCGAAATTTTCCGGCATTTTTGGGTGTATTTCGACGGGCATCTTCTCTTTGTCCATAATGGGCTTCATCTTGATGGTGACTATGCTGTCTGTAAAAGCTCCGGAAGCCTTCTGTACATCACCGGGTATTCTGATCCGGTCTTCCCCATCGACTTCAGCCTCAAATTCAAACTTCTCTGCTTCGCTCATAATTATACTTAAATGGCTGATGTGTATTTAAAATTTGCATCAGGCTTGGCCGATCGCGACGGATGTGATCTTTGAGGCGGTGAGATCACATCACGGGTCTAGCGTAGATCGTGTCCCTGGTGTAGCTGATGACCTGGACCTCTCTTTTCTTCGGCGCTTCCTCGACCGCAGGCGCCATCGTCTCCTCCTCGAAGTCCGAAAGCATTCCCGAGACGATGGGAACGAAGGAGAAGGGCTCGGAAACGGCCGGCTCGTAGAGGGTGGTGTTTGGGCTCGTCAGCGAGGCGCTGAACCTGCCCCTCCAGCCGGACCCGGTCTCGTCCGAGCAGACGAAGGTCCCCACGAAAACGCCCGAATCGCTGGACATGCCGGCAATCCTCGCGACCGTCAGAGGATGCTGTATCAGCAAAACTTCCATATCGAGGCGGCCCTCTTCAAAATGGCCCGTCACCATCCCGTTCCAGGGATCGGGGGTCTCGCCGGTACAGGCTCCCGAGATGGCCGACCCCGCCTGAAAGAGGGCTGCTGTGAACTCCTCCAGGGGGAGGGGATTCCCGGAGATCTGATCTTGCTCGCATCGGAAGGCCCAAAGGCCCGTCAGGTCGAAATCGGCCTCGGCAAGGCCTATGCTGGTGATCAATATCAGAGATGCCAGAGCTGCACTGACCAAGATGGGATTTCTGATCATTCGTCTTATCATATTGGGCCCGGATTTATTAAAAACTATCCTGGGCGACGGAAAAGGTAAATTGAGATAGGTGAAACGAGAGGGCGAGGTTCTCATGACTACGATAAGGGATCCGATCCACGGATACGTCGAGCTCGACGAGATGGCCCTGGATCTTGCCGACACCCGAGAGATGCAGAGGCTGAGGTGGATAAAGCAGCTGGGCCTCGCCAACCTCGTCTACCCCGGAGCCAACCACACCAGGTTTGAGCACAGCCTGGGTGCATACCACCTTTCGGGCCTTCTGGCACGCCATCTCGAGCTGGATGAGGATGATATGGTGGAGATCCAGGCTGCAGCCCTCCTTCACGACGTCGGCCACGGCCCCTTCTCCCACGTCACAGAGAAGGTACTCTCGACCTTCCTCCGGGAGGAGCACGAGAACGTCGCCGACCGGCTCAAGAGAGGCGAGCTGGGGGACGTTCTTGCCGATCACGGGCTCAAACCCCACCGGATTCAAAGGCTGATCAGAGGAGAGACACACCTGGGCCAGATGGTGAGCGGCGAGGTCGACGTCGACAGAATGGACTACTTGACCCGTGACGCCCACTACACCGGCGTCGCCTACGGCGTCATAGATTATCAGAGGCTGATGGAGACGATGGCCATAAGCGATGGCCAGCTCGCCCTCGAGGAGGGGGGGATCCACGCCGCCGAGTCCCTCCTCGTATCGAGGCTTCTCATGTACCCGACTGTCTACTTCCACCACGTATCGAGGATCGCCCAGAAGATGCTGGATGTTGGGGTCCGCGTCATGATCGAGGAGGGGGCCGATCCCCGAAAGATCAGGGAGATGGACGACCTCGAGCTGACGGCTGCCATGACCTCTGCGGGCGGCTACCCTGGGGAGATCATCGGCCGGATCAGGTCGAGACGCCTTTTCAAGCGGGCGGTCTACGTCGGCCGGGACCGGCTCGAGTCGCCGACGAGCATCGACCGGGGACGCGAGAGCAGGATCGCCGAGGAGATCGCAGAGCTGGCTGGAATCGACCCCCTCTATGTCCTCGTCAATAAGCCGGGCCTGCCCAGGATCGCGGAGGGAAACGTGGCCATAATCTTGCAGGACGGCGAGAAAAAGCCCCTCCGGGAGGTATCTCCCCTCGTCACCATCATGGAGAGCGCGCACCTGGCGGCCTGGCGGCTCGGGGTCTACACCACCGAGGAGAACCGGGAACGAGTGAAGAAGGCGGCCATGAAGCATCTCAACATCAGGCGTAACCCCGTCCAGCACACCTTTGAGGACCTCTGACGTCGAGACGGCTTTTTGACTTCAGCCAGAAGGTCACGGATAACCTTTAAGTCGGTCCAGGTCTGAGGAAGAAGGGATGGTCGCCGTTGACAACAAGCTGATAGTCAAGACAGTTCAGTCGATGAACCAGCACCTCCCCGGAAGGAGGAAGAAGCTCACCGAGCTTCTCAAAGAGGAGAAGCCCGGGGTCCGGGGCAAGGACAACACATTTTACATCACGGACAAAAAGGAGCTGGACCTCATATCCGAATCCATTCCCCGGTATCTCTGGGACCGGCTCAGGCTTCCGATTCTGATAGAGATGGCTCCCCAGTACGGGAGCGGCTCGGCCCGGGTCCAGGGGGAGGCCGAATGCGAGCTGGTGAGAAAGCTTCTCAAGATCGACCGGGGAGACCGGAAGATGGTGATCATCTACATGCCGGAGATAAGGGAGCTTAGGCGGAACCTTCCCACCACCAGCCAGTACGCCTTCGTCACGGCCCTCCGATGACATTGCTGTGATTTTTATAGGATGCCGACGGATTATAGGCTTTGAGGTGTTTCGATCATGGCAGAGAAAGCTCTGACAGAGGCGGTCAGGCTCTTCGAGCAGAAGATGGCACAGGGCCAGTATAAAGAGGCTTTGAAGATTAAGGAGGACCATTCCCTCCCTCTCGATATGCTTCAGGACGCTGTTACAAAAGAGTACATGAGGGTCGTAGGTCTAGGTGAGTACTCTCTGGCGGCAGAGCTTGGAAAGCAGTACGGCCTTCCGGAAAAGCTGGTCAGGGACGTGGCCGCCAGGTCGTTTCAAAGGAAGGTCGACGGCGAGCACTACAAGGCCGCTGCAGAGTACGCCAAGAAGTTCGACCTGCCTTCTGAGATGATCAGGGAGGCGGCGGTCAAGGCCTTCAAGAAGAGCATGGACTTCGGCCTCGCCAAGAATGCCGCCGATATCGCGGTCCAGTTCGACCTGCCCGACGAGATGAGGATCGAGGCGGCAGAGAAGGCCTACTCGATGCACATGGACTCCGGCCTCTACAACAAGGCACTGAAGATAGCCCAAAAGTACGAGCTATCCGAAGAGCTCGTCCGGGAAGCGGAGACGAAGGCGAAAGGTCGCGGGTGATTCATGGACGAAGTCCTTCTCACGGTAGGCGGGTCCGACTCATCCGGGGGCGCAGGAATCCAGGCCGACATCAAGACCTTCGCCGCCCTCGGCTTTCATGGAACCTCCGCGATAATCGCCGCGACAGCCCAGAACACCCTCGGCGTGAGAGAGGTCTATCCCCTCGCACCCGAGGCCGTCGCGGCCCAGATGGAGGCCCTTTCCGAGGACTTCGAGATCTCCGCCGCCAAGACGGGGATGCTCCATTCGAGTGAGATCGTCTCAACGGTTGCAGGATTTTTCGAGATAAAAGAAATACCTCTGGTGGTGGACCCGGTGATCGAGGCCGAGGCCGGAGGCCGGCTCCTCGAATCCCCTGCTCTCTCCCTCCTTTGCGAGAGGCTGATCCCCCTCGCCAGGGTCGTCACCCCCAACATCTTCGAGGCCGAGGCGATCACCGGCGTCAAGGTATTGGACGAGAAGAGCGCCGTTGAGGCTGGCGTTGCCATCCTCGACCTCGGAGCCGAGGCTGCCATCGTCACCGGCGGCCATCTCGAAGGCACCGACGTTTTGGTGACAAAGAAGGGTCATCATCTCATCTGTGGCGAGAAGGTGGCGGGCGGAAACCACGGTGTCGGATGCACCTACTCCGCGGCCCTCACCGCGTTTTTGGGTCGGGGCTGGAACCTGGAGAGGGCGGCCAAGGCTGCAAAGAAGTTCGCAGCAGCCTCGGTCAATAAGAGCATCGGTGTCGGCAGGGGCGCATCGCCGGTGAACCCCCTGGGCGAAGCCCTGGAGCGGGCCGAGAGGTTCGACGTCCTGACGGAGGTTCAAGGGGGCGTCGACCTTCTCGTGGAGGAGCCCGCCTTCCGCCATCTGATCCCGGAGGTGGGATCTAACCTCGGGATGGCGATTTTCGGCGCATCAGTCCCCGAGGACGTCGCCGCCGTCGAGGGCAGGATGGTGAGGATTGGGTCCAGGGTCAAAGCATGCGGCTCTGTCCAGTTCGGGGCGAGCAGCCACGTCGCCAGGATACTTCTATCAGCCGTGAGCTCTGATCCCGAGGTGAGGGCCGGGATGAACATCAGGTTCGGCACTGACGTCCTGGATGTGATTCAGAAGCTCGGCCTCTCCACATCCCATTTCAGCCGAGAGGACGAGCCCTCTGGCCCGAAGACCATGAGCTGGGGCACCCGAGAGGCTATAAAACGCTTCAGGTCGAGGCCCGGATTCGAGGCTGATGAGTCTGGGCTTCCGGGTTCTGTGCCTCAGGTCATCTGGGATCGGGGAGGGCCCGGAAAGGAGCCGATGATCAGGCTTCTGGGTATTTCGGCTCGCGAGGTCGCGAATTCGGCAGTCCAGATAGCGAGATCTCTGCCAATCAGACGGGAACCTATAAATTGAAGTTTGATGCTTTAACATTGCGGTTCTTTATTTGGAGTGTCCGATATGGGAAGTGTAAAGCCGAACTACATCAAGAATTTTGCAGGTGACCTGATGAAGACCCACCAGGGCGTCTTCAACGATGATTTCGAACATAACAAGGATATGGTGTCTGAGTACACCGACATCAAGTACAAGACCATCCGCAACCGAGTCGCGGGTTACATCACCCGCAAAGTCCAGATCAGAGGAGCGTAAGGTGGATGTTTGAAGGTGTGCTGCCAGCCATCATCACGCCCTTCAAAGAGGACGGAGAGCTGGACGAAGAGGGCTTTAGGGGAAATATCGAGTTTTTTGGTGAGGCTGGCGTCTCCGGCATAGTTCCCTGCGGCACTACGGGCGAGTCTGCCACTTTAACCTTTGAGGAGCACAAAAAGGTCGTCGAGATCGCGGTCGACTCTTCAAGGGTGAAAGTGGTGGCGGGCACCGGCTCCAACAACACCCGCGAGGCCGTGGAGCTTACCAAGCACGCCGAGGACGCGGGCGCCGATGCAGCCTTGTTGATCACCCCCTACTACAACAAGCCCAACGACCGGGGCATGATTGCTCATTTCAGGACGGTGACCGAGAGCTGCGATCTGCCTCTGATCCTCTACAACGTCCCCTCCAGGACCGGCATCAACCTCAAGCCCGAGCTGGTGGCAACGCTCGCCAAGATCGAGAACGTCGTCGGGATCAAGGAGGCGAGCGGGAGCCTATCTCAGGTATCAAGCATCATCGAGATGACGCAGGATGAGGATTTCGTGCTGCTCTCGGGCGATGACAACCTCACCCTCCCAATAATGGCTCTCGGTGGGAGGGGCGTCATATCGGTGGTCGCGGACGTGGCTCCAAGAAAGATGGTGGCGATGGTGGATGCGATGCTGAAGGGCGACCTCGAGAGCGCGAGAAGGATGCATTACATGCTAGCTCCCCTCGCCAGGGATCTATTCCTGGAGACAAACCCCATCCCCGTGAAGACGGCCACCGAGATGATAGGGCTTGCCGCAGGTCCCCTGAGGCTGCCTTTGGCGTCCATGTCCAAGAAGAACGAGAAGAAGCTGAAAGAAGCCGTCGATCTTCTGGGCGAGTTCAGATGACCATCAAGATAGCCGTGGCGGGCTCCAAGGGGCGTATGGGCCAGCTGATCACAGAAGAGGTCCACAGGTTCGAGGATCTGGATCTGGTGGCGGGCTTCGACCTTCTGGGCGTGGGCGCCCCTCTTGGCAGAGGGGTCGCCGTCTCCGACGCATCGGACCTGGCCGAAGTCCTGCGAAGATCGGGGGCTCAGGTTCTGATTGACTTCACGACGCCGACCGCCACGGCGGAGAACGTCGGGGTGGCGGCGGATCTCGGCGTGAACCTGGTGGTGGGAACCACCGGCTTTTCTGAGGATCAGAAGAAAGAGATGGCCCGGGCCATCGAGGGCGGGGTGGCTGCCGTCATCTCGCCCAACTTCAGCGTCGGCGTCAACCTGTTCTGGAAGCTGATCGAGGTGGCGGCGAGGTCGCTCGAGGGCTACGACATCGAGGTCATCGAGGCCCACCACAGAAACAAGATGGACGCTCCCAGCGGGACGGCGTCGGAGGCCGTCAAGATCCTGGCGAAGGCGACGGGCAGAAGCGAGGTCGTCTACGGAAGGGAGGGCCAGGGCCTTCGGGGAGACGAGATCGGGGTTCACGCCGTCAGGGCTGGAGACATCGTCGGCGACCACACCGTTCTCTTCGCAGGACCCGGCGAGCGGCTTGAGATAAAGCATCAGGCCCACAGCAGACAGGCCTTCGCCAGCGGCGCGGTCAGGGCCGCAAGGTGGGTGGCGAGCGTTCCCGGCGGGATATACGCCATGGCCGACGTCCTGGGCCAGAAATAAAACGGCGCCCGTTGGCCGATGGCGTTGGAAAGATGTGCAGGTTGGATCAAGACGAGAAACGCCTCTTTTTTGAGGGCCAAAAGCTCGAGCCCCGCTCGGTGGAGGGGAACCTGGTGGGGTTCTGCTCCGAGTGCGAGGGCGAGCTATGGTCATTCGCCTACTACCAGGTTTCCGAAGGCTGGATGGTGGCGGCCCGCTGCGACGGATGCGAGAAGATGGTTCTCCTCCGATTCGACAAATCCTGGTCCTGGGAGGGAGACTTCGATCTGGAGGCGGCGGAGCCGGAGCGGTCCGCTAAAGAGGAATCCAAAACGTCCAGCATCTCCCACCTCTCCAGAGAACAGCTGGAGGCGGTCTTCACCCCCGCAGAGCTGAGGGACATGGAGCGGTGCGAGAGGGGCGAGCCCTACACCCGCCAGAACCTCTACCGGGCCAGGGCCAAGTACGAGAAGTTCGAGAGGCTCTTCGGGGTGAGGATCGATCTCTGACGAAGAAAGGCCGCCCTTTGGGGCGGAGGAACTGAGGTGGGCGGCAGAGGTGCTCGGCCTTCCCGAGAGGGCGAGCATGATGGTGATCAAAGGCCGCCGCCGGGACCTGATGGCCCGGTGGCATCCCGACGCCTGCGAAGATCGGCCACAGCTCTGCAAGGAGATGGCTCAGAGGATCAACAGGGCTTACGAGATCGTCCTCTCGTACTGCGAGAGCTACGAGTACCCCTTCGGCGAAGAGGAGATAAAAAGGGAAAATGCCGTTGGGGCGTACGAGAGATGGTGGCAGGAGAGGTTCGGCGACGACCCCCTCTGGGGCGGGACGAAAAAGAAGACGGAAGAGGACTGAGGCCCCCTCGAATTCCCACTCTTGATTTGACCTGCCCTCGATCTCGCCATCTCGACCAATTCCAGCGTCGAGACGAAGTTCGCGTCCTTCGAGGTGGCGTAATCTACGAAATTCCTGTAGGCCTCCATGTACCCCTCGTCCTGGCCGGCTACGACGTTGGTGAAGATCACCACCATCGGGTCTCCTCTCTCGACACATTCGTCAAACTCGCTCGCCAGAAGATCTTGCCACTCGGGTCCGCTAAGCTTGAGCACCTCTTTTGCGAAGCGATCGGATAAGGGCACCAGCTCCCCCGAGAGCAGGTGTGTGCTCATGGGGACCGCTGAGAAGTTGCGGTCCTCCACGGGATAGAGCCATGAATCGTTCTCGTGGCCAGGCTCAAAAATGAGGCCCGCCTGGTATCCTGCATCGTACTCGATTCCCACCCTGTCCAGGATCCCGTAGGTGGTCTCGCTCTGGCTGAAGGACTGGGGCAAAAATCCCTTGACCTCTATGACCCTGCCGTCGCAGATGTAGGCGGCTTCGATAAGCCGTTTCGC
>CAZNGI010000076.1:0-11159 GCA_964572505.1 uncultured Methanotrichaceae archaeon | reverse complement strand
CATTTTTGACAGTTTTATCGTGGATATTCTGACATCACTTCAAGCGAACGCTGATCAACGTCGACACCTTCAGGGTCGAAATCATTAGATGATCAAAGGAGGTCAAAAAAGACCAAAGGAGACCAAAGGTCGTCAAAACAAAAGAGGTACGTGTTTAGCTCATCCTAATCAGCATCATCAAACCCATTTCGTGATGTCTCATGTGGTCAGTTACAGGGAGCTAATTTCAAGTAACTTCGGCTACAGACATCGTTTTTCTATCTGGCACAAGTTGTTTGTCAGTATGCTTTCGTTGACCAAGACCAACATCAGGCGAGCGATTGTGGGGGAGCTAAACACATACCAAAAGAGATATACGAGACCAGATAAACTATCCAACAAATTTTTCGCGCTGGGTTGGTGGTGATCCTACGATGAAAGAGAAGACCAAGTTCGATACGCTCTGTGTTCATGCCGGAGAAGGGCCAGACCCGGCTTACGGGTCTCATACGATTCCGATATATCAGACCTCGACCTTCGTATTCGAGAGCGCCGAGGAGGGAGCCTTGCGGTTTGCGGGCCGAAGAAAGGGCTATACCTACGCTCGCATGATGCCGAATACTCCGACCCATGCGGCCCTTGTGGAAAAGATCGCGTCTCTTGAGGGGGGCGAATCGGGCCAGACCTTCTCCTCGGGGATGGCCGCGATAACCGCCGTATCTTTGTCCCTCCTGAAGAAGGGGGACCATCTCATATCTACTGACGTGGTTTACGGCTGCACTTACGGCCTCTTCTCCTCGATCCTCACCAGGTTCGGGATCGATGTCAGCTTCGTCGACACCTCGGACCTGGATGCGGTCGACGAGGCCCTGAAGGAGAATACCAGAATGATCTTTCTCGAGACGCCCGCAAACCCCACCATGACAGTCTGCGACATCGGGGAGATCTCCAAGATGGGACGAGAAGCCGGTGCCGTCACCGTCGTGGACAACACCTTTGCAACCCCGCGGTTTCAAAGGCCCCTGGAACTCGGGGCCGACGTCGTCCTTCACAGCTGTACGAAGTACATCGGAGGTCACGCCGATCTTTTGGGCGGGATCGTCATAGGAAAGCAGGAGTTTGTGGAGGAGATGGCTCCCGTCGTCCACAACACAGGAGGGACGATGGGCCCCCTGGAGGCGTGGCTGTGCATCCGGGGGCTCAAGACCCTTCACTTGAGGATGGACCGGCACGCCAAAAACGCCATGTTGGTCGCGGAATTTCTGGAGGAGCACCCGAAGATCAGTTGGGTCAGGTACCCGGGCCTTCCCAGCCATCCCCAGCACGATGTTGCAAAAAGGCAGATGAGCGGCTTTGGAGGCATGATATCCTTTGGGATCAAGGGAGGAATTGAGGCAGGAAGGAGGTTGATGAACGGGGTCGATCTCTGCTCATTGGCCGTCAGCCTCGGCGCCGTCGACACCCTAATTCAGCACCCTGCCTCCATGACCCACGCCGACGTGCCAGCTGATGTCAGAGCGAAGACGGGGATCACCGACGACCTGGTGAGGCTTTCGGTGGGGATCGAAGACTCGGAGGACATAATCGCCGACCTGGATCAGGCCCTGGAAAAGGCCTGAGATCATGGATTATTGATCAGCTATTGATCAGCTGGCCTATTCCTCTCCGCCAGTTTCGACCCTCTCTTTTAGGGCCCTGTTCATCTCCCCAAAGCCGGGCAGGGTCTGCTCCTCGATCCTCTTCGCCATGAGAGGGACCAGAAGGCCCGAAAAGACCTCGCGCTGAACGAACCTGACTCTCTCGGGGCCCAGGGGCTCGATCTCGAAGATGTGCTCTCCCTCCAATAGGCCGGGAATCCAGAGCCTTCCGAGCCACCGAAGCTCTCTATTCGAAACGATCTTCGTCACCCTCGGCCTGAAGGCCATGGCTTTTCCGCCTGGAGGCCTTATTTGGACCCTCAGTTTTGCGCCCTCCTCTGCCTGCCCCACCACCGGACTCATGAAGACGTTCCACTCTCTGAAGGACTCAAAGTCAGTAAGAGCTTTCCAGACCGCCTCCGGCGAGGCCTGGATCTCGATCTCGGATCTGATCTCTTTTCTGAACATGGCATCTCGCCTCGATCTTCCGATCTTTATTCCTATCTACAGATCTTCAGACGACCTGACAATCGATCTCATCCGCCTCGCCGAACCCCCAATCCGGGGGCTGCCAGCCCGGCCGAGGCCGTTCGCCCTCGAACTTTTCGACCTCAACCACCGATTTTGCATAGACTGGATGGACAGATGACCCGTCCACGGACCTCGCATCGACCTCAACCAGGTTGACGAACCTTCCGCTCCAGAAGGCCTCAACCTCGTAGACGATCGTCATCTTCTCCCCCGGGCCCAGGTCTATCAAGTTCCAGGTTACGACGTCGTTCTCGTAAGTTGCAAAGGTCGGAGACGAGTCGAGAAGCCTCATCCCGCCCGGGAGCCGGTCGGTCACCGTCGCGACCTTGGTATCCTCACCGAAGTTCTGTATCTTCAGACTGTACCAGACGTGGTTTGGAACGATCTCGTCAACAACTCCTGTCTTGGCAACGGATACAGCGTCGGCAGAGCAGCAAGAGAGCCAGTTGATCTCGACTGCCGTGAAGTTTGCGGCACAGATCCATTCGTCACCATAGCCGCCGCAGGCCTCGACCCGGTTCACCAGCTCGTCGCCCCGGAAGTTCGTCACGTCGAGCCAGAGGCCGATGGTGAAGACGTCGCCTGGGGAGATGTGGGTGAGGGACCAGTTGGCGCCGCCTGAGGTGAGGGTGGGCCTATAGGTCGAGTTGATGAAGGCAGCATTCGGCGGGAAGAGATCCCTCACTTGAACCGGTTCGAGAGTCCTGTCGCCGTCGTTTTCAAGGGTAATGATGTAGTGGGCGAGGTTCCTCTCGTCCCCGTAAAAGAGCCATCCGGCCTTAGCCACATTGAGATGAGGCTGGCGGTATGCAGAGGCTTCGTAAAGCTGGACATTTCGCTGGAGGGTGTAGTCGCCAAGGTACTGCTCGTCCATGTCGATATCGTCTTCGGACACCACCCTGTACCTGGCCTGGCCAGAGAACTCGGCCTCGGTCTCCATCTCGTTTAAGCCCAAAGCCACCGTAGTCTTGTCGAGGCGGTCGATGGCCGAGTACTCCTCGCCGATGTAGCTATCGCCCGCTTTTTTGGAGTATACGCCCTCGTTCCACTTGAGGGAGAGGTTGGCGGAGAGGTCGTTGGAGACGGCGAAGCTGGTGGGCTGGTGCGAGAGCGAGACCGACTTTGCGATGTAGTTGGTGTAGGTGTTGATGACCTCTTCAGACTGATAAGAGCCGGTCCCCGACTCGTGGGTTCTCTGCTCGTCGCCGACCTTCTTATTCACAGCCACAAACCCGGTTCCCGAGACGGACCGGTCAGAGGCGACGCTGGAGCCGTAGTCGTCCACCCTCTCGCTGATCTTGAAGCTGCCGGAATAGTCCTCGCTAGCCTCGAAGGCCGGGATATCCTGGGGCGTTGCGTTGGGGCTGGACTTTTTATAGACTCCTAAGCTTGCCATCCCATCGAACTGGGATACCACATCCATCTCGGTGCCGTTTCCGTCCACCCCGATGGTTGCCTCACGGTCGAGAGAGTCTCCGTACAGGTAGGACTCCTTCATCGCCGTGCCCGTTGCGGAGTTTCTCAAAACCGTTATCTTTGTGAACCCTCCGCCATAGGCCGATCTCGACAGGTCCAGGACCGGACGGGACAGAGAGTTGTTCTCAGAGACTTTGATCGACGATCGGCCGCCCCCTGAACTTGTCTCATCCGCGCACCCGCCATACCCCGACAGGGCCAGGAGAAGACAAGCACCAACGGCCAGCAACATCAAGAAACCGCGCATAAACCACCCACCTCCAAACAGGACTCAAACCCGAGCTTCCGGGCCACCCGTCATATCTTTATCTTACACCTTTTTAAACCCATTTGAGTGAGCAGGGGTTTGGATATTTTCTGGGGTGAAATTGTTGGCTGAGATATCGGTTCTGGCGGAGGGGTATGTCGCGAGGCTCGAGGGCGGGAAACTTCGGGCCTCGCCGTCGGTGGTCCTGATAGAGGATGCTGGGACCAGAATTTTGGTCGACCCAGGAGCCGACAAAGGAGGGCTTCTTCGTGGCCTCTCCAGAAAGGGCCTCCATCCCGAGGATGTGGACCTCTTGTTCGTCACCCACACTCATCTCGACCACATCCTCAACTTGAGACTCTTTCCGGAGGCGGACGTCTGCGATTCGAGCTTCATTTACAGGGGCGACGAGGAGATCCCTTACGGAAAGCTCATTCCCGGGACGAAGATCGAGGTAGTCCCGACGCCGGGCCACAGCCCGGATCACGCGTCCCTCTTAGTTCCTGTCGGGGCTGAGATGTGGCTTGTGGCAGGAGACCTCTTCTGGTGGTGGGACGATGCCGTCCAGAGGACCGATTTTGAATCCCTCATGGACCTGGAAGACGAATGTGCATCAGACCCCGCAGCCCTGAGGATGAGCCGGATGACGGCGTTGAAGAGAGCTGACGTTATAATCCCCGGTCACGGGAATCTTTTCCGCTTGATTCGGAGGTCTGAAACTGGTCTTCAATAGTCACCTTTTAGTAGTTTTTATGGAGGGGTTGTAACCATGCAAGAGGAGATCTTCTGCCCCGAATGTGGCGACTTTACAGAACACGTCACGGTCAAGCTCGGACGGGAGCACCTCGTCAAGTGCGAGGTCTGCGGAACGGTCCATCCCCTGAAACTGGAGCGGACCAAGCTTGCGACCCTCAGGGTGATCATCAGCGCCAAAGACGCCTCCCAGCGCCGCACCATCGAGATTCCGGCAGAGGATCTCCTCAAGGTGGGCGACGAGATTCTGGTGGACGACGGGGTCGGGGACGTCGCGATGGTCGAGATCACCTCCATCGAGCTTGAGGGCGAACGGCGGGAGGAGACGGCCAGGGCCGGGGACGTGTTGACCCTCTGGACGAGAGCCGTGGATGAGGTGATGGTGAAAGTCTCGGTCCACTGGAGGGGAAAGACCACCTCTTACAACATCTCGGCCAGGGGGGATGAGACCTTCGTGGTTGGCGAGGCCAGGACCGCCGACGGGAGAAGGTTCAGGGTGGAGAAGATCAAGCTTCGCGACGGGAGATCTCCGGACAGAGCCCTCGCCAAAGATATAATCCGGGTGTGGGGGGGCGCCCTTTGATGAAAGACGAGATGCTGAAGATGCTCCGGGGAAACATAAGCGACAGGGTCGTCGAGGTGATGGGTAGAACCCCTCGCGAGCTATTCGTCCCGGAGAGCATACGCCACATGGCCTACGAGGACCATCCCCTCCCCATTGGCGAGGGGCAGACGATATCTGCTCCCCACATGGTGGCGATCATGTGTGACGTCCTGGACCTTCGGGAGGGGATGATGGTCCTGGACGTGGGGACGGGGTCCGGCTACCACGCCGCGGTGATGGCAGACCTCGTGGGGCCCGAGGGGCACGTCTACTCCATCGAGCGGATCCCGGAGCTTGTGGTCTATGCCAAGAGGAACCTGCGAGAGGCGGGGATCGAGAACGTGACCGTCGTCGAGGGGGACGGAAGCGTTGGCCTTCCCGAACACGCCCCCTACGATAGGATCAACGTTGCGGCGACGGCGCCGAAGGTGCCCGAGCCCCTAAAAGAGCAGCTCAAGGTCGGGGGAAAGCTCGTCATCCCCGTGGGGACCTGCTACCAGGAGCTCGTTCTCGTCATCAGGACCGATGAGGGCTTCGAGCTGGAGCATCACGGCGGCGTCGTCTTTGTACCCCTCATCGGGGATCACGGCTTCAAGATCTAGAGGATGGAGCAAAGGGTTATCTTGACTTGAGGCGACCCCAAAGCGATGAAGCCTGTCATGCTCATTATCATGGACGGGTTTGGGGAGAGCGACGAGACCGAGGGAAACGCCATCGCTTTCGCCAAAACCCCCAACATCGACCGCCTCAAGAGCTCTTATCCCAACACAACCCTTGGCGCGGCCGGGCTGGACGTGGGTCTTCCCCCAGGCCAGATGGGAAACTCCGAGGTCGGCCATCTCAACCTCGGCGCGGGGAGGGTGGTCTACCAGGACTACACCAGGATCAACCTAGCCATCGAGAACAGCTCTTTTATGGAGAACCCTGTCCTGGTGGAGGCCGCAGACCTGGCGAAGAAGAAGATGAGCGGTGTCCTCCATCTGATGGGCCTTCTCTCCGACGGCGGAGTACACAGCCACAACACCCACCTCTACGCCCTTCTGAAGCTGGCCAAGGCGAGGGGGCTGGAGCAGGTCCGCATCCACGCCATCCTGGACGGGAGGGACGTTCCTCCACGAAGCGCCCTCGGCTACTTCCAGGAATTGGAGGCAAAAATCGGATCCATCGGCGTTGGAAAGGTCGCCACCATCGCCGGAAGGTACTACTCTATGGACCGGGACAGAAGGTGGGACCGGACCGAGCTGGCTTATCGGGTCATGACCACCGGCGAGGGGTTTGTGGCCAACAGTCCTGAGGAGGCGGTTAAGGCTGGCTACGACCGGGGCGAAAATGACGAGTTTGTCAAGCCGACGGTGGTGGACCCCAAGGGCATGGTAAAAGACGGCGACAGCCTCGTATTCTTCAACTTCAGGCCCGATCGGGCCCGCCAGATCACCAAGGCCTTCACAAACCCCGACTTCTGCGAGTTCGACCGGGATCAGATCAACGTCCACTTCGTCTGCATGACCCAGTACGAGGAGTCGATCGACTCTCCCGTCGCCTTCCCCGCCGAGTACCTCAAAGGCACCCTCGGCGAAGTGGTGAGCAAAGCGGGGCTCCGGCAGCTTCGGATCGCCGAGACTGAGAAGTACGCTCACGTCACTTTCTTTTTCAACGGCGGCTGGGAGGAGGCGAGCCCCGGTGAGGACAGGGTTCTGATACCCTCACCGAAGATCGCCACCTACGACCTCCAGCCGGAGATGAGCGCCTTCAAGGTGACGGATGCCGTCGTCGAGAAGATCGGAGAGGAGGTCTACGACCTGATAGTCCTCAACTACGCAAACTCGGACATGGTCGGCCACACCGGGATCTTCGAAGCGGCCGTGAAGGCCGTGGAGGCGGTGGACGAGTGCGTGGGAAAGGTCGTCTCAGAGGTCCTCGCCTGCGGCGGAGCTGTTCTCCTCACGGCGGACCACGGGAACGCCGAGCAGATGGAAGATTCCAAGACCGGCCAGCACCACACCGCCCACACCACAAACCCCGTCCCCTTCGTTCTGATCGCAGAAGGCGAAAAGGCGAGGCTACGCGACGACGGGATCCTCGCTGACGTAGCTCCGACGGTCCTCGACCTGCTGGGCCTTGCGGTTCCCGCGGTCATGACGGGAACGTCCCTGATCGCCAAAGATTAAGCCAAAGAAGTTCAGATGGTCATCTGCCATGGATTGGAGCTGGAACAAGTTCAGAACCTACCTTCGGGTCAGCCAGGCCTACAAAATAGCAAGACGGCTCTTCGTGATGAACGCCTTTGATGGGATCCTCACCATCATGGGCGTCGTCATCGGCGTCCACTTCTCGGGGCTTACAGACCCCGATATCGTTATCACCGCCGGGATCGGGGGCAGCATCGCCATGGGCATTTCCGGAATGAGCGGAGCATATCTTGCGGAACGGGCAGAGAGGAGAAGGGACTTAAAGAAGCTTGAGACCGCCATGCTGATCGATCTCAAGAAGAGCCAGTTTGCGAGAGCCTCGGAGTTTGCCACCATCGTCGTCGCCCTGGTGGACGGGATCAGCCCCGCCCTGGGGGCGATCATCCTGATCTTGCCCTACTTTTTTGTGCCCAGGATCGATATGGAGACGGCCTTTCTGGCATCTCTGGGCCTTGGCCTTGGATGCCTCTTCGTCCTGGGGCTCTTTCTCGCCAGGATCAGCCACGAGCGGATGATAGTTTCGGGGATGAGGATGATCCTCGTCGGGCTTTTAACTATCGGCATTGTGAGCCTCGTCTCGGCTCCGGGAGCGATCTAGGAGGATTCCAATTGTACGGCGGCATGGGCTTTGAGACCGACACCTTCCTCGAAATATCTCTCGAGCTTCCGGAGAGGCACAAGGTCAAGCTCGGCGCCGCAAGATTGGATGCGATCGTCCGGGGGGGCGGAATCCTGGACGCCCAGATCGAGAACCTGCGAAAGGGCAGATATGGGCCAGGACGGGCGAATTATCTTGAAGAGGTCTTATTTCCGAGGCTCGAGGAGAAGTGTCTTGATATCCTGGAGGGCCTTTCGCCCCAATCGAGATCTTCACGCGATGCACAGGTCAGAGAAGCCTTTAATAGGGTTCGGGGCAGCATAAATGTGCTGAGATATATGGAGCTTTACAGATACCTGGATTCGAAGACGCCCGAGGTGCTGGAGGTGTTGAGAGATCTGGTAAGTTTTGAGACCGTCGCTCCTCCCGGCAATAACTACCACGAGATCGTGGACTATCTGATCCCCATCTTCAGGGACCTCGGCTTTGAGACCGAGAAGGTGGTGATGCCACAGGATGTATTCGATCAGAGGTGCGGTGTGGCGGGCCTTGCTGGAGACCGGGTCAACCTCCGGGCGCGCCTGGATGCGGGGGCCGAAAAGACCCTGGTGATCTACACCCATCTCGACGTGGTTCCCGCCGGAGATGGCTGGTCCTCGGACGACCCCTTCGAATTGGAGATCAGGGACGAGAGGGTTTACGGCCGGGGCGTCGCCGACTCAAAGGGGGCGGTGGCGGCCCTGGTCGTCGCGCTCCAGGCTGTCCAGGCTTGTGGAAAGCACCGGTACAACCTGGAGGTCCTCCTCACCACCGACGAGGAGGTGGGGGGGTACTCGGGGCTCTGCTACTTCACCGATGAGGGGCTTGTCAATGGCGACTGCATGCTCTGCATGGACAGCTTCTCTGACGACATAATAATCGGCTGCAACGGCATAATCACCTGGCAGGCCACTGTCCGCGGAAAGTCGGTCCACTCCGGCGCAAGCTTTCTTGGGGAGAACGCCATCGAAAAGGCCCTTCCGGTCATCGAAGCCCTCCTCGACCTGAAGAAGAAGGTCGAGGCGAGAAGGTCGACTCTCCGGGCCTCCTCCGAGCTTGAGGCCTACGGCGCAACTTTCGTGAGGCCGATGCTGAACGTCACCGTGATCCAGGGCGGGATCAAGGAGAACATCGTCCCCGACAGGTGCGTGATCAGGGGAGACCGCAGGGTCATATCCGAAGAGAGGATGGAGGATGCCGCTGCCGAGATGGAGCGGACCGTGGCCGATCTTGGCGTCGACCTCGAATGGAGGAGCTGGATGGGGTACCCGCCGATGAGGATCGATCCCGACAACCCTTGGGTTTCAGAGGTGTGCGAAGCTCTGGAGAAGGCCACGGGAAAGAAGTCCCGACTTGCCGGCGCCCAGTACAGCCTCGACCAGGCCTACGTGGTGGACGTGACCGGGATCCCCTCTTGCGTCTACGGCGTGGGCCGCCAGACCGACTCAAACCCCCATGGCCCGGACGAGAACGTGAAGCTGGAGGACCTGTCGATCTACGCTCGGTTTCTCGCGTCCCTGATGACGGGCTGAGCGGGCTGCTCGAAGAAGACGAGGCGAGGCTTTGAAGATCGTATCCGTTGTGGGGCCCAAGAAGTCCGGCAAGACCACTCTCGTGGAGGCGCTGGTCAGATCCCTGAAAAGGCGCGGCCGGGTCGGCACCATAAAGAACATGCCCGACCATCCCGTCGAGGACAGAGGCGACACCAAACGCCACTTCGATGCGGGAGCCGACGTGGTGGTGGGCGTCGGCCAGGATGGGGTCTTTTTCAAGGTGGCGAGGGGCGGAGGGCTCGAGCAGGCCCTGGAGGAGCTTCGGTCCAGCGGAGTGGAGTACGCCATCGTCGAGGGGTTCAAGAGGAGCGACCTTCCCAAGATCGTCCTCGGCGGGATCGATGTCTCCAACCCGATCAGGATGGTGGACGCGTCCCCTCCCTTCGATGCCGATCTGATCGAAGAGCTGGTCGGGCTCTTGATCTCGTCGCCGAAATTCTGATGCGGCAGCTCCCACGAACGGGGGACTGTCTTTTAACTCAATTAATTTATTTCAGAAATCGAAAATATCTCGACACGTTTTTAAACGAGAAGGCCATCACCGGGTCATCGGGGAGGTTCAATTTGAATCGGCTATGCTGCGCAGTCCTGATCTCAATTCTGGTTTTGGTGGGGTCAGCGGCGGCTGCCAACTACGTCTTCGAGCGGTCGGTGATTCAGGGGGTGGGCTACAGAAGCCATGAGCTCGTGGGCCAGACCGCCCAGGGTTACAGCGGCCAGAAGATCGTTGAAAAGATCTCGGGTAGCGGCAACTTCTACGACCGCACCGAGTTCGAGCTCAGCGTCAATTACAATTCCATAAACTACACCCAGGAAGCGGACTTCGAGTACTTCCCGGTCAGCTACCAGACCGGCACCTACGACCAGAAGTGGCAGGATCGGCTCTGTGTCGCCAACTACGATGCAGGAGCCGTGGTCACAGAGCAGTACACCCACGCCGAGAGCCTGATGAAGAACACCCAGATCAGCACGGCGGGCGATAGCCGCCTGAACGAGGTTAACAACAGCGGGATCGAAGCCAGCTTCAACGCCAACGTCATAGGCGTAGGTCACATCGGCTGGCTCTCCAAGGACCCCAAGGCCGACAGCAAGGGGAGACACTTCGAGGTTGGAAGGAGCGTCGAGGACGTCACCGGGGTCTTCTCGATAGAGAAGTACATCCAGCTCTACAAGAACGAGAGCACCACCTCCGGGAACATCGACTGGCTTCCCTGCCTGTAGTCAGGATCACTTCAAATCCGACCTGGACCGAGCTTGAGTTTGCCGGGGGCAGAAAATCCCAGGCGAAAAAGGGTGCATGAGGCCAAAATTAAGCACGTATGGCGGAGGGTCCGGCCTCATGCCCTTAATGTGGTCTTCAGATAATAGGGCAGTTCAGAAGGCGTCAGGAGAGATTCATCGGAGGGCTCAGAAAAAGCGGCTTTCTTGGCATATCTCAGTTTTCGACTGTAACGTAGCGAATTAGGTAGACCCAGTACGCCAGACCTAACGCCGAGAGGGCGACCAGGATCTCACCGATCACTTCTATCACCTCCAGAGATTGTAACGATTAT
>CAZNGI010000075.1:3280-11537 GCA_964572505.1 uncultured Methanotrichaceae archaeon | reverse complement strand
CGACCCTGCTGCACCTGGGGATGGTGATCGTTGGCCTTCCTTATTCATTTGAGAGCCAGAGGAGGATCGACGAGGTGGCGGGAGGATCGCCCTACGGCGCCTCCACCATCACCGGGAGGGCCGGGGAGAGGATGCCGAGCGAGACGGAGCTTGCGGGAGCTCGGTTCCAGGGTAAACACGTCACGGAGATCGCATCTAAGCTTGCGCGGTGATCCAAACCCCAGGGTCTGACTTCTCGACCCGGATCTCAAGTCTCAGGTCGGACCCGAAACTCATTTTTTGTGTTTTTCTGTGGCCGGGCGAGTTCGGAAGCCTCGAGCAGATTGAGCGTTTAAAGGGTGACCGGGAAGTGATACGGGACAGAGTTTAATAGATGTGGATCGATAATAGATGCTGATGATAGACTTCTTCCTCAAAGGTCGCCGCAACCCTCACTTCACAGGCCGAAAGTCGATCCTGAAAGATCTCCAAGACGGACTGAAGGGGGGCGGACCCGTCGTCCTCCTCGGCCCCGACGGAATGGGAAAGAGCGCCATCGCCGAAGAGCACGGTCGAATCCACGTCGACAGGTACGACTTCAGGCTATGGGTCAGGGCCTGGGACGGGACCGTCCTAGCCTCCGACTACGCGGACCTCGCCGAACCCCTCGGCATCCCTCACCAGGAGGACTCGGACCTTCAGGATCTAGCCAGCTCGGTTCGGACATGGCTTGAGGAGAACGGGAGGTGGCTGCTGGTCTTCGACGACGCCCCGTCGCCCTCGGTCCTGGAGGGGGATCTACCACGGGCTGGACCTGGGGGCGGTGAAGTGATCATCACCTCCAAGAGCCGGGGCTGGGGCGGGGCTTCCGCCGCCATCATAGAAGTCGGCCCCCTCGCCCCATCGGAGGCCGCCGCATTTCTTCAGATCCGGGCAGGCCAGGAGGATCGAGCGGCTTCGGAGAAGCTGGCTGAATTCCTGGAGGGCAACCCCCTCGCCCTGGAGCTGGCTGGAGCCTACATAAGATGGACGGGAATCTCCCTCTCCCGGTACCTTGATGCTTACAAAAAACAGCTCGACGAAATTTCGGGCAGAACGTTTCCGGGGTGCTCCGAAGCCCTTGCCGCCGTCGTTGAGATCTCGATGGAGCAGGTCCGGGCCGTCTCCCAGGAGGGGGTAGACCTTCTCAACCTCTCGGCCTTTCTCGCTCCCGAGGATCTTCCCGTCGACCTTCTCGTAAACACCTCGGCTCTTCTCCCCGAGTCGGTGGATCTGGGCCTTTTGGCCCTCGACCGAAGGGGCCTTGTGAGGCATGACGAGGGGTCCCTCTCGGTCCACCCTCTCGTCCAGGCCCTCGCCTTCGGCCGCCTCGACGATGATAGCAGAAAGACCTGGGCCGACGAGACGGTGAGGGCCATAGGGGGAGCTTTCGGCTCTTACCTGGAGGACCTATCCACCTGGCCGGAATGCGCCCGCCTCCTCCCCCACGCTCTCGCTTCATCAAAACGGGTCGAGGACCTGGGGGTCGGTTCTGAGCCCGCCTCCCTCCTCTTAAACCAGGTAGGTCTCTACCTCCACCGCAGGGGCGATCTCGCCGGGGCGAAAGCTGTCCTTGAGAGGCTCCTTGTCGTCGACGAGAGGTTCTACGGACCAGGCCACTCGGAGGTAGCCACCGACCTCAACAACCTGGGATCGGTCCTGCGGGTCCTCGGCGACCTCGTGGCGGCGAAGGAGATCTTCGAGAGGGCTCTCGCCATCGAGGAGGCACAAGAGACCCCGGACCAGCTCAAGATCGCCATCAGGGCGAACAACCTCGGAACGGTATTGAGATCCTTAGGCGATCTCGATGGCGCCCTCGCCGCGTTCGAGAGGGCCCTGGCCATAGATAGGGATGCCTACGGGCCCAACCACTTCAAGACCGCCATCCGGCTCAACAACCTTGGCGAGGTCCTCCAGGAGATGGGCGACCTCGACGGCGCTAAAGATAGCTATCAGCGGGCCTTCCGGGTCTTTCAGCAGTTCCTGGGGCCAGGCCACCATTACACTCAGAGGGCGCGGGAGAACCTGGATTCTTTATCACAACGGGGTTCGGACTAAAGGAAAGTGGGCGGGGGAATCGGCGGCCTGCGCTTGCGCCGATCGACCCATTCCGTCTCGACCCTATGGGCATCTATCGGCCGATAGAGGCCGGACCCCACCCTCTCGGATCGAACTCGTTGTCTTTGAAGTCCTTCACCACAGCATAACCTGACGTCACCAGCATGCTATTGAAGTTGATCAGGGTGCCGGTCTCGGGATCTTCGACGTAGGCGACGCAAACCCACCGTCCGTATCTGTCCTTTCCTCCGAGGTCGTCCACGTTCAGTTGGACCGTCTCGCCGAGAAGCCAGGTCTCTGCGAAGAACTTGGCGGCCTTCCCCTCTGGAGTGTCCATCTCGGGGGCGTCGACGTCTGCAAGCCTGACCCTACTGAACCCCTCGACGTCGAAGGTGTCGCCGTCGACGACCTTCGTCACCACTCCAGAGACCTCCGTCGTCGGAGCTTCCGACATACCTTTTGAGCCGCTCGTTTGGGACTGGGCGTCCTCCTGCGGCCCCCGCTCCAGACACCCGGCCCCGGCCAAAAGGGCCGCCAGAACCAAAGAGATCACCAATCCTGAGAGGATCT
This sequence comes from uncultured Methanotrichaceae archaeon, assembly GCA_964572505.1. Classification (GTDB taxonomy): domain Archaea; phylum Halobacteriota; class Methanosarcinia; order Methanotrichales; family Methanotrichaceae; genus Methanocrinis. The sequence goes on along the minus strand of CAZNGI010000075.1, from coordinate 8,891 downwards.
TCATGAATCACCCCTCCAATCATGGCCAACCGTAACGCCACTTGGGGACATCTTCGTCAGTCAAAAACCAGACCTGGCCGTCGTTATCGTTGTCGCTTAGGGGCAGGGTCCTATCCACCTCCAGGTTCGAATCGGTCGTCAGGACGATCGATTCGTCGGAGTTGTCCAGCCATCGGCACTCCCTGGTCACCAGGTAGCTCTCGCCAGGCTCGATGGCGGTCCCTTCGGGGATGGTCAGAGTGACAGATCTTCCGCTGGTGGTGGAAAGGGTCCAGCCGCCGACGTCCACCTCCTCCTCGCCTCGGTTGAAGATCTGCACCCACTCGCATCCAGCCTCGTTGTCGTCGCCGACCGGGTTCAGCTCCACCTCGCCGATGACCACCTGACGAAAGGCGGGCCACCAGTCCAACGGATCGAACTCGTTGTCTTTGTAATCCTTTACAACTGCAAAACCGTCGTCCACCAGCATTCGGTTGAAGTTCTCGCCGACCTCACCCAATGGGCTTTCCAGGTAGACGACGCAGATCCATCGGCCGTACTGGTCGGTCCCCTTCGAATCGTCCACGTCCAGGCGGACCGTTTTTCCCTCAAGGTGGAGCTGAGTGTAGAGCTTTGCAGCCTCGCCTTCCGGGGTGCCCATCTCTGGCGAGTCGACGTCCGCCAGCCTGACTCTGCCGAAATCGGTGACGTTGAAGGTGTCTCCGTCCACAACGTTGTATACCATTCCGGTGGCATTTATTTTGGGCGGATCAGACTCAATTGGGGAACCACTCTCGCAAACGGAGCCGGTCGCGGAGGCCAGCAGCAAAAGAATAGTGAAGATCGCCGGTTTTCTCATCTCTATATCCAAAAAAATCACATTACTCCTTAAAAGGCGTGGCCCTTGTAATAAACGCATTTCAACACCAAAAATAGATTCTGGCTGGGAAAGAGTGGTGATACTCTCTCGTGGGTGGTCAGAACCTCCTGGCCCTAACGAAGAGAGCAGCCGCAATCAGGGATACGGCTCCTATCGATAGGGGTAGTGGGCTTTTTTCGGTGTCTTCGGTATTTTCGATAGGCTCAGGGCCTTTGATATTTTCGAGAGCCCTAGCGGCTTCCGCTTGGACCCGTGGATCGTCGTCCTTCTGTGCTGTGGTCAGAGGATCAAAAGCCCGGGCATCGCCAATTTCACCGAGGGCCCAAGCCGCCCCGGACCGAACCATCCACTCCTTATCTTTCAGAGCCTTGATGAGTGGATCAACAGCCCGAGCATCGCCAATTTTGCCGAGGGCCATAGCCGCCTCGTACCGAACCATCCACTCCTTATCTTTCAAAGCCTGGATAAGAGGATCAACCGCCCTGGTATCGCCCATCTCTCCGAGAGCCCCCGCAACACTGGAGCGGGTACTCCACTCCTTATCTTTTAGAGCCTGGATAAGAGGATCAACCGCCCTGGTATCACCGATCTTGCCGAGAGCCCCCGCAGCACTGCCTCGAACCGTCTCAGATTCATCTTTCAGAGCCTGGATAAGAGGATCAACCGCCCTGGTATCACCGATCTTGCCGAGAGCCTCGGCAGCCTTATTTCGGACATATGAGTCCTTGTCATCCTTCAAAGCAGAGATCAGAGGATCAACCGCTCTAGTATCGCCTATCTCACCGAGATCAATGGCAGCACTCGCTCGGACTCCCGAATCCGAGTCCTTTAGATCCGATATGAGATCGTCCACCTCGTCCGCTACAGCGGGTATCGCCAACGCCGTCAGCATCAGCAGGGTCAAAATCAGTTTCAGTCTCATCTTAGTCACATCCTCTAGCGTTAGATCGTCGGCCCGATAAATTCGGACAGATCCCCAGCCCCATCTACTCTCTCAGGTCTTCGATGATCTCCTCGACCTCTTCGTACCCTTCCTGGTACCACTCCTCCTCGTCGGGGGCCAGCTCCTTGAGGAGCCTCAGAAACTCCCCGGCGTGGACCCTCTCCTCGTCGGCGATGTCCACCAGGACCGCCTTGGCCAGCTCGTCGTCCGTCGACTCCGCCAGCTGCATATAGAGCTGGACCGCCTCGTACTCGGCGGCGACCATGTACCTCACGGCTCTGATCAGCTCCTCACCGGTGAGCTTCCGGTCGTTGGCTAGACCCGCAAAGGGGTTTGCAAACTCTGGCATATCTTCTTCCTCCAATAACATTCCAACTTCGTTTTTACAATATCAGGTTCATACCGGCGATAAGCGTTTCGGTCTTCCTCAGATTCCAAAGCCAGATATCTCGAAATCGAAACGAAAAAAAAACAGCTGGCGGAATTCGGGTCGGGCCTCCGGGGGCGCGCGGGAGGGTCCTTCCTTCACTCCGCTCTTCGGGCCGCCGCCACCGCCATGTACATGAAGGGCGTGTCCAGGGCCGCGATCAGGAGCTTTATCACATACTGGCCCACCATCAGCTGCATTAGGACGGAGTTTGGAAGAATGCCGTAAAAGGCGAGGCTGATGAAGATCACTGTGTCGATCAGCTGGGACGCCATCGTCGAGGCGTTGTTCCTGAGCCATAGATGCCTTCCTCCGGTCTTCTCTCTCCAGAAGCCGTAAGCCCAGACGTCGTGATGCTGGCTCACGAGATATGCGGCCATCGAGGCTGCGATCACCCGAGGGGCAAAGCCGAATATCGCATCGAAGGAGGTTGCAAGTCCCGGGTCCATCACCGGCGATGCCGACCACCGAACAGCGATCAGAATTGAGACGAGCATCACGAGGTTTGCGATAAAGCCGGTCCAGACGGCTAGCCTTGCCTTCTCCTTTCCGAAGAGCTCGCTCAAAATGTCGGTCATGAGGAATGTGGAGGCGTAGACCAGAACCGCCGCTGGCGCGATGAACGGGCCGAAGGTGATCGTCTTGACGGCGATGAGGTTTGCAAGAACCGTCAGGGCGGCGAAGACCCCGACTGCGATCTCCACCCCGTATCTCACCGCCAGAACAGCACAGACCATTACGATGGTGAGGGTCGCGGCCGCCCAAAAAATGGGGATCGGGTCCATGGAGTTCGCTTCACCTCACTTTCCTTCAGATCCGGCTAGGGCGAAGTAGGCGAGGAGCGCCTCCAGCTGTATCCGCTCGTTGGCGCCTTCCGTCATCCGAAAGTCGATCTCTCCGATCCTGTCCATCAGCCTGACTATGGTAGAGGCGGGAAGGTCGTCTGAGTCCATGAGGCTGAGCATCTGCCGGTGGATCTGGATTATGACGTCCTCTCCCGAGAGCCCCTGGACCAAAAGTAGCTCGTCGAGGAGGCTTCTAGCCTGGGTGAACTTGCCAGCGATGGCGGACTCAATAAGCTCTCTTATCTGCTCGGGCCGAGCGGTGGCGGTGATCTGATAGATCGTCTCCTCAGTCACGGAATCCTCCATCAGAGATGCCGCCTGCAGAGCGTTGATCGCCTTTCTCATGTCGCCTCTGGCGACGTAGACTATCGCTCCCATCCCCCCCTTTGTCACCTTGACGCCCTCGTCCTTGGCGATCTTCTTCATCCTCTCGGTGACGGCCTCGTCGGAGAGGGACCTGAACCTGTAGACGGCGCACCTCGACTGGATCGGCTCGATTATCTTGGAGGAGTAGTTGCACGACAGGACGAACCTGCAGATGGAACTGTACCGCTCCATCGTCCTCCTGAGGGCGCTCTGGGCGTCGTTGGTGAGGGCGTCGGCCTCGTCGAGGAATATCACCTTGAACTCGGCGTCGCCCAGGGGCGCGGTCCTGGCGAAGTCCTTGACCTTGTGCCTCACAACATCGATCCCGCGCTCGTCGCTGGCGTTCAGCTCGATGAAGTTCGCCCTCCAGTCGTCGCCGAAGAGCTCCCTCACCATGCTGATGGCGGCCGCGGTCTTTCCCACCCCCGGGGGCCCCGAGAATAGAAGATGGGGGACGTTTCTGCTCCTGACGTAGGACTTGAGCCTCTTGACTATCTCCTCTTGGCCCACCACGTCCTCCAGGCTCGTAGGCCTGTACTTCTCGATCCAGATCTCCTCTTTTATCCTAGACCCCTCCCATAAACGACCTGGCCCCTGTCTCTATATCAAATTTCCCTTGATACCTTGGAGGCCACCAGAGAGGCCATCACAGAAGATGCCAGAGCAGCCTATTCAAAAGATGCAGAAAACGGAGAATTGTACAAGAGGATACAAGAGGGACGCAACGCCACAACCGATCAACATTCAAAAATTCTTATATACTCCGACGACCTCGTTATGCAAGAGAGGTGAATTTGATGAACATATCCAAAATTGTATTTCTGGCTTTGGCCCTTCTCGCGGTGCCAGCTGCGATGGGAATACCAAACCCCTCCTCGGTCTACTGCCATGCTCTGGGGTACGACACAGAGACCAGAACCAACCCCGAAACCGGTGGGCAGGTCGGATACTGCGTCTTCCCTGACGGGTCGGTCTGCGAGGCTTGGGCATTCTATCGGGGCGAGTGCGGCCAGAACTTCACCTACTGCGAAAAGCAAGGCTACAAAATCGAGAACCGGGTGGAGGATATGGGAACCTTCACTGTAAAGTACGCGGCCTGCGTCTTCGACGACGGCTCTGAATGCAGCGAGCAGAGGTACCTCAATGGCGAATGCCAGCCCTCCGACTGCAGCCGATGGACCATGAAGGACGGGTGCGACCCCGCGGTTGAGTCCGAAGGCCTCATCTCAAAGGTGGCCCGGATCAACAACTCCGCCGGCCAGTCAGCGGAGGACGTCCTCGGATGGGACGTGACCGAGAGGGGCGCGGACGGAAAATGCTACACCTACTACGTCGCCCAAGCTCCCATGATTGGGATGACCCCGAACGTGGAGGTGGACCGTCCCGCAGGGCTTCTGCCCTTCGACCGGTACATGGTGGATTATGAGGAGGCGATCGCCGCCATGAAGTCGATGCGCTGCGGCAGCACCTTCGTCGAGCTGAGCCTCTTTTGGCCATCGACCCCGGAGGCCGAGGAGCCAGAGTGGCACATCAAGACCGACATCGGAAATGAGATCGTCATCGGTGCCAACAGCGGAAAGTCCAAGTGCTGAACGGCCGGGCGGGGGAAGGGCGACCTCCGACCCTTTCATCCTCCCATTTTTGCCATTTTCCCAACTTCCCTTTAGAATCAACTCTGGTCCTGCCATTCCGCCAGCTTTCGTCTCACCGTTTCAGCGTGCGGGCTTTCGATCTCCTCGTAGATTTTCAGGGCGGTTGAAGCGCATTCTATAGCTTGAGCACGTTTATCGAGCTTGTCCAGAGAGAGACTCATGTTAAAGAGGGCGTTTCCTTCTCCCCTTCTGTCGCCGATCTCGCGGGCGATGGCAATACGCTTTTCGTAGAACTCGATGGCACGACGGGTCTCGCCAAGGTCGGCGTAGGCGTTGCCCAGGTTGCCCAGGGCGTTTCCTTCTCCCCTTCTGTCGCCGATCTCGCGGGCGATGGCAAGGTGCTTTTCGTAGAACTCGATGGCACGACGGGTCTCGCCAAGGTCGGCGTAGGCGTTGCCCAGGTTGCCCAGGGCGTTTCCTTCTCCCCTTCTGTCGCCGATCTCGCGGGCGATGGCAAGGTGCTTTTCGTAGAACTCGATGGCACGACGGGTCTCGCCAAGGTCGGCGTAGGCTAGGCCC
>CAZNGI010000075.1:0-3180 GCA_964572505.1 uncultured Methanotrichaceae archaeon | reverse complement strand
GCGATGGCAATACGCTGTTCGTAGAACTCGATGGCACGCCGGGTCTCGCCAAGGTTCTTGTATGCAATGCCCAGGTTGCCCAGGGCGGCACCTTCTCCCCTTCTGTCGACGATCTCGCGGGCGATGGCAATACGCTGTTCGTAGAACTCGATGGCACGCCGGGTCTCGCCAAGGTCGGCGTAGGCTAGGCCCAGGCTGCCCAGATGAGCTCCCTCCATATTTCGGTCCTTCAACTGCTGGGCGGCTACAATAGCAATCTTCAGCCAGCGAATCTTCTCATTTGGGTGCAGGCGTAGATCCAGAACGTATGACCCCGCATCCGGATAAGAGCTTGACAGCCGAAGCGCTGACTTGAGAGTTCCATCAGAAACGCTGTCATCCTCCGAGGTCATCCTCTCCTCTGCCCATGCCTGGCCAGCCTGGATGTTGGCCCACTCGAGGTCGAACAACCTCAGCCCGTCCAAAATGCCCTCTCTGCCCTTAAGGTAGAGCTCGTCGGCGTAAGAGAGCATTTTCATGTAGTGCTCTGAGTGCCGCTGACGGGCGGCGGCGCGGCCGGTATCGCCACGTTCTTCCTCCAAGCGGGCGGAGGCAAAAAGCCGCGACAGGTCGTGGAGGCGATATCGACCCACCCCATCCTGCCCAGAAGCCTGGTACTCCACAAGGCTCCACCTGACCAGCTCGCTCAAATGCCGATGGTCTTCATCCACGCAGACCGCCTCTTCGGCCAAGGCGTCGAAGTCGGCGGGAAACGCTGTCATCATCCGGAATGCCCGCGCCGTTTCGGCCGAAAGTCGAGCATAGCTCAAATTGAAGCTGGCCTCCACGTCCAGGTCCACCCCCTCAGACCCGAGACGCTCCAGCCGGGTGCGTTCGTCCCTCAGCCGCTCGGCATAATCGGAAGGGTTCAGGTCAGGAGTGTTGGCAAGGAAGCTGCCCGCAGCTCTCAAAGCCAGCGGCAGATGGCCGCATAACCTGGCAATCTCCCTCAAAGCATCATCTGCTACACCAGACGCATATGACGGTGAGGCAGAGTTCCAGACTTTTATCAGAAGCTCGACCGCCTTCTCAGGCTTCAGGGTGCCCAGGTCTTTGGCTGCAAGGCCGGGCAGGGTGAACTTCCGGCGCGAGGTGACAAGCACTCCACAGGTAGCAGGCGGGAGCAGGGATCTCGCCTGACGGTCGGCGGCGGCGTTGTCCAGCAGAAGTAGTGCCCGTTTTCCGTTCAGAACCGAGAGGTAAAGCCCTCTCAGTCCGGTTTCGTCATCGGGCAGGTTGGCGGTAGGATGATAAGAGCGGATGACTTGAGCCATGGCCTCGGCCGGTGGGAGTGGAAAAGTGCTTGTGCCCTTCAGATCCACCATCAACCGGCCGTCAGGATAGCGATCTCGGAGTTTCTGGGCGAGGACGAAGGCGAGCGCCGTCTTGCCGATGCCGCCAAGACCCCTGAGGCCAGCAATGGTCACGCCCTGCTCGAATCCGTTCAGGATATCATCGAGCTCCTCGTCCCTGCCGGTAAAGTCCTGTGGAGGCGGCGGAATCTGGCGAGGGACTGGTAACTGCTCCTTCGTCTGGATTACGTCACCATGAATGTCACCAGCAACGTTGATCTGCGATCCGTGTACGGTCTGACCTTGCTGGTCGAAGTTCGATTTGTCAGTCATGACTTTCCGTCTTTACTCGTTCTTCCTGGCGTTCACCGGCCCGCTGAAGGTCCCAGACAGAACCGGACCCCGGACGTCTCCAGCGATGTTCGTCTGATTGCCGTGGACAGTTTGACCGCTCTGGTCGAAGACCGAACGAGCCTGACCTCGCTGCTCTTTCAGCGCTTCCTCAACGAGCTTCGTCACCTGATCTGCGAAACTCCGATCCTCCACCATCTTCTCCGCCAAGACACCTTTGAGCGCTGCCTGACGATCCTCTGACTCGGGCTTATCTTTGGAGCGAGCTAGAGTCTCCTCGGCATAAGAGTCGCCCTTGAATTTGGTCTCAATCGTCCGGCAAATTTCTGCGACCTTCCCGGCCAGCTTCTCGCCCGCTGTCTTCGAGAAGGATTCCGCTCCCTTGACGAGAAATGGAACGGCAGCAGCAACTATCAAGCTTGGGTCCAACGGCATCAGATCACATCCGCATCGAAGATTGTCGGACAGCGTATAAAAGTTTTTAGGGCAATATGCAAACGTAGCCCCGATCGCTTATGGAGAGGGCCTTCTTGGCGTTCTGCTCCACCTCCACCCCAAGGCCGGGAACGCTGAGCCTATTTTGAATTGAGCCGATACGGTGCATGTTGCCGAAATTGTGGGGCGTGCCTTTTCGCATATGTTATATAAAGGCGATCTCATAGATGAGAAGAGATGTTGCATCCAGAATTTTACAAGAATCGGTTCGCCGGCAAGACCGTGATCGTCACCGGCGGCGGAACCGGCATCGGCAAGCAGATAGCCAAAGACCTGCACGCCGAAGGCGCTTCTGTCCACATCCTTGGGCGGAGGTTGGAGAAGCTGGAGGAAAGTCGGGGGGAGGCGACTTGTGGGGAGGCAGACCCCAATGGCGATCGGTTTTTCTGCCACCAGTGTGACATCTCCGATCAACACAGGGTAAATGAGGTATTTGACCGGGTCATGAGAGCATCTGGGCCAGTTTACGGCCTGGTGAACAATGCTGCCATCAACCCCTCCCGAAACGACGTCCTGAACACGGATCTGGAGGACTGGACTGCCACTATGAAAGTGAACCTCACAGGCGCGTTCAACTGCTGCAAAGCCGCTGTCGAGCAGATGTTGGCCAGAGGCGGGGGAAGCATAGTCAACATATCTTCTGTAGGCGGTTTGAATGCGTTCCGCACCCGTACCTCTTATAACGTAAGCAAGTTCGGGCTTATCGGCCTCACCGAATCCCTATCCCTGGATTACGCCATGCAAAACATTCGGGTCAATGCTGTCTGTCCGGGTTATGTCTGCACCGAGCTTACAGCCCCATTATTTGAGAAGATGGGCGAAGAAAACTTCGAGGCCCTCGTGAAAGCTCACGCTATGAATCGGCTGGGTAGACCCGAGGAGATATCTCGAGCCGTGCTATTTCTATTGTCGGAGGAGGCCAGCTTCATCACCGGTGTTGCCCTCCCCGTGGATGGTGGGTATCTTCTCAAAGGATGAAGCTGAGAGGATGATTACAATGATA